>JBGOUV010000317.1:0-8108 GCA_041477815.1 Terriglobia bacterium | reverse complement strand
GCCCCTTTCAAGGGCCTGGACATCCTCGGCGCGTACACCTGGGGTCCGGCCTCGCTCGAAGAGCACCACCAGCTCGATCTTTCCTGGTACGGCATCCACGCCATCGAAGCCCTCTACACCCTGATGGGCCCCGGCTGTGAGTGGGTCACCCGCACCTCCACCGATGGCGCCGACGTGGTCACCGGCCATTGGAAGGGTGGGCGCATTGGTACGGTCCGGGGCGAGCGTAAGTCGGGCAGCGACTACGGCATCATCGGCTACACGCCCAAGAAGACGGTCGTGGCCCCGCCTGAAAAAGGCGCTGCCTACGCGTCTCTGCTGGTCGAAGTGATGAAGTTTTTCCAGACCGGCGTCCCGCCCGTCCCCAACGATGTGACGGTGGAGATCTTTGCGTTCATGGATGCCGCGCAGCGCAGCAAGGGGGCCGCGGGGGCGCCCATGCGGTTGAATTGAATGGACGCGCTCGGGGAGAGAGTACAATGAGAACGATATGGTACTCACGGCCAAGGAAGAGTCTCTCGTCCGTTCCCTCCGCACCCTTCCACGCGAAGCGGCGAATCATGTGATCGATTGGACAACACAACTTGCCGAATTGGCCCAGGGCAGGCCGATAGAGTGGTCCAACTCGTGGACCGATGAGGACTTGCGAGATGCGCAAGCCGCTTCTCTTCGCAATTTTGATGAGCGGGAGCGGTAAGGGTCTCTCAGTTCGCAGCTAACTCGAGCGGACGATGGCGCCGCATGTTCCGCCGCTCGCGTCCGACCGCCCGATCGGCCAGCAGGTCGGCGATCTTGGACAGCAGATCCGGAACCTCCTGCGGCTCAATCAGCAGCCGGCCCGACCTCGGATGCCGGCTCTCCCCCCCCGACGCGGTCAAGTAAGCTGTCGCCGGATGGTAGTCCTGAGCGCGGGCGTGGTTGATGACCCGCCGGCACTCATCCTGATCGTCGTCGCAGCGCAGCCCGCACAACACCAGCGCGTACTGGCCCTGCTCGATCTTGTCCATGGCCTCCGGGGCTGAACCCGCCAGATCCACGGAATACCCGCTCGCCTGGAGAATGGCCCGCAAAGTCAGACGGGCGGTAACTTCGTCTTCGACCAGCAACACGCGTGCCACTTCCGGTGACGGGCTCCGGTCGCGCGCAGCCGCCCTGTGCCTGGTTGCCATCCCAAAGGCTCCTGTATCAACACTGTACTCGATTTCTGTTGGACTTACGAGTCCTAAAATGTACTTAGGACTCTAGTCCGAAAAGGCGTTGGAAGACGCGGTCCACGTGGCGGAGCTGCCTATCCAGCGAGAAAGACTGGTCTAAATCTTTTATGGTCAATATCTTAGAAATCTCTAGATCCTCTTCTAGGAGGGTCCGAAAGCTCTCTCCCGTCTCCCAAGCCCGCATGGAGTACTGCTGGACCCAGCGGTACGCCTGCTCTCGAAGGACACCTCGGGCCGCCAGGTCCAGAAGCAACTGTCCGGAGAACACTAAGCCCTTTGTCATCTGTAAGTTGTGAAGCATTCTAGCCGGGTAAACCAGCAGCTTTTCGACCAACTGGGTAGTTTTGGTCAGGAGGTAGTCCACCAACGTCGTAGAGTCCGGCAGTATGACACGCTCGACCGACGAGTGCGAAATGTCCCGCTCGTGCCACAGGGCGATGTTCTCGAACCCAGCCTGAGCGTTGGCCCGGACCACTCGCGCCAGCCCGCAAATCTGCTCGCAAGTGACCGGATTGCGCTTGTGGGGCATGGCCGAGCTGCCTTTTTGGTCCTGGGAGAAGTATTCTTCCGCCTCCCGGACCTCGGTCCGCTGGAGGTGGCGAACCTCCAGGGCGATCTTCTCCAGGGTAGCCGCGATCAGGGCCAGGACGGCCAGATAGTGCGCGTGGCGATCGCGCTGGATCACCTGGTTCGAGATGGGGTCGGGCTCCAGGCCCAGCTTGGCGCAGATTCGTTCTTCGGCATCCGGTCCGATGTGGGCGTAGGTCCCCACCGCCCCGGAGATTTTTCCGACCCGCATCCCCTCCCGGGCGGCGGCGAAGCGCTCGATCTGCCGCGATACCTCGGCGTACCAGAGGGCCAGCTTCAGACCAAAGGTCGTCGGCTCGGCGTGGACCCCGTGGGTCCGGCCGATACAGACCGTGTGCCGGAACTCCTGGGCGCGGCGGCGGAGCGCTTGGTGCAGGGCCTGGAGGCCCTGGGCCAGGAGGGCCGAAGCCTCCCGGATCTGGAGCGCCTGCGCCGTATCCACCACGTCATTCGAGGTGAGGCCGAAGTGCAGCCAGCGCGAGGCGTCAGCCGCCCCCGCCGCCGCCATCTTCTCGGCCACCGACGTGGTAAAGGCGATGACGTCGTGCTTGACGTCGCGCTCAATCTCGAGAATCCGCGCGGTGTCGAAGGCGGCGTGGCGGCGGAGGGCGGCGGCCGCCTGCGGAGGAACTTCGCCCAGCTCGGCCAGGGCTTCGGCGGCCGCCAGCTCCACCTCCAGCCACGAGCGGAACTTGTTTTCATCGCTCCAGATGCGGGCCATCTCCGGACGGGTGTAGCGTGGAATCATAAGAAACCCATAAGAAGCATTTTCACCACCACGACACCAAGACACCAAGAAATCCTGGCTTCCTTGGTGTCGTGGTGGTGAATTGCGGCGGTTCAAAATTCAAACACCTCGGTAGGATGGCGCTGTTCCGCCAGTATCAGCCGGGTCCGCTCGGCGCCGGCGAGGCGCAGGGCGTCGACGGCCGTGAGGCGGGCAATTTCCGGATGGTTGTTCTGCTCGCTCAGGTGGGCCAGCACCAGCACCTCGGACAGCCGATCGTAGTCGGCCTCCAGGAACTGTGATACGGCGTGGTTGGACAGGTGTCCGACCCGGCTCATCACCCGCTGCTTGACAAACCACGGGTACGGCCCCACTTTCAGCATGTCCAGATCGTGGTTCGATTCGAGCACCAGGAGGTGGCAGCCCCGGATGGCCTGCTTGACCGATTCCGGCATGTACCCCAGGTCGGTGACCACCCCCAGCTTCAGTCCGTTGACGCGGAAGGCGAAGGCCACCGGGTCCACGGCATCGTGTGGAATCGTAAACGAGTCGGCTTCGATGTCGCCGACGACGAGGCGTTCGCCGGCCCGAAATTTTTCGAGCACGGGCTCGGCCTCGCCCCAGTCGAGCCGACTCTCCGTCAGCGGCGTCACAAAGATCGGCTTACGCAGCCTCTTCGCCACCGTGATCAGGCCGGCGACGTGGTCCGAGTGCTCGTGGGTGATGAGCACAGCGTCGATGCGGGCCACGTCCTCGCCGATCGTCTTCAGGCGTTTTTTGATTTCCCGGAAGCTGAACCCGACATCCACCAGGAGGCGCGTGCGCTCGGTGGCCAGGAAAGTACAATTCCCGGCGCTGCCGCTGCCCAGCACGCAAATTCGCACACTCATGGTCTGAAGTTCCTTTGTAGCAGCATTTGCCACCCCTCACAAGCTAGAATCGGAATCGTGGCGCGGGCCCAACATACCCAGGAGTACCGTCTGCTGCCGTCGGTGGACGAATTGTTGCGCGAGCCGGCGGTGGCGGCGCTGCTGGACCGGTATCCGCGCGAGCTGCTGCTCGCGGCGGCCCGGGAGGCGATCGAAAGCCTGCGCGCCGCCATCGCCGCCGGCGACCGGGTCAAAGACGCCCTCCCGCAACTTCCCGAGCGCGTAGCCGAAAGCCTGGCGAGCGCCACCCGCCTATCTTTACAGGCCGTCATCAATGCCACCGGCGTGGTGCTCCACACCAACCTGGGCCGCGCGCCCCTCAGCGCTTCGGCCCTGGAGGCGATCCGGGAAACCGCCGGCTCCTACTCCAATCTCGAATACCATCTCGCCGCCGGCGCCCGGGGCCGCCGCGACACCCACGCCACCCAGCTCCTGGAACGCCTGCTGGGCGCGCCAGCCGTGGTGGTGAACAACAACGCCGCCGCCATCTTCTTAGCCCTCCATGAGTTGGCCGCGGGCGGCGAGGTGATCGTGTCCCGGGGCGAGCTGGTCGAAATCGGCGAAGGATTCCGCATCCCCGACATCCTGGTCCGCAGCGGGGCCGCGTTGCGCGAGGTGGGCGCCACCAATCGAACCCGCATCGACGACTACCGCCGCGCCATCACCCCCCAGACCCGGCTCCTGCTCCGGGTCCACCGCAGTAATTTTCGGATCGTCGGGTTCACCGAGCGGCCCTCCCTCGAAGAGCTGGTCGAGTTGGGACGCGAAGCCCGTGTTCCGGTGGTGGAAGACCTGGGCAGCGGTTGTCTGGTGGATCTCACCGCCTACGGCCTGGAGCGCGAGCCGCTGGTCGCAGACAGCGTGGCCGCCGGCGTGGACGTGGTAACGTTCAGCGGTGACAAACTCCTGGGAGGCCCTCAGGCCGGCATCCTGGCCGGAAACAAGGACGCCATTGCCCGGATCCGCCGCAACCCCTTGTTCCGCGCGCTCCGGGTGGACAAGCTAACCTACGCCGCGCTCGGCGCCACCCTGCGAGACTACCTGCTCGGCCGGCACGACCGCATCCCGATTCTGGCCATGCTGGCCCAGACGGAGGAGCAAATCCGCGGACGGGCCGCTCTTTTTCTCAGCAGCATCCCCGGCGTGAAGGCTGCATTGATCTCCGGCCGGTCGGTGATTGGCGGCGGGTCCACCCCGGCCATGGAGCTTCCCACTACGTTGATCGCGATAGAGACTTCCTCGGTGACTGCCAGCGAGAACCGGCTGCGCACCGGTGCGACCCCTGTGATCGTGCGAGTGGAGAAGGAACGACTGTTGCTGGACCTGCGCACGGTTCTGCCCGAACAGGAACCCGTTCTGGCAGAAATGGTACGCCGCGCCAGCACCGAGCGGCGACCGTAAGGGAGCGGTTGGTTCGGACACACGAAGAAACCGCTCCCTTACGGTCGCGGTGCGGTGTTCGGCGCTGAAAAGTTCGTTCCGTGCTTCCGCGCGATCTCCGCCATCTGGTCCCGCGTCAGCGCGCGCCCGGCGGTCTCTCGGAAAAAGTCCTCCAGACCCGGCGGCGACACGATCCACAGGATCTCCAGCTCCGCTGCGTTCTCCACCCCATGCCAGGCTCCGGCGGGCACGAACGCCGCTGCTCCCGGCTCCACGGCCAGCTTCCGGCCATTCACCAGCACCAAGCCGGCTCCTTTCTGCACTACCAGTACCTCATCGGCTCCCACGTGTTGGTGCACCGCGATCCCGGCCCCGGGCCGCAGCGTCTGGGTCCCCACGGCCAGCCGCGGCGACCCGGTCCGGGGGCTGGCTTTGATCACGATCTGGCCGCTGGCCCGCTGCAGAACCTCCCCCGCCCCGGGCGCCAGCACGTAGCCCTCCCGCGTATCCTGCCCCCAAGCCAGCAATGCCGCCGACGCCGCGCCCAGCCGTACCAGCCACGTTCTCCGCATACCCCTATGTTATTCTGTAACGCTATGAAACCGCCTCTGTTTCTCTCGGTCGTCGCCTGGTCCCTGTCCGCGCAGGTCACCGTGCTCCAGAACGTCACCCTGATCGATGGGACCGGCCGCCAGCCCTTCACCAACGTTTCCATCGTCATCGCCGGGGGCCGTATCCGCGAGATCGGCGGCAACGTCAAGGCCCCCGCCGGGGCCAACGTCGTCAACCTCGCGGGCAAGACCGTCATGCCGGGTATTATAAATCTCCATGCGCACGTGGGCGTGACCAAGGGCCTGGCCCAAGCCAAGGAGAATTTCACGCCGGACAACATCGAATCCCAGCTCCGCAATTACGCCTCGTACGGCGTGACCAGCGTGGTCAGCATGGGCTCCGACGTCGACCCGGCTTTGATGGTCCGGATACGCGACCGCCAGCGCGGCGGCCAGGTCAACGGCGCCCGCGTCTATTCGGCCGGCCGCGGCTTCACCGGCATCAAGGGCTACCCTTCGATTCTTCCCGGCAACCAGGGCGTCCCCTTCGAGGTCGCGACCGCCGCCCAGGCCCGTATGTATGTGGACGAGATGGCCAAGCAGCGGGTCGACCTCATCAAGATGTGGGTGGATGACCACCTCGGCCGCTATCCAGCGCTCTCCCCCGAGATCTATAGCGCGGTCATCGACCAGGCCCATAAGCACAAGCTCAAAGCGGCGGCGCACATGTTTTATTTGCGCGACGCCAAGCGCCTGCTCGACGCCGGCGTGGACGCCCTGGCCCACAGCGTCCGCGACGCCGAGGTCGACGCCGACCTCATCGCCAAGCTCAAGAAAAACAACGCCACCGCCATCGCCACTCTCACCCGGGAGCAATCCACTTACGTCTACGCCACCTCCCCCGCCTGGCTCGACGATCCCTTCTTCACCCGCGCCGTCGCGCCCGATATCATCAAGACCGTGAAGAGCGACCCCTTCCGCAACAAGGTCGCCGGCGATCCCGACTTCGAGAAAAACAAGCAGTTCTTCCAGCAGGCCTCGCGCAACCTGAAGAAACTTTTCGACGCCGGCATCCGCATCGGCTTCGGCACCGACACCGGACCGCCCGCCCGCTTCCAGGGCTTCTTCGAGCACTGGGAAATGGAGCTGATGGTCCAGGCCGGCCTGACCCCCATGCAGGTGATCCAATCGGCCTCCAAGAACGCCGCCGACTACCTGGGCGTCAGCAAGGACTACGGCACGCTGGAGAAGGGCAAGGCCGCCGACTTGATCGTCCTCGACAAGAATCCCTTGAGCGACATTCGCAATACCCGGACGATCCAGGCGGTCTACGTCGGCGGCGTCAAGCAGTAACTCCGTTCTGCCCTCGCGCTACCGCACCAGATCCTTGCGCCGCAGCCGCAGCTTGCTGAAGTCGGCGCCGGAGATTACATAGTACCAGTCGGCGAAGCGGTTGGTCAGGTCGCGGGCCTGGCGCTGGCCGGTCTCGGTGGCTTCGCGGGCAGCGCCCGCGGTGACGAACAGGTAGCGGCTCTCGCCCCCTTCGGCTTTGGCGGCGGACTTGGCGTCCTTGGCTTCCTTGCTCTCGCCCTGGCCGGTGAGAATCTCGCCGAAGCGGAGAGTATACACTACGCCGTCGTTGGTCTCGGCCAGGACTTCGCCTTCGTTCGACAGCAGCCGTCCGTCGGGGGTGATGAAAAAGCCCTTCTGGCGCAAGGACACCATCGACTCCATGGACATCTGGAAGGAACCGGTGGTCTTCAGGTCGGCGGTCATGTGGGGCGGTTTGGGCCGCACGCCTGCGATCCGGAGGCGGGTCAGGGAGGACAGCAGCGACTGCACGCGGCCGGTGTTGATCTTTTCGCCGGAGGCCAGCTTCCAGGTATCGCCGTCCCGGGTGAGGGGAAGATTCTCGACGTTTTCGAGGCGTCCCAGCTGCTCGTTGATCGAATAGTTGTGGATGGTAATCCTCTTGATCTGCGCCGCCGTCACCTTTAGGAGGTCGCTTTCGATCCAGTCTTCAAACCTGGCGGACGGGTCGGCTTCGGTCTTGACCGCGTAGGTGCGCTTCTGGCCGGGCAGGCGGACGTAGCGGTAGCCGGGTTTCTCCGTCGCCGCGTGGCCCAGGATCAGGTCGGCCAGAACGCCGCCTGGCTCGTCGCGCAAGGTGACGCGCTTGCCGCGGCCCTGCAGGCTGGTGGCCTTCTGGTCGAGCGGATCGATGACGCCGTACTTGGCGTGGTCCTCGGCGAGGTCGGAGCGGACCTGGTCCCTCTTCAGATCTACCAGGGCTGCGGCCGTCTTGGCCAGGCGGTCTTTGGCGTCGGCTGGGTAGTTGTAATGAGACGGAATGGTCCACTTGCCGCGCTTGAACTCCACTTTGAAGGGGCGGGCGGTGGCGGTGGCGTCGTCGTACTCGACGACCTCGAGGACCTTGGCGGCCAGGGGGTCGGTCAGTCGCGGAAAGAAAACCTCCCCCTGATCGCTGAAAATCTCCGGGGGCTTCGAGCCGGGCTCGACCACGGCAGCAGCGATGGCCAGACCCACGGCGGCGGCGCAAAAGAGAGCGGTCTTGGCAGGTTCATGCATAAGCTGTATTAGACTGCACCGAACCGCGACCGTAAGGGAGCGGATCCCCGAGGGCGCCGCGGCATCCGCTCCGTTGAAGACGCGGCGAAGAACGGGCGAAACTGCCCGGCCGCATCGGCCGCGTCTTCAT
>JBGOUV010000525.1:0-3836 GCA_041477815.1 Terriglobia bacterium | reverse complement strand
CACGTCGCTGCCGCACGGCATCCTGCTGGTTACCGGCCCTACCGGCAGCGGGAAATCGACCACCCTCTACTCCGCCCTCAAGCGCATCAATTTGCCCGACAAGAAGATTATCACCATCGAGGACCCGGTCGAGTATCAGATGGACGGTATCAACCAGATCCACGTGAACCCGGTGATCGGCCTGACCTTCGCCGCCGGGCTGCGGCACATCGTCCGCCAGGACCCGGACGTGATCATGGTGGGCGAGATCCGCGACCGCGAGACCGCCGACATCGCCATCCGCTCGGCCCTCACCGGCCATTTCGTTTACTCCACATTGCATACTAATGATGCTCCAAGCGCTATTACACGTCTGACCGATATGGGGGTGGAGAACTACCTGATCACCTCGTCGGTGGTGGCGGTGCTGGCGCAGCGGCTGGTCCGGCAGATCTGCCGCCACTGTCTTCGTTCCGAGGGACTGGTGAAGTCCCCCGAAGGGGCGCAAGTGGAGTCGTGGCGGGGCGCCGGCTGCTCGCACTGCATGAATACGGGCTACACCGGCCGGGTCGGCATCTTCGAGCTGATGGAGATGCACGAGGAGCTGCGCAGCCTGGTCATGGCCAACGCCGACGCCGGGCAGCTCACGGTGGCGGCGAGGAACCACGGCATGCGCAATCTGCGCGAGGACGGCTGGGAGAAGATCGGCCGGGGGGTCACCACGGTGGACGAGGTAATGCGCGTCACCCAGGAGTTCTGATCAGCGGATGACGTCAAACCCTTGCTCCCGAAAGTGCTCGTCGAAGCAGAACGCGGTCCGGATTCCAGTTTCGCGCATGACCTGGAAGCTCACGCAGTCCACCAGACTCAGCTTCCTCCGATTGGCTGACAGCACGGCCTGGGCGCCGAATCGATGCCGCTCCTGATCCACCCACTCCACGTGCAGCAGGGGCACGACGCTGGTCTCGAAGTCTCGCAGCGCTTCCATACCCAGCCGCCGCTGCACCCGCGCGCTCGTCTCCAACAACACGTAGTTGGTCGTAAGCAGCACGGCCTGATCCGCCAACAACCGGCGCCACGCCTCAGCCGCCCGAGAATGCAACTCTTCTTCTCGATTGGCTACCGCATACGGGCCGACGAGTCGACAAATACCATCAAGACTTGTAGATGTCCGCCAGATATTCGTCGTGGTTGACGCTTACATCTCCCGGTCCCGACGAGTACTTGCCCACGATGCTCAACGCCCGTCGCACCAACTCCTCCGCGAGGGGCGCTTGTGCGCCTCCAGACAAAGCTTCACGCCCTCCCGAACCAAATCGGCCATGGACCGTCCCGTCTCGGCCGAGATCCGTCGCAGAGCGGCCACCTGCTCCTCGACCAACTGAACCTGCGTTCGTACCATGGCATCATGATAACACTTCTTATTTAATGGTGGCATTCGTCTTTCTCCCCCCCCGCAGCGTCTGTTAGCCATAGGACCGTGGCCACCTCCTTCACCTATCGCGCCCTGGCTCCGGACGGCAAGGTCCGGTCCGGGACCCTAGACGGCGAGACCGACCGCGCCGTCGCCCGCGAGCTACAGCGCCGGGGGCTGACGCCGATCGCCGTCCACCCCGGCAAGGGAGGAGGCGCCAGGGCGATCCGGCTGCCGCAGTTCGGGCGTGCCAAGCGGGCTCGGGACGTTCTGTTCTTTACCCAGGAGCTCTCCACTTTGCTCAACTCCGGGGTGCCGCTGGATCGGGCGCTGGCTATTACTTCCGAGCTGACGGAAAGGCCGCAGTTTCGGGAGATCATTGGCGAGGTTTTGCGGTCGATCAAGGGGGGGCGTTCGCTGGCTGACGGGTTGGCGGGCCACCCCGAGTACTTCTCCGAGTTATACGTCAACATGATACGGGCCGGGGAGGCTTCCGGGTCGCTGGCCGTAGTGGCCGACCGTCTGGCCGAGTTCGAGCGGTCCCGGGACGAGCTGCGCAGCTACATCGTCAGCTCCATGATTTACCCGGCGCTGCTGACGCTGGTGGGGAGCGCGTCCATCTTTATCCTGCTGAACTTTGTGATTCCTCGCTTTGCCCAGGTGTTCACCGAATCCCGGATACCCATGCCGGTGCCGACCCAGATCCTGATGCGGGTGAGCGAGGTGGTGAAGACCTATGGCCTGGTGGCCATCGGAGGCCTGGTGGCGCTGCTGGCGGCCGCGCGCGCCTATATCCGGACCCCGGCCGGGCGGCTGGCGTGGGACCGTCTGCGCCTGCGCGTCCCGCTGCTGGGAATCGCGTTGCGCAAGGCGGAGACGGCGCGGTTCGCCCGCTCCATGGCCACCCTGGTGGCCGCCGCCGTGCCGCTGGTGCAGGCTATCGGGATCGCCCGGGCCATCCTGGCCAACAAGATCATGGCCCGCTCGCTCGATAGCGTCGCCCAGGGGGTGAAGCGTGGCGAGGGCATCGCCGGGCCGCTGCGCCGGTCGGGCCAGTTCCCGCCGCTGGCGGCGCACCTGCTGAGCGTCGGCGAAGAGACCGGAAAGCTGGATCAAATGTTCGCCCGCATGGCCGACATCTACGAGAAGGACACCCGCGATTCCGTCAAACGCTTTACCGCGCTGTTCGAGCCGCTGGTGATTCTCTTTATGGGGTTGGTGGTTGGCGCTATGATCTTAAGTATCATGCTGGCCATCACCAGCATCAACGAAATCGCCATGTAGGTGAGGGACATGAGAGACCGGAAAAGAAATCGCCAGAAGCGCGGTATCACCCTGATCGAGATGCTGGTGGTGATCACCATCATCGCCCTGTTCTCGGCCGTGGCTTACCAGCGGCTGTCGCCGGCCGTGGACAAGGGCCGCATGACCGCCGCCCGGACCCAGATCGAGGCGCTGGCCGCCGCTCTCCAGACCCACCACATCGAGAAAGGCCGGTTTCCCACCACCGAAGAGGGCTTGGCCGCAGTGCGTCCGTACCTGGGCAAGGACATCCCCAACGATCCTTGGGGCAATCCCTACGTCTACAAGTACCCCGGCGACCACGGTCCTGAGCCCGACCTCATCTGTTATGGGGCCGATGGCAAACCCGATGGCGAAGGAGTGAATGCGGATATCGTCAGTTGGAAGTGACCGGCGCGGCTTGACGCTGCTCGAGCTCATGGTGGCCATGGCCCTGGCCGGCATGATCATGGCCATCTCGTTCCCGTCCGTGGTGGGCGGTCTGGACGGCGTCAAGTTGCAGTCTTCCGGCCGCCGCGTCGCCGCCTTCATTAACGCCGCCCGCGAACGAGTCGAACGCGAGCAGTTCCCGATAGAGGTGGTCGTCGAAACCAAGCGGTTGCGAGCGCTGTCGGCCGACGGCGGTTGGGAAAAGAGCCTGGACCTGGTGGAGGGGGTGGAGATCCCGGCGCCCGAGGCGGGCGACCAGTCGTTGCGGCGACTGGTGTTGCTGCCCGGCGTGCCCGTGCCGCGGATGCGCCTGCCGTTGCGGACCAACCGGGGTCGCACGCTTACGGTGGAGATGAACCCCCTGACCGGCGTGCCGGAGATTGGGGAGCCGAAGTGAGGCGTCGCGCGGATCGAGGCTTCACCCTCCTGGAGATGATCGTAGCCACCGCCCTCATGGCCATTGCCGTGGTGGGCCTGTTGTCGCTGCTCTCCGGCGTGCTCTCGAATGCGCGCCGGGTTAAGCAATACGACCAGGTAGCCATGCTGGCCCGAACTAAAATGAATGACCTGCTGGTGATTACGCCGCTGCCGCTGGGCCAGCCACTGGCCGGTCAGTTTGATGAGTCCACCGGATGGAAGGCGGTGGCGACGTCCTTCGAACGGTGGCCGGAAGCCTACCAGGGCTCCCTCGAACTCGTCCGCATCGAATGTG
>JBGOUV010000513.1:0-4014 GCA_041477815.1 Terriglobia bacterium | reverse complement strand
GTCATCAGCGCTGCGGGAACCCGCTTCCTGCTGGACGGCAAGCCCTTCCCCTTCACCGGCCTCACCTTCTTCCATGCCATTTACAATCCGGCGTTCAACAAGAGCTCCGCCGAGCGTAAGCAGTGGATGGAGAAGTTTCGCCGCTACGGGATCAACGCGCTGCGCATCTGGGCCCAGTGGGACTCGCGACGCGGCTACGCCGACGTCTGCGACGACTGCACGCTCTACTACCCCGACGGCCGCCTGCGCCAGCCTCACGTGGCCCGCCTCAAGGAGATCCTCACCGACGCCAACTCCCTGGGCATGGTCGTCGAGCTGGTCCTGTTCGCGCAGGAAAGCTGGCACGCCAATGTGCGCCTCGAGCCGGCCGCCGCCGACCGTGCCGTCGCCGCCCTGGCCAAGGAGCTTCTCCCCTACCGCAACGTCACGATGCAGATCTGGAACGAGTTCACCGACCGCACCCTGGAACATGTCAAGACGATCAAGTCCGCCGACCCCCGGCGCCTGGTGAGCAGCTCTCCCGGCGGCAGCGGCATCCTCGGCGACCGCGCCCAGAACGAGGCCTTCGACTACCTCAGCCCCCACACCTCCCGCCAGAACGCCGGCCGCCATTGGGAGATCGCCCCCCGCGAGCTGGAGTACCTGCTCCAGCGCTACCGCAAACCCGTGGTCGACAACGAGCCCGCCCGCAACGGCACCCCCAATTTCGGAGGCCCTCCGGATACGACCTACCCCTTCGACCAGATCGTCCAGATCTACCAGGTCTGGCAGCTCGGGGTGTACCTTATCTACCACCACGACATGTTCCAGACCGGCTACGGGACCCCGGCCGTGCCCCCGCACGGCATCCCCGACCCCGAATTCAATCCCTACCACCGGCGCGTGCTCGAGTTCATCGCCCTGCGCGATCGCTACACGCCCGCTCCCCGTTAAAATGCGCGCCTGGCTCTCCAAGTGGGGCATCTGCATTCTGCTGTTCCTGGCCACCACGCTCAACTACCTCGACCGCCAGACGCTGAGCATCCTCGCCCCCATAATCCAGAAGGAGATGGGTCTCGATAATGAAGCACTGGGCTGGCTCTTCGCGGTCTTCTATTACGCCTACACCTTCTCGCAGTTCGGCATCGGCCTGATCCTGGACCGCTCGAACCTCCGCTGGGCCTACGGCCTGGGCGTCCTGGCCTGGTCCGCCGCCTGCGCCCTCACCGGATTGTCCACCGGCTTCTGGAGCCTGATCTTCTTCCGCCTCCTGCTGGGCGTGATGGAGTCGGTCAACTGGCCCGCCGCCCTGCGCATCGTCTCCCAAGTTCTGGAGCCCCAGGACCGCCCCCTGGGCAACGGCATCTTCACCAGCGGCACCTCCATAGGCGCTCTCATCGCCCCCGCCTCCATCCTGGGTATCACCGCGCTCTGGGGCTGGCGCTACGCCTTCGTAGCAGTAGGCTTGCTAGGCGCGGTTTGGTTCGCCGCTTGGCTCACCTTCTCCCGCTCCCTGCCCAGCTCCGCACCGCGACCGTCCGGGAGCCGCTTCTCCAGCTACGCGCAAATCCTCCGCACCCCCCAATTCTGGCGAGTCTTCGCCGTAACCATCCTGGTGAACCCCCTCCTCTACTTCCACGTGAACTGGCTCCCCACCTACTTCGTCCAGCAGCGCCACCTGGACCCTGGCGCCCAACTCAGCGTCATCCTGACCGCCATCTACGTCGGCCTGGACCTGGGCTACCTGGCCTCCGGCGCGGCCGCCACGCTTCTGGCCCGCTATGGACTCCACGTCCTCACCTCCCGCCGCCTGGTCCTCACCGCCGCCTCCGCCCTCCTGCTCCTCTCCGCCGCCGTCCCGCTGCTGCCGCTGCGGCCGGCCATCGCCGCCCTGATCGTGACCAACTTCGCCGTGGGGGTCTGGCTTCCGGTCTACCTGACCCTGGCCCAGGAGGTCTCCTCGACCCACATCTCCACCGCCGCCGGACTTTTGGGCGGCTCCGGTTCGCTCGCTGGCGCCCTGGCCATGTGGGCCGTCGGACGCATCACCAAGCTGACCGCCAGCTTCACCATTCCCCTGGTCGCAGTCGCCGTCGCCGCCTTGCTGGCCGCCGCCGCCGGCGCCGCCGCCACCCGCCGCTCCGCCCCTGCGCTAGAATAGCTCTCGACATGGTTGGCCATACCATCTCACACTACCGAGTGGAAGCCGAACTGGGCCGAGGCGGCATGGGTGTGGTCTATCGCGCCCGGGACGAACGGCTCCGCCGGCCCGTGGCCCTCAAGCTCCTCAACGCCGAGATGGCCGGCCGGTCCGACTACCGCGAGCGCCTGCTCGAGGAGGCCCAGGCCGCTTCCGCCCTCAACCATCCCAGCATCACCACGATCTATGAGGTGGCCGAGGTAGACGGCCACATCTTCATCGTCATGGAGCTGGTCACCGGCCAGACCTTGCGGGAAGCGCTGCGGATGGGCGCCATGGACCCGCGTCCGCTGGCGCGGGTGGGAGCCCAGGTGGCCGAAGGCTTGGCCGCCGCCCACGCCCAGAGCGTTATTCATGGCGACATCAAGCCCGAGAATGTCATGCTGCAGCCAGACGGCCGCGTGAAGCTGCTCGACTTCGGCATCGCCCGGCGCCTAGCCGATGAGACCGTGACGCTCACCCTCCGGTCCGCCGCGCCGTCCGAAGCCCCGCCGGAGATCGCCGGCACCCTCGCCTACATGGCCCCCGAACAGTTCCGAGGCGAGACGGTCGATGCGCGCTCCGACCTGTTCTCCTTGGGCATCGTGCTCTACGAGCTGGCCGCCGGACATCGCCCTCATCCCGGCCCCACTTCCTCCTCGCTGATGGCCCAGATTCTCAATGACCCGGCCCCGCCGCTGCCCGCCTCCCGGGTTCCGGCCGAACTCGCCCGCATCATCCGGAAGCTGCTCGAGAAACAGCCTGCCGCCCGCTACCAGTCGGCCCGCGAGGTGCAGGTCGACCTCACCAATCTCATTCGGGACCTGGAGATGGGCACGGCCCCGCCGGCCGTGTCCGATAAACGCGCGGTGGCGGTGCTCCCCTTCCGTCTTCTCACGCCGAACCCCGAGGACGACTACCTGGGTGTCGCTTTGGCCGACGCCGTGGTCAACCACCTCAGCGCCGGCGGTACGCTGCTGGTCCGGCCCACCAGCGCGGTGCTGCGCTACGCGCGTCCCGGCGCCGATCCCGGCCTGGCCGCCCGCGAGCTGAACGTGGATATCCTGGTCGACGGCAGCATTCAGCGCCTCGGCCAGCGCCTGCGCGTCCACGTGCAGGCCTGGAACGCCGCCGACGGGTCCACGCTGCTCTCCGGTAAGCATGAGTCGGACATGGTGGACCTGTTTGGGCTGCAGGACGATCTCGCTGACGCGGTAGCCCGCGCCCTCGGCAGCAAGCCCGCCACCGCAGCCTCCACTCCCACCCCGGTCCCTCCCACCCGCAACAGCGAGGCCTACGAGTTTTTCCTCCGCGCCATGGAGCGGCTGGCGCGCTTGAACCGCTGGGACATGCATACGGCCATCGAGATGTTGGAGAAGGCCACCCAGCTCGATCCCAACTTCGCCGACGCCTGGGCGCGGCTGGCGGAGGCCTGTGTCCAGATGGCAGTTACCTTCGAGCCCGGGCCGCAGTGGTTCCGCCGCGCCGACCAGGCTCTCCGCCGCGCCCTGGCCCTCGATCCCAACAACGCCGAGGCCAAGTGCGTCCGCGGCCAGGTGCTGTGGACCCCGGCCAAGCGCTTCCAAAACCGCGCCGCCCTGCGCCTTCTCCGCGAGGCTCTCGGCGCTAACCCGGGCTGCCTCCAGGCTCAGGTGTGGCAGGGCCTGATCCTGCTCCACGTCGGCCTGCACGATACCGCTAGAGAAGTTCTCCTGGCCGCCCTGGCCCGCCACCCCGACGACTCCCGCACCCTGGTCTTCATCGGCCAGAATGCTCTCTTCCAGGGCAATCTCGCCGAAGCCGATGAATACTACCTGCGCGCCCTCAGCATCGACCCGGCCAGCATCTGGGCCAAT
>JBGOUV010000313.1:0-8211 GCA_041477815.1 Terriglobia bacterium | reverse complement strand
CGACGTCTACGACGCGCGCCTCGTCGCCGAGCACCTGGGCGTTCCCTACTACGTGGTCAACTTCGAGGAGCGCTTCGAGCGGGAGGTGGTCGCGCCGTTTGTCGACGACTACCTGGCCGGCCGCACCCCCATTCCCTGCACGCTCTGCAACAACTTCATCAAGTTCGACCAGTTCCTGGAGACGGCCCGGCAGATCGGCGCCACGCGTATCGCCACCGGCCACTACGCCCGCGTGGAGCGCGACCCGGCGGGCGGCCGCTACCTGCTGCGCAGAGGCGTCGACGAGTCCAAGGACCAGTCCTATTTCCTGTTCGGTCTGACCCAGGAACAGCTTGCCCACACGATGTTTCCGCTGGGGGCGATGCGCAAGACGGAGGTCCGGCGGCTGGCGGCCGAGCTGGGCTTGCCGGTGGCGGACAAGAGCGAGAGTCAGGAGATCTGCTTCGTCCCGAACGGCGATTACGCCCGCTTCGTCGAGATCTACCTCGCGGACAAGATGACCAACACGGCCGGCGAGGTCGTCTCCGAGGACGGCCAAGTGCTGGGAGAGCATGCGGGGATTCATCATTTCACCGTCGGCCAGCGCAAGGGCCTGGGGATCGCGACCGGCCGGCCCCTGTACGTGATCGGAATCGAGCCGGTGAAGAAGCAGGTAGTGGTAGGATCCGGCGACCTGCTCCTGCGCCGAGCCTTCCAGGCGCGCGACGTGAACTGGATCGCCCTCGACCGCCTGGAGTCGCCGCTGCGCCTGGAGGCCAAGATCCGGCACCGCTTTACGCCGGCGGCGGCAACGGTGCGGCCAACCGGGGATCCGGGCTTGGTCGACGTGGAGTTCGACACGCCCCAGCGTGCCATCACCCCGGGCCAAGCGGCGGTATTCTACCAGGGCGACTTGGTGGTCGGCGGCGGCTGGATCGTCCCCGGGAGTTCGGGCCCTCCGTGCCAAGATAGCTGAGACACTTCCCCGGGTCTTAATTACTGAGCCGGGCGAGAATGGACATCAGCTTCTAAGACTCCTGGCGTTGCTTGCCAAGGCGATCGGGCCGGTGTACCTTAGTGAGCCGTCTCGAAAACTCGTCGAGGAGCTGAAGTCGCTGCCGCCGGACAGGCTGGAAATGGCCGCCAATTACATCCGGCAACTCCAGCCGATCAGCAAGGAAGAGCGGGAAGCGGCCCTCGCCCGCACCTTTGGATGTCTCTCGCCGGAAGAAGCCGACGAGTTGGTGCGGTTCATAGAGGAAGGCTGCGAGCAGATCAATGAACACGGCTGGTAGTGTCCTGGTGGACACCAACGTCGTTGTTGCGTACTTCCGCGGCGATCAGGCCTTGCCTCCACGCTTTGCCGAAGTTACCCCTGTGTACTTGCCCTGGGTGGTGCTCGGTGAACTTCACTTCGGCGCGCAAAGCGCACAACGGCGGCAGGAGCAGCTCGAGTACATCGGCCGACCACTCTCACGAGGGTAGCAGGGCGGATCTGATATCGTAGGAACGTGCGGTACGTGCTAGTCCTCGGATGCTTCCCGGCCCTCGTATTCGCTCAGTCCGCCCCCTCCCTCCTCCAGTCAAAATGCCTGACCTGCCACGGCGACCTCCGCACGTCGGGCCTCGACCTGCGGGAGCGGCCAGCCATTCTGAAGGGCGGCAAGCGCGGCCCCGCCGTCGTACCCGGCAATGCCGAGGCAAGCCTCCTCTACAAGGCGGTCAAGCGCGAAGGCGAGCTGCAGATGCCCCCCGGCAAGACCGCGCTCACGCCTTCCGAAGTAGCCGTCCTGCGCGACTGGATCAACGCCGGGGCGCGCTGGGAAGCGGCGTCCACCGCGACCGCGGCCTCCTGGTGGTCGTTTCGCAAGCCGGTGAGGCCCTCGCCGCCGGCGGTGCAGAATGCCGGCTGGGTCCGGAATCCGATTGACGCGTTTATTCTCGCCAAGATCGAGCAGAACGGATTACGCCCAGCGCCGGAGGCCGACCGCCGGACCTTGGTCCGCCGCGCCTATTTCGATCTGCACGGCTTGCCGCCCACGCCCGAGCAGGTGGAGCAGTTTGTCAACGACGCCTCCCCCGACGCCTACGAAAAGCTCATCGAGCGCTTGCTGGCCTCGCCCCGCTATGGCGAGCGCTGGGGACGCTACTGGCTGGACCTGGTGCGCTATGCCGACACCTCCGGATTTGAGACCGATCACTTCTTCGTGACCGCCTGGCGCTATCGCGATTACGTCATCGGCTCCTTCAATGCGGACAAACCCTATAACACCTTTGTGCAGGAACAGATCGCCGCCGACGAGCTGTGGTCCACCAATATGGATCTGGAAGGAACGCTCAAGCTTCCGAAGGAGAAGGCGGAAAACGTCAACCGGCGAATCGGCACCAGTCTGTTCACCCTCGGCTCTTTTCCCATTGAGTTCACCTATTACGGAGACCAATTCCGCGCCGAATGGCAGGCCGATGCCGTGGATACGGTAGGCGCGGCATTTCTGGGACTGACGGTGGCCTGCGCGCGCTGTCACGATCACAAGTTCGACCCCATCAGCCAGCGCGATTATTATCGGATGACGGCGCTGTTTGCCGGCAGCGTGGAGCGCGAGATTCCACTGGTGAGTCTGTTCGACGTTCAAACCAACACGCGCAACTTTCCGTTACTCGCCCAGGCGCAGATCCTGAAGCAGATGGCGGGCCGCGGCGGGCGCGGGCGTCGCGCCGAGGTCGAGGACGCCCCTCCACCTCCGCCCCCGGACCCGCAACGAGCCGTCCTTCTGCAACGCCTCGGCGAGGCCTACCTGAGGGCCCCCGAACGATATCCCTCGGCCCACGTCCTGGCCCATGAGGAAGTGGTGCCCGACACCCACATTCTCCTCCGCGGCGACTTCAAGAACAAGGGCGAGAAGGTCGAGCCCGGGTACCTCGCGGCGCTGAACCCCGGTCCGCCCATCGACGAGCCGCAGGGGGTTCTCTTTGTTCCCCAGCGCCGCAAGGCCCTCGCCCTGTGGCTGACCTCTCCGGACCAGCCGCTCTTAGGACGCGTGATGGTGAACCGTCTCTGGCAGGGCCACTTCGGCCAGGGGATCGTCAGGACGCCCAATGATTTCGGCCGCCAGGGAGAAGCGCCGACGCATCCGGAGCTGCTCGATTGGCTGGCCGTGGAGTTCGCCGACCGCGGCTGGAGCCTCAAGCAGATGCACCGCTTGATCCTGCTGTCAAATACCTACCGGTCTTCCAGCGTCGCCGCCGCGGCAAGCCTCCCAAAGGATCCGCAGAATCTCTGTCTCAGCCGGATGAACCGCCGCCGGCTGGACGGCGACGCCATACGCGATACCATACTGGCGGTGGCCGGCACTCTGAATCTCAAAATGGGCGGCGTGGGGGTGATTCCGCCGCTCACCCGGGAAGAGATCCTGGCCGCGCGCATGCCCCAACTGTGGCCCGCCAACCCGGACCCGGCCGAGCACAACCGCCGCAGCGTCTATCTGCAGATGAAGCGGTCCCTCACCTTGCCGCTGCTGCAAATCTTCGATGCCCCGGATACCGCCACAAGCTGCCCGAGGCGCGAAAGCTCCACCGTAGCGCCCCAGGCGCTGGCGCTGATGAACGGCGAATCCGCCGTAGCGCAGGCCGCGCGGTTCGCTTCCCGCATCCAGAAGCAGGCCGGTGAGAGTCCGGAAGCCTCGGTAGACACGGGGTGGCGGCTGGCCTTCGGACGGCCCCCGACCGCCGCCGAACGCCAGACGGCCCTCGATTTTCTCCAGCGGAATTCTCTGGAGCGGCTGTGCCTCTTGCTGTTCAATATGAGTGAGTTCATCTATGTCGACTGACGACTCCCGCCGCAAGTTCCTGCAAGAGTCGGGCCTCGGCATCGGCTGGCTGGCCGCCCTGGACTTGTTCCATCGAACCGCCGCTGCGAGCCCTGCCGCTACGGCCAAGAGGGTGATCCAACTGTTCATGCAGGGCGGGCCCAGCCAGGTCGACACCTACGATCCGAAACCGCTGCTCACGAAACTCCACGGCCAGCACCCGCCCGGGAGCTTCGGCGATGAAGATTTCCAGAACGGCAAATTCAAGGATCTGGTGATCCTCGGCTCGAAGAGAACCTTCCGGAAGTACGGCCAGTCCGGTCTCGAAATATCGGATCTGTTCCCCCATACCTCGCAGCGAGCCGATGACCTGGCCGTAATTCGCTCCTGTTATCACGAAGGCTTCACCCACTCCCAGGCGCAGTTCTTGATCCACAACGGCTGGGCCCGGATCGGCCGGCCGAGCCTGGGGTCCTGGATTCTCTACGGTCTCGGCACCGAAAACCAGAACCTGCCTGGTTTTGTGGTTTTATTGGAAGGCGGCATCCGGTCGGGACCGGCGGTGTACGGCCAGGGCTTCCTCCCCGCCGCCTATCAGGGGACGTCCTTCCGCCCGGGCCGGAGTCCGATTCTCAATCTCGCTCCTCCGGCGGGCATGCAGCCGGACCAGCAGCGCGATCTGCTGGATACGCTGCGCAAGCTGAACGAGTCCCACCTCGAGGCCCGCAACCGCGATTCCGAGCTGGCCGCCCGGATCGAGTCCTACGAGCTGGCCTTCCGGATGCAGATGTCGGCGCCGGAAGCAACCGACATCACCAGCGAATCCGAAGCGACCAGGAAGCTCTACGGCCTCGATGATCGAGTCAGCGCGGACTTCGGCGGCCGCTGTCTGCTGGCGCGCCGGCTGGTGGAGCGCGGCGTTCGTTTCGTGCAGGTGTGGAACGGCAACGGGATGAACGTCGACGACTGGGATGGCCACATTCAATGCGACAAGAATCACCAGGCCAGAGCGGCTCAAACCGATAAGGCCGTCGCCGGACTCCTCACCGACCTGAAATCGCGCGGCCTGCTCGACTCGACCCTGGTGATCTGGGGCGGCGAATTCGGCCGTAGCCCCACGTCCGATGGCGGCTCCAACGGCTCCGAAGGTCGCGACCATAACCCGTATGGCTTCACCATCTGGATGGCCGGCGGCGGCGTGAAGGGCGGCAAGGTAATAGGCTCCACCGACGAGCTCGGCCTGCGCGCCGCAGGAGATCCCGTACACCTGCACGATCTGCACGCCACCATTCTCGGCTTGCTGGGTTTGGATCATACGAAACTGACGTACCCCTACCAAGGCCGCAATTTCCGCCTGACCGATGTAGGCGGCAAGACCGACCTGGTAGAGAAACTAAGAAAGGCCTGACCGCCCGTGGCGAAGGAACCTCGTCGCAAATTTGCGACCAGGTTCGCCTTCGCAGAATCGGCGATTTGCATGTTCCCCAATCGACGCCATTTCCTCCGCAACCTGGCCGCCGCCGGCCTAACCTCCCGCCTCTCCGCCGCCCAGAACCAGCCGATCGTGTGCCGCGTCACCGACCGCGACACCGGACTCCCGGTCCCCGCCCGCCTGCGCTTGCTGCATGCTCAAGGCCACGAGGTCGTACCCCTGGGCCATCCCCAGGGCCTCGCCGCCAACGCCCAAGAAGGCGACGTACGCTTCCAGTCCCGACGCTTTTCCTACGTAAACGGCGAGTTCCTGGTCGATCCCTCCTGGCTGCCGCTAAAATACCAGGTACTAAAAGGATACGAGTACAGCATCGCCGAAGGCGACCTCACCCCGGCCGGTGTCCGCGACGGCGTCTTTACCGTTCCCCTCTCCCGTTGGTCCTCGCTTTCCACCCAAGGGTGGTACAGCGGCGACGTCCATATTCATCACATCGCTCCCCAAACCTGCCGCCTGGAAATGGATGCCGAGGACCTGGACGTCGCCAACCTCCTGACCTCGGACTTCACCACCGACCAGAAGGAGTTCGAGGGCCGCGTGAACGCGAATTCCAGCGGCCGGCGCCTGATCTACGTGACCCAGGAATTCCGCAACGATCATCTGGGCCACATGTGCCTCCTCAACCTGAAGAGTCTCATCGAGCCGGTAAAGACCATGCAGCGCTACGATTACCCGCTCCACGCGGACGTCTGCGACCGGGTCCATGCGCAGGGGGGCTACGTCTCCTGGGCACATTTTCCGAGCTGGCCCGGCGTCGAGAGCCCGCTCGACGTGGCCCTCGAAAAACTGGACGGCCTGGAGATTCTCTCCGTGCTCGACCCCCGCGCGCTGCCGGTATTCATGAAACAGGTAGTGCCGGAGATCGAGTCCAACCACGGCCTGCGCATGTGGTACCGCTATCTGAACTGCGGGTTCCGCCTCACCGCCACCGCCGGAACCGACAAGATGACGACCTTCGTCACCGTCGGTGCCAACCGCGTCTATGCCCACATCGACGGCGATTTCAGCTACCAGAGCTGGATCGGCGCTCTCCAGCAAGGCCGCACCTTCGTCACCAACAGCCCGCTCCTGACCTTCACGGTCAACGGCCGCGAAGCGGGTTCCAAGCTCGCCCTGTCCTCCCGCCAGGACAAGGTACTCCGCATTCATGCCAAGGCCGAATCGCAGCTTCCGTACGACCGGCTGGAAATCGTGTCCAACGGGAACGTAATCGGTGAAGCCACTCCCAGCGGACCCCGGCGCCAGGCCGAGATCCACCTCGAATATCCGCTGCGCCGCAGTTGCTGGATCGCCGCCCGAGCCTTTGAGGACCTCCAGCACTACCGCGGCATCGACTTCCAGAAGGTCCACAACGAGCAAGGGACGCTGCTGAGCAGCCTGTACGGAACCCGCCGGCCCGAAGCCGTCTTCGCGCACACTTCACCGGTCTACGCGATCCGGGACGGCAAGGCCATCCGCAGCCGCGACGACGCCCAGTACTACATTCGCTATCTGGACAACGCGATGCAATGGCTGAAGAACGACGCGCGCTTCGCCAGCGCCTCCGACAAGCAGGCGTCCCTGGAGGCCTTCGCGCGCGGCCGGGCCGTGTACGCGAAGCTCGCCCGCGAGGCCGGTCGATCTTGACGACTCGGGCGCGGCCGGGTTTTGGCCGTCGCTTGCAGCGCTTCGGTAAGTCTCCCGCGCCTCACAGCGATCATGGAAGACGCTGGCGCCATTTTCGCGGATCGCGGGAGGTGTGAAATATGCAGTAGACCGTCACCGTATCTCCGGTGTACTCGTAGAAAACCGCATAGGGAAAGCGGCGTACCAACGCTCGGCGATAATTCTCGTGTGCCAGAGTATATAACTGAGGCGTACGCAGGATGACTTCAATGCAGGCATCAACGCAGCTCAAAAACTCTTCCCCCAAGCCTGGCCGACGGCTCTCGTACCAGGCGTAGGCATCCGCGATGTCGTCTTCAGCCTCCGGGGCCGTGATCAGTTCAGCGGCCATACCGGCTGCGGACCCTACGCTTGACTTCTTCCCACGCGAGTCCCGAGGCCGGATTCGTCAGCAGATTCGCCTTTCGCCGGGCCAACTCCTGTTTTTGCCAATCGTGCACCGGCACTGCCTCGGGCGAGGCGGCAAGGTCATCCCACAAGTCTTCGACGAGCTGGAGCTTCTCCGCCGGGCCGAGGTCAAAGACCGATGTCATTGTCGGGTTCATCCGGGCACCCATGACCATTCTCTCAAAGTGTGGCGCCCGAGTTCAAGGGCCTAACGGCTAAGGCGTTCACCGGCGCGCCGTCTTTTGGCGGACCCGGTGCAATACCTCGTGAGGCATCTGCCCACCGACTGGCGTCAATCTGTCCCCTGCATTCAGGTGACCCTTTGCAATCCTGATGAGAAACCGTAAGGCCTCATTGACCGCATCGGAATCAGGAAACGTCTCTGCAACATCCGGCGCCAGACGAACGCTGATCTCATGGGCAGCTTTTCGCCCAGGTCCACGGGCCACGAGGCGCAATGCGCGGAAGTCGTATTCGGCCCGCAGTTCGTCATCCACTCTTCACTAGATTTCTTCGGCATAAGTCCTTTGCTCCTGGCGGGTTGCTTTTCGGACCCTGATGATACGGGTCCTTCTGTATTCTGCCTTCTGCCTTCTACCCTTCAAACACCTGCTGAAACATCGCCCGCGTCCGCCGGCGCATGTCGGCCAGCTCGACATCCAAGGGGCGCGTATGCAGGGCCGGGGGAGTCCAGCGGCGGACCAGCTCGGTCAGGATCTCGAGCAGCAGCGGGGCGGTGGGCAGGTTGCCTTGCGAGCGTCCGGTGGCTACCCGCAGCCCGTGATCCAGCGCCCGGTAGAACACCGCCGCGGTCCGCAGGAAGTCGGCGTCCTCGCGGTTGAGCTGACCCATGCGCTCGATCACCTCGATCCGCTCCGGCGTATT
>JBGOUV010000555.1:0-3389 GCA_041477815.1 Terriglobia bacterium | reverse complement strand
GGCCCGGTCCAGGTCTCCCAGGTAGAAGTAGTTCATACCGAGCTGGGAGTTGGCCAGCGCGTCATTTGGACGTACTAGGACTGAATACTTATTATACTCTAGGGCCTCGTCTGTCTTCTGGAGAGTCAGCAGCACGCCGCCCAGGTTGACCGCCGGCTCATAGGCTGCCGGGTCCTCTGCCAGCGCCCGCCGGAAATGGCCTTCCGCCTTCTCGTACTGCCGGCTCTGATAGGCGATGGTCCCCAGGTTGTTCCAGGCCCCGGCAAACTGCGGGGCCAGGCTCACCGCCCGCTCCAGGCGGGCCACCGCCCCCTCCGCGTCCCGCCGTCCCAGGCTTTTCTGCGCTTCGTCGTACTCGCGGCGGGCTTTGTCCGGGATCGACAACTCTCTTGCCGAAACCAGATTCTTCCGCCGGACCAGGTCATCGCTAACCACCTTCGCATCGATCGCCAGCGAGACGCGCCCCCGGGCGTCGGCCAGTCCCGGCCCGACGTCGATGGTCTGGCGGGACTCCCCGCGGCCCGGGATAAATACCACTACGGTATACGCCCCCGCCGCCAGCTTGCGGAACCGGAACCGTCCCCGCTCGTCGGACACGGCGGCAGCGCTGAAGGGGCTCGTGGCTCCGTGCAGGTACACCGCGGCCCGCGTTTCCGGCTGGACGCTCCCCTCCAAGTCAAACGTCCGCTCGCCGGCCGCCAGAGCCAGCAGGAGCAGACTGGACACTGACCACTGGCCACTGGCCACTTACTTCTTGCTCATGCGGAACATCATGTCGGCCATCGCCGTCCCCAAGTCGCGGGGCAGCGTGATACTGTACTCCAGGCCTTTGTAGACCCGCAAGGCCGACCCGATGGCGTCTCTCCAGGGAGTAGTCCGGGGATTGAAGTTGTAGTTCAGGTAGAAGATGGGGCACTTGGCCCGTCCGGCTAGCTTGAGGGCCTCCTGGGGGACCCTCTTGTCCAGCATCAGCTTGGGCCCGGTGATGATGATCGCGTCCGGCTCCGGACTTTGGTGCGGCCCCAACTGTTCGGTGAGCAGGCCGGTCAGGAAGTGGGTCCCGCTGAGCGGATCCTGCAATTTGCGGAAGTCCACGGTTCCCAGCTTGATGGCGCTCACCGCCTCGCCGAGGGCGGGAAAATCGATGCGGTCCACGTTGTCTTCCCGGTAGATGACCCGCTCCTCCTGCATATTGAACGCCACCAGGCTGAATCGTCCGATCTGCGGCTCGCGGGCGATGCTGCGCAGGATGGAAACGATGGCGTCCACGTCCCATGGTTTCAGGGTGCTCTCCCGGGGATTGGTGGGAGAGAAGTTCACCAGCACCTTAACGTTCAGCAACCGGTCCGAATCGGCCCTGGCGACCGGCGGCTGCTCGCTGAACGGCTCCTGGGGCCGCTGCGCCACCGTGTTGGGGGGCATGGTGAGAGGCAGCTCGCGGTTGTCGGGGTCCAGCTTGGCATCCAGCTCCCAGTGCGACGAGCAGACCCGCTCGGCGCGGTCCCGCATCAGCCAGTCGACTTTGTACCGCCCCGGTCCGATGGTGTACCCGCCCGGCAGGGAGGCTTCCCCCTTGGCGTCCTCCTCTATCGGCGGCACCGTGAACCGGTCGACGAGATAGAGCTGATTGTCCGGTTTCTCGAGCGGGGTGATGCGCATTAACACTCGTAAAGAATCGCCGCCTCCGGCCAAGTCCTTCAATGGAAGGATGACCTTATAGGCTCCGTGGAACCGCAGGTCGAAGGCCAACTCGGCCTTGGTCTGTATTACCTGGCACGGAAGATCATTGCGGTTTTCCGCGGATTCCAGTACGGCTAAGTCGGTGTTGACGATCCGAACGACGCCGCCCATGCGGGCAAAGTTCAACTCCGTCTGGGAAAACGCACAAATAGAGCTTAGGGCTGCCAACAGTAACCCTCCTCGCTTCCCACGGGGAGTAAGCGCGGGATGCATATGCACCTTGGCTTTGAGTATTCAACAAAATCTGAAAAAAGTCTAGTGTCAAGATTACAGCAGCCGGCGGGTCTGGCCCGCCGCTTTTCGCAATAGGCGCTGCCGCCGCCGTTCGATGTCCGGAGACGGCTCCAGCCCCCCGGCGGCGGCCGCCATCTCCAGCGCCATCGAGTAATTGCGCTCGGTGTGTTCGTAGTATTTGGCCAGCTCTTCGAGGGCCGCGCGGCGCAACGGATTGTTCCCCGAAGCCAGATCGCACCAGGTGGCGACAGCCCGGTCCAGCCGCCCCAGCTTTTTTTCCAGGCGGGCCGTTTCCCAAATCGCGCGGAAGAGGTGTTCATCGCGCCGCAACCCTCGCTGGAGGGCCCGCTGGTAGAGGCCGAGGGCTCCCTCCAGGTCGTCGTTCTGCTCGAGCCACCGGGCAATTCCCAGCAGATCCTCCCCGTGACGTAACCCCGCTTCCGCCGGCGCGGCGAACACCGGTAATACTACCGCCGTAAGGGCGGCCAGGGTGACGATGTCCATCACGTTGTGGTGGAACATCGGGACCATGCGGAAGGCCTCCCGCGTTCGCAAGTACTCGAAGTAGTAGTGGGGAATCATCTCGCCCGGCAGATCCCCCTGCCGCTCGACGCCCAGGATCTGGTTTTCCAGCTCGATCAGGCGGCAGCTCTCCAGACGCACCCGCCAGAGGCGCCGGGCGGCGAAGAGGAGGTCGAGGTGGGACAAGCGCTCCAGGGGGACCGGCTGGCGGTTCAGGCGGTAGCGGGTTTCGAGCAGGGGGGCGTCGAATGCCTTTCCGTTGTAGGTGATGACCACGTCGTGTTGAGCCAGCAGGTCGGCGACGCCCTGGAGCATGGCCGCTTCTTCGTCGTAGTCGCGCATGAAAAAGAGCCGGACGCGGAAGCCGGCGTCCTCGACGGTTCCGATGCCGATCAGGAAGGCGCAGGTGCCGGCGCCGCCGGAGAGGCCGGTGGTCTCGGTGTCGAGGAAGGCCCAGCGGTCGGGAGGCGAAGGGGGAATTTCGCCTCGGGAGATGGAGGGGAGGAGGTTGCCGCTGAGCTCGCTGAGGCGGGAGATTTCTACGGTGCCGTGGCGGCGGTGGTGGGGGTAGAACTTTTCGGTGGTCCAGTAGCGGCCCAGGGCGTTTTGGACCTCTTCGCCGGGGAGGGAGGCAACCGCTTCCTTACGGTCGCGGCTCGGTGTGGCGACGGGGCGGCCTATCAAGAGGCGGCGGAGTTGCTCGAGTTGGGCCTGGTCGATCACTTCAACTCCTGCAGCTCCGACAAGTATCGCTCGGCTACCTGTTTGCCTTTTTCGCCTACCTCGCCTATAGGACCTACGCAGGAGGGGCAGCCGGATTCGCAGGGGCAGGCCAGCAACAGCTCGCGGGCCTGCGCCAGGAGTTGGGGGCAGAGCCGGTAGAGAGGCTCGCT
>JBGOUV010000391.1:0-6371 GCA_041477815.1 Terriglobia bacterium | reverse complement strand
TGCCTGCCGCCGGCCAAAAGCCCCTCCCCTGGGAAAAGAACCGCCACCTCGGCCAGGACCTCTACCGCGAGCACTGCGCAGTCTGCCACGACATCGCCAAACCGCAGGACCCCAAATCCAAAAAGCCCGGCCCCAGCCTGCATCGTCTCTTCCAGAACGAGAAGCTCCCCCTCACCGGCGCCACGCCCAGCCGCGACTATGTCACGGTGAAGATCAAGTTCGGCGGCCAGGTCATGCCCCCCTTCATCAAGCGTATGACCGACGCGGAGGTCAATGCGGTGGTGGATTACATAGAGTCGGCGGGCCGCAAGTAGGCTGGGTTCAAAGATGGGCGGCTGCCAGATTTCAGCCCCGGGGGAGGGCGGGGCTGGGGAGCGCCGTAACCTCTTGGGATGGGTCTTTTCGGCTGGTATGCGCTGGAGCGGTCGGGCCAGGAAGGGGTACTGGAGGTGCGCCACGAGCAGGCGGATCGAGGTTTACCTGCGACCGGAGCTGGCCCGGCCGGAAGGCGTCCGCCCGGCGCCACGTCGGGTACCTGGCGCCGGGCGGTAAGGCGACGTTGGCCCTTGCTGTTTCGCCAACTCCGGTCTATCATCTGGTGTGTAACCGAGATACGTTGCAGGTTGCGAGGCGCGGAGCCGCGCCGGGTAGCTACCTGCGGAAAGAAAGGAAACCGAAAGTGGCAACCAAGACCAAGAAGGCCAAGAAGCCCGCAAAGAAAACCGCAAGAAAAGCCGCAAAACCGGCGAAGAAAGCCGCCCCCAGCGGTCTTTTCACGCCGAATTCGGCGGCGCACCTGGCCAAGATACTGAAGAACTTCGACCGCAGGCTGAAAAACCTCGAGATTATCAATGGGACGGATACGCCCCCCCCTACCGGGACCATCGACTTCCCGTAAACGGCCCCGCCTCAGTGTGGTGGTGATCAGCCGTAACGAAGGCGCGAGCCTGCGGAACACGGTGGAAAACCTGGAAGACACCCTGCCTCCCGGCGGCGACGTCCTGGTCATTGACGACGGCTCCACCGACGGCTCCGCCGGCTTTCTGACGCGGCGCCGGGGCCGGGTGCGCCTGATTCGGCAAAAGGGAATCGGCGTGACCAAAGCCCGCAACCTGGGCGCGAGGTCCTGCCGTGGGGACGTGATCGTTTTCGCCGACGCCCACCTCACCCTCCGCCCATTCTGGTGGCGGCCGCTGCTGGAACTGGTCGAGAATCCCCGGGTGGGCGCGGCGGCGCCGGCCATCTCCAGGCTGGATATCCCCCACAAGGCCGGCTACGGACTGACCTTTCGGGGGCCGGGATTGGAGGTTCGCTGGCTCCGGCGCAAGTACCGGACCCCGGTCGCCGCCCCCATTCTGCCGGGGTGCTGTGTGGCCATGCGGCGGGACGTCTTCGAAGCGACCGGCGGATGGGACGAAGGATTGTTGCAGCGCGGCAATGTCGATAACGAGTGCGGTGTTCGCTTGTGGCTGCTGGGCTACGAGCTGCTGGTCACCTCCGAGACCGTGGTGGGCCACCTGTTTCGCCGGCGCTCGCCGTATCCGGTGGGCTGGCCGCAGTTCCTGCAGAACCGGCTGCGCCTGGCCTTCGTCCATTTCAAGCCGCAGCGGTTGTCCAAGGTGGTGGGGGCGCTCCGCCAGGCCCCGCTCTTCGCTCCCGCCTTCCTGCTGCTGTCGGAAAGCAACGTGGCCGCGCGCCGCCGCGAAATGCTCGCCCGGCGAGTCCGGAATGATGATTGGTTCTTCGACCGCTTCGGCCTCAAATGGTAAACACCATGACCACCGAGAAAAAGCCTGCGACCACCCATAAAGATCGCACGGAATTTTTCTTCGAGCGGGCCACCTTTCCGGCTCGCGATGCGCCGCCCCTGGAGCTGGAGAAATTCTGGCAAGACCAGAATCGGTTTGGCGACAGCCCCGACCAGCAGTGGGAACCAGCCGGACCGCAGAATATCGCCGGACGGGTGACCGCGCTGGTCTCGCCGCCCGGCGAAGCCCAAACGCTCTTCGCCGGGTCCGCCGCCGGAGGCGTGTGGCGCAGCACCGACGGGGGCGTGACCTGGGACTATGCCTGGGAGCGCTTTGCCAACCAGAACATTGGCGCCCTGGCCATCCACCCCCAGGAATGCAAACGCCTGATCGCCGCCACCGGGGAAGCGAATCAGTCCGCGGACACCTATCCCGGAAGCGGGTTCTATTCCTCGCTGGACGGTGGCGTGAAGTGGCAGAACTTCTTCACCCAACCCGGCGGCGAGCCGCTTCCCCGGGGCTCCTCGGAAGACATACCCCGCCGTGTCGGCGCCCTCGCTTTCGATCCTTTCAACGTGCTCTACGGCGCCGTAGGCAGCGTCACCCACGATGAGCGGATGCGCGCCGGCCTCTATCTGATCCGGTTTGACCAGGGACTGGTTCCCTGCCTGTTCTGGGGCAACCGCAGCTACAAATGCCATTCCGTGGCGTTCCACCCGCGCCGGCAAGGGTGGTTGTTCGCCGCCGTCGAGTTGCGGGGTTCCCAGAACGGAATTTGGCGCAGCCAGAACAGCGGAGAAACCTGGGAGCACCTGGACGAGAAGAGGGGGTTGCCCGAAGGGCAGGAGTTCGGCCGTGCCAGCATCGCCTTCGCGCCCTCCAATCCGGAGGTTCTGTACGTCCTGGCGGCCGACCGCGAGCGCCGGCTGCTGGGGGTCTTTCGCAGCGGCAATAGCGGCGAGCATTGGGACCGCATCGCCTCACCCGACGACGAGTTGTTCGCCGGCGAGCGCTTCCTGTCCTACAACAACACCATCGTCGTCCATCCGCAGCGGGAGAACTTCGTGATCTGGGGCGGAGCCAACCTCTACCGCCTCAAGGACGCCGGCGAAGGTTGGAAGAAGATCACCACGGTGGACCGCTTGATTCCTCCCGGACGGCAGGAAAACCTCGTCGACTATGTCCACGAGGATCATCACGCGCTGGTGATGCCGGGCGGCGACCTGGTCTACTCCGGAAACGACGGCGGTGTGGCGGTGAGCCGCAACGGAGGCGACACCTGGGAAGATCATTCCCGCCGGTCCCGCGGCATGATGACCACCATGTTCTACGCCGTGGATGTCGCGCCCAACAACAGCAAGGTGTTCGGCGGCGGGGCGCAGGATAACGGCACGCTGCTCACCGGAGTCCCCAGAGGGGTCGGTACCAACGCGGTCCTGCTGCCCGAAAACGATTTCGTGCAGGCGTTTTCCGGCGACGGCGGGTGGATTGTCTTCGACCCGGCCGACGAGGAGAAGGTGTTCGGCTCCTTTCAGAACGCCAACGTCATGCGGCACCGCCGCGGGCAGGACTGGCAGCGGTGGCTCAAAGTGCTGGACTCGGAGAAAGTCATCGGCGGGGTGGAGAGCAACCAGCGGTCGATCGCCGTTCTCGCCCTCGAGCCGGGCGAGGTGGCCGGCCGCTTCCGGAGACTCTGGGCCGGAACCGACCGCCTCTGGCGTACCGACGATGACGGCGCCACCTGGCGCCCCGTATCGGATACCTTCGACCGGTCGGTCATTTCGGCCATAGAGATCTCCACCCTCGACCCTCGGATCATGTACGTGGGCACCACCAAGGGCGGCGTTTACCGCAGCACCGACGGCGGAGCGGCCTGGTCGAAGGACCTCGCCGGCGCGGACATGCCCCGCCGCCTGATCACCCGTCTGGAGACGCATCCCACCGCGGCGCAGACGGTGGTGGCGGTAGTGGGGTCCACCGGCATGTCCATCGTCAAGCTGCGGAGCGCGCCGCTGCCGAAATCCAAGACGCCCTTTGCGGGGGCCCGCGGCGAGACGGCGACGGAGAAGCCCTACTCCCACGTCTTCCGGTCGGACGACCTGGGTATTACCTGGAAGGATCTCGATGGTGGCGCCCTGCCGAACGTAGTCTTCTATGCCGCGATTTTTGAGACCCGCCCTCCCCACCGGCTCTTCCTCGCCGGCGACATCGGCGTGCTGGTGCAAATGCCCCGCGCCGGGGGCTGGATATCCATTACCGGCAACCTGCCCAATGTCGTCGTATCCGATCTGGTGTATCACGAGCGGGACCAGCTCCTGACCGCGGCCACCTACGGGCGCGGCATCTGGCGCCTGCGCACCGACCGTCTGGAGGCCGGCCGACCCTAGCCCCGGATCCGGCGCCACGCCCGCACGGCAACCGCGAGAACCGCGATCAGCCCGGCGAGCAGGAGCAGCTCGAACCTGCCGTTCCCGCCATTGGGCTCCCGCGAAGGGGCGTTCGATGTCGCTCTTCCAGGGGCGACCTCGGCGGCCCGGGGGTAGTGGTCAGTGTAAGACTGGCCCATTACCCTCTTGCCGATCGCTTTAGCAGCGGCTCAATGGTCGGATCGTCGCGCTACTCGTTTTGCCGTTGCATTATGTGGCGATTCAGGGAACGACTGCTGCCGCAGTCACCTGCATTTTGGCGCTGTGGACGGTCGTTTTTCCGCCGTCGAGACCGCCCCCAGGCCCGTGGCGGCGGAGGCCGAGCATTGGGGGCGCCTGGCGGCGGCGATTGCGAGGATCATGCAGACCGCCTGAAAAGCCCGTGGCAAAAGTGCTCCGCTGCGACTTGTTGGCAAATTTGCCACCGGCAAGTCGTTGATTCTGCGAGGTTGAGGAATGCGGCAAGTTTGCCGGATCTCACTTCTGCCACGGGCTGTGAAGGGAAGGTGTCAGGTGATGGAGTGGCAGCATCGAATATGGTTGCGCTGGAAGGCCCTCATCAGGCGCCGGCAACTCGACCGCGATTTGGCGGAGGAGCTTCAGTTTCACCTCGCCATGGCCGAAGAGAAGCGTCAGGCGGAGGGCTTGGCTCCCGAAGAGGCGCGGGTGGCGGCGCGCCGCGCGTTCGGAAACGCTACCGTTTGGCGCGAAACCTGCCGCGAGATGTGGCTGTTCGCCTGGCTGGAGACCCTCTGGCAAGACCTCCGATACGGATCTCGCATGCTCCGCCGCAGCCCAGGGTTCACCGCGGTTGCGGTGCTGTCGCTGGCTCTGGCAATCGGTGTCAATACTGCCACGTTCAGCCTCCTGGACACGTTGGCGCTGAAAATGCTTCCGGTCAGGAACCCGGAGGAACTCGTGGGGGTTCATGACATCGTATCTTTTCCGGCTTACAAGAAGCTTCGCGATCGCAACCAGCTATTTTCCGGCTTGGCTGCTACCGCCTTTTTTGAGGCCGGCGCAAGGATCAGCGGCGACGCGGCGGAGCCCGTCCGGGGGCAAATGGTTACCGGCAACTATTACGCCGTGTTGGGCGTCGATGCCGTGGTGGGTCGCGTCCTCTCTCCCGAGGATGACCGGATACCGGGCGTCGGGGGGCCGCAAGGCCCGGTGGCGGTGATCAGCTATTACTACTGGAAGCGGCGGTTTGCTGTGGATCCTTCCGTCGTGGGAAAGACCATCGCGCTCAACGGGGTTCCCGTCATGATCGTTGGCGTGACGCCCCCGCAGTTCTTCGGTGTCCACGTGGGCGCCCCGATAGACATTACCGTGCCCTACATGCTCCAGCCACGGGTGGCGCCGAACAGCAGTAAAGCGCTGTGGGTGAACGGACAACAGGGATCGGAGTTGGAATACGACGGAAGCGGCAGTCGTGGCTATCGCAAAATGATCGCCCGGTTGAAGCCCGGCGTTACCATGACGCAGGCCCAAGCGGAGTTGAATGTGCTCTACCAGCAAGTTCTGGCGGAGCGGGCCGGAAGCTCGACGGATGAACGCCGGCAACGAGAAAACCGGAAATGGAAACTCCAGGTGCTCCCGGCCGGCAACGGGTTATTCAGGGACCTTGGGTATCTTCCCGTGGTCGGGCGGCCCCCTGCCCTTGACCTGCTCGCGATGCTGGCGGTGCCGGGGCTGGTGCTTCTGATTGCCTGCGCCAATGTGTCGAATTTGCTGCTGGCGCGGGCCGCGGCGAGGCAGAAGGAAGTGGCGCTGCGCCTGGCCATCGGCGCGGGCCGGCAGCGGCTGATCCGGCAGCTACTGACCGAGAGTATGCTGCTGACGGCGATCGGCGGCGTGCTGGGGGTGGCGTTGGGGTGTTGGGGGCGGGACCTGCTGCTGACGCTGATCCGCCCCTGGGGTTTTCCTCTTAACGTCCGCCCGGAGACCGACGGTCGCGTGCTGCTGTTCGCCGTGGCGGCCACGCTGTCGGCTGTGATCCTATTTGGTCTGGCGCCCGCCTTTCACACCACAAAATTTAACCTGGCCAACATGCTCAAGGACGGCGCCGGAAACCAAAAGGGCGGCCCGCGACGCTGGGAGTTGGGGAAGGCTCTGGCGGTAGCGCAAGTGGCTCTCTCCCTACCGTTGCTCACGGGCGCCGGGCTGCTGGCCCGGAGTCTGCAGAATAAAATGAACT
>JBGOUV010000331.1:0-7832 GCA_041477815.1 Terriglobia bacterium | reverse complement strand
CTCGGATTCCAAAAGGCCCTCGACAACCTGGACCAGGTGATCCAGCTCGTCCGCGCCGCCAAGACCCCGCGCGAGGCCCGCGACAGCCTGGTGGTGAGTCTGGAGTTTACCGAGAAGCAAGCCCAGGCCATCATCGAGATGCAGTTGCAGCGTCTCACCGGCATGGAGCGCCAGAAGATCCTGGACGAGCTGGCCGAGATCCAGAAGAAGATTCAGGAGTACGTGGAGCTGCTGGGGTCGGACAAGATCCTGCGCGCGCTCATCGTCAAGGAGCTGCGGGAGGTTCAGAAGGATTACGGGGACGAGCGCCGGACCGAGATCATCGAGGACACGGGCGAGATCCTGCTGGAGGACCTCATCGCCGTCGAGGACGTCGCCATCACGGTGACCCACGCCGGCTACATGAAGCGCACGGCGGTGGATACCTACCGGCGGCAGTCGCGCGGCGGCAAGGGCCGCATCGGCATGGGCACCCGGACGGAGGACTTCGTCGAGCACCTCCTGACCGCCTCCACCCATGCCTACATCCTGATGTTCACCAACCTGGGGCGCGTCTACTGGCTGAAGGTTTACGAGATCCCCGACGCCGGCACCACCGGCCGCGGCAAGAACGTGGTCAACCTGGCGAACCTGCAGCCCGGAGAGACGGTGAAAGCCTTCCTGCCGGTGCAGGAGTTCACCGCCGGCACGTACATCGTAATGGTGACCAAACAGGCGGTGATCAAGAAGTGCGAGCTGACCGAGTTCGACAACCCCATGGCCCGCGGCATCATCGCCATGGCCCTCGACGAGGGTGATGAGCTGATCTCCGCCCGGCTCACCGACGGCAGCCAGCAGATCTTCCTGGGCACGCACGAGGGCAAGGCCATCCGTTTCCCGGAGGACAAGGTGCGGGCCATGGGCCGGCCGGCCCGGGGCGTCCGGGGCATGAGCCTGGAGGCCAGCGACTACCTGGTGGGCATGGAGGCGGTGAGCAAGGAAGGGCTGATCCTGACCATATCCGAGAACGGTTTCGGCAAGCGCACCTTGCTCGAGGAGTACCGTGTTACCTCGCGCGGCGGCAAGGGAGTCATCAACATGAAGACCACCGCCCGCAACGGCAATGTCGTCTCCATCCTGAACGTCAAGGAGACCAGCGACCTGTTCATCATCACCAAGGACGGCAAGATCCTGCGTCTGGAATCGAAAGACATCCGCGAGGCGGGCCGCTCCACCCAGGGCGTCAGGCTGGTGCGCCTGGAGGAGGGCGACCACATCGCCGCTGCTTCGGTGATTCCGGAAGAGGAAGCCGGCGACGATGCTCCCCTGCTAATCCAGTAGGACAGGCCTTCCAACCTGTCGCGTGTACCCACAGCCTGCTAAACTAGAGTTTCGGTCTCGCTCGACTGTTATGTCCGCCAAACCCCGCGTTTGCGCCGTCGGTTACTTGAATACTTCGCCTCTGGTCTGGGGTTTTCTGCACGGACCCCAGCAGGGCCGCGTCGATCTCAGCTTCCGGGTCCCCGCCGAGTGTGCCGACCTGCTGCGGTCGGGCCAGGCCGACGTGGGCATTCCGCCCTCCATCGAACTGGCCACCAATCCCGACCTGGTCATGATTCCGGCCGGTTGCATTTCGAGCGCCGGCCCGGTGGCCAGCGTGCTGCTCGTGTCGCGACGGCCCATCGACCGGATGGAAAGCCTCGCCGCCGACACCTCCTCCCGCACTTCCGTCGCCCTGGCCCAGATCATCCTCACCCGCAAGTATCACCGCTACGTTAAGATCCGGCCGTATCCGCCGCGCCTGGACGAGATGCTGGACATCGCCGACGCCGCCCTCCTCATCGGAGATCCGGCCCTGCGCCTGGCCCCCGGCCCGGACCTGCACGTCTACGATCTCGGCGCCGAGTGGCACTCCCTGACCCGGCTGCCCATGGTCTACGCGGTGTGGGCGGCGAGGCGTGCGGCTGCCGATCCCGGGCTGGCGTCCCTGTTCCAAGCCTCCGCCCGCTACGGACTCGACCATCTCGACGAGGTGGCCGACCGCGAAGCCCCCGCGCGCGACATCCCCTCCGCCCTCGCCCGCCGCTACCTGACCGAAAATGTCCGCTTCGGCTTCGGCGAGCCCGAGCGCCGCGGCCTCTCCCTGTTCCTCGAATACGCCGCCGACCTGGGCCTGGTGCAGGAAAAGAAGCTGTTAGGGAAAGAAGCTGTTAGCTGTTAGCAGCCTGGCTGGGGCTACCGTTACCCGGATCGCCAAAATGCTAAGCTGTTAGCTGTTAGGAGGCTGGCCTGAGCGGTTCGCCGGATTGCTAGCTAGCTGACAGCTTCTTATCCCATGCTTACTTCTTCCGAAGCCTGCGACCTGTTCCGCTCCGATGACCTGATCGGCATCGGCATGGCTGCCGATGCCTTGCGCCGGCGGCTGCATCCCGAGGGTGTGGTCACCTACATCATCGACCGCAACATCAACTACACCAACTTCTGCACCGAATATTGCAGTTTTTGCGCCTTCTACCGGCCGCTGGGGCACGAGGAAGGGTACATTCTGCCCCGGGAAGTCATCTTCCAGAAGATCCAGGAAACCATCGACGTCGGCGGCACCGGCGTCCTCATGCAGGGCGGCCTGCACCCCGATCTGAAGATCGAGTGGTACGAGGACCTGTTCCGGTCCATCAAGTCCCGGTTTCCCATCCACCTGCATTGCCTCTCCGCCCCCGAAGTCACCAATATCGCCCAGGTGTCCGGGCTCTCGATTCGCGACACCATCGCGCGGCTCCGCGACGCGGGTCTGGACTCTATCCCCGGCGGCGGCGCGGAGATTCTCGACGACGGGGTGCGGCATCGCATCAGCCGTCTGAAGTGCGCGGTCTCGGAGTGGGTGGAGGTGCACCGCAGCGCTCATCAACTCGGCATGCGCACCACCGCCACCATGATGTTCGGCGTTAAGGAAACCTACGAACAGCGGGTCAACCACCTGGAGATCGTCCGCCGCATCCAGGAAGAAACCGGCGGCTTCACGGCGTTCATCCCCTGGACCTTCCAGCGCGAAAACACGTCGCTGGGGCGCTTCGTTAAGGAAGAAGCCACGGCCGTCGAGTACCTCAAGACGCTGGCCATCTCGCGGCTTTATTTCGAGAACATCCTCAACATCCAGTCGAGCTGGGTTACGCAGGGCTTGAAGATGGTACAGCTCGGTCTTCGCTTCGGCGGCAATGACGTGGGTTCGGTGATGCTGGAAGAAAACGTGGTTTCGGCGGCGGGGGCGCACCACCAGGCGTCGGAAGAAGACTTGCGCCGGCTGATCCGGGACGCCGGCTTCATCCCCAAGCAGCGGGATACCCTCTATCGTACGCTGTTCTTGAACTGAGCCGCTCCCTTTACGGTCGCGGCTCGGTGCAGCCCAGCAGCGAGTTCAAGTAGCGCCCAAAATCCGGTCCCAAATCCTCGTTCTTCAGGGCCAGTTCCACGGTGGCCTTCAAGAATCCCAGCTTGTCCCCGGCGTCGTAGCGCTGCCCTTCAAACCGGTACGCGTACACCGGCTCGGACTCCAGGAGCCGCCGGATACCGTCGGTCAACTGGATCTCTCCCAGGCTCCCGGCCTTGGTCTCCGCCAGCGCCGCAAAAATCTCGGGCGCCAGCACGTAGCGGCCGATAATCGCCAGGTTGGAGGGAGCCTTATCCGCCGAAGGCTTCTCCACCATGTCGCGCACCCGAAACAGTCGGTCGTTCCCTCCCACCTGGTCGGCGGCGATTACCCCGTACTTGGATATTTCCTCCGCCGGGACCTCCATCACCGCCAGCACCGAACCACCCTTTTGCTCGTGAACATCCAATAGTTGCCGCAAACAGGGGCGCTCGCTTACGATCACGTCGTCGGCCAGCACCACGGCGAACGGCTCGTCGGCTACCAGCTCCTTGGTCACCAGTACGGCGTGTCCCAGTCCCAGCGCCTCCTTCTGCCGGATGTAGGAGACGTGGATCAGCTCCGACACCCGGCGCACCAACTCCAGCTCCTTCACCTTTCCCCGGGACTCCAGGAGGTTCTCCAGCTCAAAGCTCACGTCGAAGTGGTCTTCGATCGCCGACTTGCCCCGGCCGGTGACGATGATGATGTTCTCCACCCCCGACGCCAGGGTCTCCTCCACTCCGTATTGAATGATCGGCTTGTCGACCAGCGGCAGCATCTCTTTGGGCTGCGACTTGGTCGCCGGCAGGAATCGGGTCCCCAGACCCGCCGCGGGGAACACCGCCTTGCGCACTGGTTTGGGCATAGGTTTCAGTTTAACGCCACTTGCCAAGCCGGCTGCGGTTAGGCTACATCTAGTGTCCGGAGCCCGACCAGATGGAGGAGAACCCGCGCTTTGCCATGGCCGTCGAGTTGTTCCGTCAGGCCTACCAGCTCCAGTTGCAGGGAGAGCTGGACCTGGCGATCAGCCTCTACAAACGGTCCCTGGATCTTCATCCCACCGCCGAGGCCTACACCTACCTGGGGTGGACCTACCGGTTTCAGGGAAAGCTCGACCAGGCCATCGGGGAGTGCAAGAAGGCCATCGCCGTCGACCCCTACTACGGCAATCCTTACAACGACATCGGAGCCTACCTGATCGAGAAAGGAAAACTCGACGAGGCCATCCCCTGGCTCGAACAAGCCACCCGCGCCCCCCGCTACGAGGCCTACCATTACCCCTGGTTTAACCTCGGCCGCGTCTATTTCGCCAAGGAACTGTACACCCGGGCGCGCGAATGCTGGCAGAAGTCCGTCGAGATCGACCCCGCGTATACGCCCGCCCAGGAAGCCCTGACCAAGCTCCACCGCCTGGTGCAGTGAGGTTCAGCACCAGGAACGCTGGCAATCGTAAACAATCTCTGGTATATTGTTTAGAAGTGATTCTTAAAGCGTTAGGTGGTCTTCTGGCCATCGCTGGTAGTGTTTCTGCCGCCACGGGGGCGGTGTACACGGTGGCAGTGGATCAGCGTACCGGGCGACTGGTCCGCGTACCCGCCCGTCAAGTGACTCGCCTCGTTTCCACCCGCAGCGTCCAGCCCGCTCCGGTTCGCGGGCGTGTGGTGGAGGCCCGCGAGGTCAAGCCGGTTGACCCGGCCGCCCCGCCCGCCGCGAATGTCGCGACGCCCCGGGCGCTGGACGAGGCCATCAGCCGGCTGGCGTACGCGCATGGCATCCGGCCCAGCTTTGTCCATGCCGTCATCAAGGCCGAAAGCAACTACGACCCCCGCGCCATCTCCTACAAAGGAGCGGTCGGCCTGATGCAGCTCATGCCCCACACCGCGGTCCGGTTCGGGGTGCGCAACCGCTTTGACGCCTTGCAGAACCTGGAGGGCGGCGTTCGCTACCTGCGTTTCCTGCTGGACATGTACGAGGGCAACGGGAACCTGGCCCTGGCGGCTTATAACGCGGGCGAAGGCGCCGTGGACCGCTTCGGCGGCATCCCGCCTTATCAGGAAACCAGGCAGTTCGTCCCCCGGGTAAACCGCTACTATGCGCGGTTCCGTCCCCTCGACCGGCCGCCCGAGCCCGAGCCGCCGCCCAAGAGATTCGAGGGCCCCCGCATCTTTCAAACCACCGGCCCGGACGGCATTACGCGTTACACCACCGAGTCCCCATGAGGCTGACCGCCGCCGCCATTCTCGTCTCGGTGATGGGCCTCCCGGCGATGTCCGCCACGGCCAAGCGGGAGCAAGCCCTGGAGATGTACAACGAGGCGGTGGAGCAGCAGCGGCAGCTCGACGGGCTTACCGATGCCGAGCGCACGCCGGCCGCCTACCAGAAACTGGTGAACGCCTTCCGCCGGGTGTATCGGACGTCACCCCAAAGCTCCCGGGCCGACGACAGCATTGCCGCCGAAGCTGAACTCTATCAGGAAATGAGCCGGCGCTTCGGCCCCGATCCCTGGGCGCGCAAGGCCTCCGAAAGCTGGCGGTTTCTGATCGACCAGTACCCCCGGAGCCCCCTGCTGGCCGACGCCCGCAAGAAGCTGGAGGAGCTGCAGCAGCCCGCCGCCACGACCACCCCGGAGACCCCTAAATCAACGCTCCCGTTGGTCACCGAGGTCCGGCACTGGTCGCAGCCCGAGCTGACCCGCGTCATCGTGACTCTCGAAGCCGAGGTCCAGGTGAAGCCCGAGCGGCTGGCCAACCCGGACCGCATTTTCTTCGATATCCCCAACACCAAGCTGCACGCCTCCTTGAAAAGTAAGGTAGTACCGGTGGGTGATGACCGGGTCCGCCAGATCCGCGTGGCGCAAACCCAGGTGGGGGTAACGCGGGTGGTGGTGGATCTCGCCGCCGACGCCGACTTCACGCTGTCCAGCCTTTCCAACCCGCCTCGCCTGGTGATGGAGTTAAAGGCCCGCCGCCCTGAAAACCCGCTGCTGGCGAAGGCCGAGCTTCCCAAGTCCGAGCCGCCGGTCAAACGGCCAGTCCCACGCGCTGCCGAGCCTCCAGCGCCCATCACCCAACCTCCAACCCCCATCACCCAATCCAAGCCTGCCAAGCTGCAGGGCCGCGAGCAGAACCTGATCCGCGCCCTGGGTCTCAAGATCTCCCGCGTGGTCATCGACGCCGGTCACGGCGGCCACGACACCGGTACTATCGGCCCCACCGGTCTGACGGAAAAGGAGCTGGCCCTCGATGTCGCGACGCGGCTGGGCGCGCTGGTTTCGGACCGCATTGGCAGCGAGGTGATCTTCACGCGCGCCGAAGACGTCTTCATCCCGCTGGAAGAGCGCACCGCCCTGGCCAACGAGAAGCAGGCCGACCTTTTCGTTTCGGTTCACGCGAACTCGTCGCGGCTGGCCGCGGCCCGCGGGATCGAGACCTACTATCTGAATCTCACCGCCGACCGCGAAGCCTTGCAAGTGGCCGCGCGCGAGAACGCCGCTTCCAATAAGTCCATCCACGACCTGCAGGACCTGGTCACCAGGATTACGCTCACCGAAAAGATCGCCGAGTCCCGCGAATTCGCCGGCCAGATCCAGCGCTCCCTCTACGCGACCATGGCCCGCGACAACGGCACTCTCCGCAACCGGGGCGTTCGCAAAGCTCCCTTTGTCGTGCTCATCGGCGCCCGGATGCCGTCCATCCTGGCGGAGATCAGCTTCCTCAGCAACCCCCGCGACGAGAAGCTCCTGAAGACCGCGGCCTACCGCCAAAAGATCGCCGAAGCCCTATTCAGCGGGATCGCGTCCTACGCGCGAACGCTGAGCCGGGTGGAAGTGGCGTCCCGGGATTAGCCGACCGACGCCGGGCGTCGCTTCGTTCTGAAGGATCCCAGTTGTTTCCGAAATTGTGATCTCCTGACCAACACTGCGGCGTTAGGCAGGATCTATCGCCTGCGGCGCCGTTCCGGTTGTGCATCAGAGCTGTGATGTGCCACCATGTCAGAAAACAGCCCGGGAGTGCATATATGAGCGAAGCGGAGAGTGCTGGCTCCAACAACTTACCCGCGCCGCCAATGCGATTTGGTGTCGCCAACACGGCCAGCGTGATTTGCTGGTTTCGTCGCTTCACGCCGGCGCCAACCAGTGATGAAATTCGTCTGCGGGACCTTCTGAAGAAAGCGGCTCGAGGGTTTGCAATTGTAGTCACATTGCAGGACGCCTCGGTGCGAAGCGCTTTCGACACAGCCGCAGGCAGGCGGGAGATGGTGACAGCAATCGTGCTCGCCGCCTTCGGATGCGCTTTTGCCGTTTGGGTGCTGGCCGATGTATTGGTAGCAGTCATGTCCATTGTCCTGCTGCTATTCTTGATTCTTTTTCAGTTTGTGTGGTTCAATGCGATAAAGATTTGGTCCCGCATGCTTGGCAAAAGGTGGGGCTTCGAGGACCTGGAGCCGG
>JBGOUV010000237.1:0-10860 GCA_041477815.1 Terriglobia bacterium | reverse complement strand
CCGTATTGCCGGTCCGGGTCAGCCACTCCAGCGCCGCGCGGATGTTGTCGTGCTCCGCGAAAAAGCGCTCCACCCAGGCGGCCTGCTCGGGACCTCCGATGATATGGGGTTCTCCGTCCTCCGCCAATACCAGGACATAAGCCGCCTGGGCCCGCCTGGTCGCCGCCTCTTCGCCGCTGGCAGCGAGGCGCTCCAGCCCGTACTCCCGAATGGTCTCCAGCATCCCGAACCGCGCTTCTCCAGCCGCCACGCCGGTTTGTTGCAGCAGGCTCTTGTCCACCAGAGAGGCCACGCCGTCAAAGGCGTCCAGCTCCAGATCGTCTCCAGCGCCGGCGACGGCTTCGGCGGCCTCCAGGGTGAACCCGCCGACAAACACCGCCAGCCTCCGGAACAGCTTCTGCTCCTCGCCGGTCAGCAGGTCGTGACTCCAGTCCATGGCCCGGCGCAGGGTCTGCTGGCGCTCGGGCAAATCCCGCGCGCCGCCGGTCAGCAGGCGCAGCCGGCTCTCCAGGCGCGACAGCATGGCGGCCGGCGTCAGGACCTTCACCCGCGCGGCGGCCAGCTCGATGGCCAGCGGCAGGCCGTCCAAGCGGGCGCAAATGTCGACTACCGGCGCCGCATTCTCTTCCGTCAAGGCGAAGTCGGGCTTGACGGCCCTGGCCCGCTGCACGAATAGCGCAACCGCCGGGAACTGCGCGAGCAGCTCGACGGGCGGCCGGCGTCCCGGCTCGGGAAGCGCCAGCGGAGGCACGAACAACTCCTGCTCCCCGTAAAGCCGCAGCGCCTCCCGGCTGGTCACCAGAATCTTGAGCGCCGGAGAAGCCTGCAGCAGCTCGGCGACCACCGGCGCCGCAGCCAGAACGTGCTCGAAGTTGTCGAGCAGCAGCAGCGCCCGTCGCCACCGCCGCAGGTGCTCCTTCAGATCCTCGACCAGGGGCCTCGTTCCGCTGGCCCGCACTTCCAGAGCTTGTGCGATCGCCGAAACCACCAGCCCGGAATCCAGCACGGAGGCCAGACCGGCGAACCAGACGCCCCCCGCAAACCGCTCCGCCACGTCTGCGGCCAACTGCACTGCCAGCCGGGTCTTACCCGTGCCCCCGGCGCCAGTCAGGGTGACCAGCCGGATGTCGTCCTGGAGCAGGAGATTCTGGGCGGCTTCGAGTTCCCGCTCGCGGCCGACCAGCGCGTGGCGCTGGGGCGGCAAGTGTTGCGGAGCCGGCGCGGCGGGCGCCTCCACCGCGGCTTCTCCCAGGTGGTCCCGCACGATGGTCAGATCGCGGGCCAGGTCCTCGGTCGAGGCATAACGGTCCGCCGGCTTCTTGGCCAGACACCGCTTCACGGTCCACTGCAGCGGCGGTGGAATCTGCGGATTGATCTGGCTGATAGATTCGGGCTCATCGCGCAGGATCGCCGCCAGCGTCTCCATCTGGCTGCGCCCCTCAAAGGCCCGCTTGCCGGTCGCCATTTCGTAGAGAATGACGCCCAGCGAAAACTGATCCGACCGGAAATCGACCCTCTCCCCGGATGCCTGCTGCGGCGACATGTATCCGACCGTGCCGAGGATTTCGCCGGGCCGGGTCATGTGATCCGGCGCGCGGGTCAGGGTATCCTGGTCCTCGCGGCCTTCCGAAACGGCCGGCGTCGCCAAACCGAAGTCGAGAATTTTCACCCGGCCCTCCCGGTTCACCATCATGTTGGCCGGCTTGAGATCCCGATGGACGATCCCCTTGGCGTGCGCCGCCGCCAGCGCGCCGGCCGCCTGCACCGCCAGATCGAGCAGTCTTGGGGTCGGTACCGGCCCGCTCAGGAGAATCTCCCGCAGGCTCTGTCCCTCCACGAGTTCCATCGCGATGTACCAGATGACCTCCGGCCCCACCGGATGGCTGCCGATTTCGTAAATGGTCACGATGTTCGGATGGTTGAGAGCCGAGGCCGAGCGCGCTTCCTGCTCGAATCTTCGCAGGGCTTCGCGGTCGCCTGCCCGGGCCTCGGGCAGCACCTTGATGGCAACCTCGCGGCCGAGCCGGGTGTCCCGCCCGCGGTAGACGTCTCCCATCCCGCCTGAGCCAAGCGGGGTCAGGATCTCGTAGGGTCCGAGAATGGTTCCGGCCGGAAGGGGCATGGGTTGTCTGGTTCTCTAGTTTACACGGGAAGCGGCTGGCGTCGAGGGCTCCGGAGAAGCCGGTTAACGGCCTGGGCATCACCTGCCGCCCGGTTTTGGGGCGGTCGGGTGAAGGCCTCGTCAGACCGCTTGCCTCCCCTAGCGAATTAGCAGGTCCAGCTGGCGCGCATCGAGACCCGCCTCGTGATAGTACTTCCGAGTCAGTTCGAGAAGCGTGAATCCATCCTCGTAGGCTGCAACGCCACCGTTCGCCGGCTTGTCCAGATAAATGAGGCCGCCCTCAACGACAAAGATGACCAACGCCGGTTCTGGTGAGTCCTCCGTGATAACCAGCGTGTGAGCTTCTCCGGCGGGTTCATAGATGAAGGTCCCCGGCTTTGCGACCCAGTCGTGCTCGAGGTACCGCCAGTGCCCGCGCATCGTATAACCACGCACCGTCCCAACGTGGTAGTGAGTGCCCAGCATGCTGCCGGGGAGACCTTTTAGAACAACGCTGAATCCGCCGGACGTGACGTTGAAATGGCAGGGCTGGAACCAGACACCATCGGCATAAGGCACCCAGCGACGGTCGTCTGCTACATCGATGGTGGTAACGAAGTGCTCCCGGCTCCTGCGACTTGGATCGAGGCCATCGGTAAAACTGTTGAAAGCAGTGATCGGCATGGGTTTCTCCTTGAATATCGGCGCTCGGAATGGCCGTCAGGTAGCTGATGATGGTCGTCTGCGCGTAGACTTTCGATTTCATCGCGACACCGACCATACTACTATCTTGATGCTCGGGGGCCTAACGATGTAATTCGGCCGGCCTCCTTCCCCACACCCTTACGCCGCCGGTCCAACAGCGAACCCCCGGGCCGCCGCGGTGCTGCACGTGCGTCTAGATCCTCGTCGTCCGAACATCCCCCTTTTTTGGACACCACCCCGCACTTGCTGATCCCCTCCTTTCGCTATACTGATTCTTTCATGGCAGCCCCCCCCTTCGTCCACCTCCACTGCCACACCGACTATTCCCTCCTCGACGGAGCGTGTGACATTCCGCACCTCATGGAGCTCGTCGAGAAGCAGAAGATGCCCGCCGTGGCCATGACCGATCATGGCAACATCTTCGGGGCCGTGTCGTTCTATAACGAGGCCGCGGTGCGAGGGATCCATCCCGTCATCGGTTGCGAGGTATACGTCTCCCAGCAGGACCGCCGCGTCCACGCCGAATCGAACCGCTACCACCACCTGGTCTTGCTCTGCGAGAACCTGGAAGGCTACCGCAACCTGATCCAGCTTGTGTCCACCGGGTTTCTGGAGGGCTTCTACTACAAGCCCCGCATCGACAAGGAGCTCCTGGCCAAGCACAGCAAGGGTCTCATCGCCCTATCCGCCTGCCTGCGCGGCGAGATCAACGAAACCTTGCTTGAAAAGGACTACGCCGACGGCCGCCGCCTCGCCTATACCTACCTCGATATCTTTGGCAAGGGCAACTTTTTTCTCGAAATCCAGGACCACGGCCTGGAGCCGGACAAGCGCCTGCTCCCCCAGGTGTCCCGGCTTTCCCAGGAGATGGGCGTTCCGCTCGTGGCCACTAACGACTCCCACTACCTGCGCCGCGAGGACGCCCGCGCCCACGAGGTCCTGCTCTGCATCCAGACGGGCAAGACCATGTCCGACCCCAATCGGATGAAATGGGCCACGCCGGACTTCTACTTGAAGTCCCGCGACGAGATGCTGCGCCTGTTCTCCGAGTGCGAGGACGCCCTGGACCGCACCTGGGACATCGCCCAGCGCTGCCAGCTCAAGCTTGAAAAGGTCAAAGAACCCTTCCCGCATTTTGACGTTCCCGCCGAGCATTCCACCGACACCTATTTTGAGTTTATAGCCCGCGAAGGCTTCGAGCGGCGCCGGACGCGCCTGGAAGCCCTGCGCCAGCAGGGCCGCCTGAAGCACGATCTCCCGGAGTACGTCGAGCGCCTCGACTCCGAGATCCGCATGATCCAGCAGATGAAGTTCTCGGGCTACTTCCTCATCGTCTGGGACTTCATCCGCTTCGCCCGCTCCGTCGGCATCCCGGTGGGCCCGGGTCGCGGCTCGGCCGCCGGCAGCCTGGTCAGCTACTCCATGCAGATCACCGACCTCGATCCGCTGGAGTATGGCCTGCTGTTCGAGCGCTTCCTCAACCCCGAGCGCATCTCCATGCCCGACATCGACATCGATTTCTGCATGAACCGCCGGGGCGAGGTCATCCGCTACGTCACCGAAAAATACGGCCGCGAGCGCGTGGCCCAGATCATCACCTTCAATACCATGGCCGCGAAAGCCGCCATCAAGGACGTGGGACGCGCCTTGGACATCCCCTACGCCGACGTCGACCGCCTCACCAAGCTGGTCCCCAACGTCCTCAACATCAAGCTGAAGGACGCCCTGGAGCAGGAGCCCCGCATGCGCGAGGCCATGCAGAAGGACCCGCGCGTGGCCGAGGTCATGGAGGTCGCCCAGCGCCTGGAGGGCATGTCCCGCAACTGCTCGGTCCACGCCGCCGGCGTCGTCATCGCCCCCCAGCCGCTTCAGGAGCTCGTACCTCTCTATAAGACGAACCGCGACGAAATTGTCACCCAGTACGACATGAACGGCCTGGAGAAGCTCTCAATTCTCAAGATGGACTTCCTCGGCCTGACCACCCTTACCGTGGTCGACGACGCCCTGAAGCTCATCGCCGCCGGTCACGGCGTCCACCTCGTCCTCGAAGACCTGCCCCTCGACGATGCCAAGACCTACGAGCAGTTCTCCAAGGGCCTCACCAGCGGCGTGTTCCAGTTTGAAAGCGAGGGCATGCGGGACATCCTGCGCCGCTACCAGCCGGCGCGCATCGATGACCTCACCGCCCTCAACGCCCTGTACCGTCCCGGGCCGATCCAGGGGGGCATGATTCCGGACTTCATCGAGCGCAAGCACGGACGCCGGCCGGTGGCCTACGATTTGCCCGAGCTCGAGGAGATACTGGCCGAGACTTACGGCGTGATCGTCTACCAGGAACAGGTGATGAAGATCTCCCATCGCCTGGCCGGGTACTCGCTCGGCGACGCGGACATCCTGCGCCGGGCGATGGCCAAGAAGAAGCCGGAAGAGATGCCCAAGCAGCGGGAGCGCTTCCTCGCGGGCGCCGTGGAGCGCGGGTATCCTCGCAGGAAGGCCGAAAAGGTCTTCGACCTGATGGAGCAGTTCGCGGCCTACGGGTTTCCTAAGGCGCACTCCGCGGCCTACGGCTACCTCGCCTATGTCACGGCCTACCTCAAGGCCCACTACCCCATCGAGTTCTTCAGCGCCCTGCTGTCGTCGGAAACCGGCAACACCGCCAAGGTGGTCAAGTACATCAACGAGTGCCGCGAGATGGGGATTAAGGTGCTGCCCCCGGACGTCAACTCCAGCGCCTGGACCTTCACCCCCGCCGGCGACGCCATCCGCTTCGGCCTCGGCGCCATCCGCAACCTCGGCCAGTCCGCCGTCGAATCCATCCAGCAGGCCCGTGCGCGCGTGGGCCGTTTCCACTCCCTGTTCCAGTTCTGCGAGCAGGTCGACCTGAAGGCCCTGAACAAGCGCGCCCTCGAGAGCATGATCAAGGCCGGCGCCCTCGACTCTCTCGGCGGCACCCGCGCGCAGCTCTGCGCCGCCCTAGACCGTGCCATGGAAGGGGGCCAGAAGGCCGGCCGCGATCGCGAGTCCGGCCAGGTAGGGCTGTTCGGCATCCCTGCCCCCGAGGAAGACGAGCAGCTTCCCACCGTCGACCCCTGGACCGACCGCGACCAGCTCCGGTACGAGAAGGAGATGCTCGGCTTCTACGTCACCGGCCACCCGCTCAACGCCTACGCCGAGAAGATCCGGGAGCTCTCCACCCACAGCAGCGAAAATCTGGAAGGTCTGGCCCAGGGCACGGAGGTCGCCATCTGCGGCGTCGTGACCACCATCCAGGTGAAGCGCAACCGCGAGGCCAAGCTCTGGGCCGCCGTCCAGCTCGAAGACCTCTCCGGAACGGTCGACCTGCTGATCTTCGCCGCCTCCTATGAATCGCTGCGTCCTATGCTGGTCCCCGACGAGCCGGTGCTCATCCGGGGCAGCGTCCGGCCCGACGAGAACGGCCCGCCGAAGGTCGCCGTGTCCGACATCACCCCGCTCGACAAGGCCCGTATCCGCCTGCCCCGCCAGGTTTTCGTCAAGGTCCGGCTCCACAACGGCGATGTCACCCCGCGTCTCGCCGACCTGTTCCGCCGCAAGCCGGGCGAAACTGACGTCTGTTTCCGCCTGGAGCGCCGCGGCGATTTCCTCGTGCTGCTCGACTCCGGCCTCCGGGTCCGGGCCGACCGTGAATTCTGCGCCGCCGCCGAAGAGATCCTCGGCCCCGGCGCCGTGGAGATCGTGCCGACATGACCCCCGATGAGATCCGGCAGCGCCTCGAGCAGCTCCAGCGCGAGATCCTGGAGCTGCGCGCCAGCCAGTCCGACCCCGTGGTCGACGCCCGCCTGGCCGAGCTGGCCTCCGAAGCCGAAGCCCTGCAGGGCCTGGACCCCGGGCGTTCTTCGGCCTGGGACCGCGTGCAACTCGCCCGCCACCCCCAGCGTCCCCACACCCTGGACTACGTGGCCCGCCTCTTCACCGGCTTCACCGAAATCCACGGCGACCGCCGCTTCGGCGACGACCCCGCCATCATCGCCGGCTGGGCCCGCTTCGGCCCCCGCGAGGTGATGATCCTGGGACAGCAAAAGGGCCGCGACACCAAGCAGAAGCTCCACCGCAACTTCGGCATGCCCAAGCCCGAGGGCTACCGCAAAGCCCTGCGCGTCATGCAGCTCGCCGCCAAGTTCAACCGCCCCATTCTAACTTTCCTCGATACCCCCGGCGCTTACCCCGGCCTGGACGCCGAGGAGCGCGGCCAAGCCGAAGCCATCGCCTACAACCTACGCGAGATGGCCCGCCTAGGTACTCCAGTTATAGTAACTTGCATAGGCGAAGGCGGCAGCGGCGGCGCCCTGGCCCTGGGCGTGGGAAATGTAGTACTAATGCTGGAAAACGCCGTCTACAGCGTAATCTCCCCGGAAAGCTGCGCCGCCATAGTCTGGCGCGACGCCGGCCGCGCCGCCCTGGCCGCCGAAGCCCTCAAGCTGACGGCCCAGGACTTACAACGACTAGGCTTGGTGGATGAGATCGTCCCCGAACCCCCCCACGGCGCCCACACCGACCCGGACGCCGCGGCCCTCTTCCTGCGCGAGGCCCTGGAGCGAACGCTCCACCGCCTCTGTCCCCTGCCCGCCGCGGACCTGGTGGCCCAGCGCCACCACCGCTTCCGCCAAATGGGCAACTTCTTTGTGTGACCAGCGAAACCGCGACCGTAAGGGAGCGGAGGGTTCAACCAGCCACGCCATCCGTTGAAAATCCCCGCGCGGCGCCGGCGCCTGGTGGCGGTGCTGCCAGGCAGCTACTTTTCATCGATTTCGGACTTTTCGAGGAAGCAGCTCTCGAACCCGCGATCCAGTATTTCGTCGGTCAGCTCGTACGCCAGCCGCTCGAAGCGAATCAGGTCGATGGCGTGCGTAATGACGTCCCGCGGATGACACCGGCGCATCGGCTTGCCCGTCTTCCGGTAGTGCCGGGACATGAACTTGTCTATTAGAACGGGCGGGCATTCCAGACCATCCCCCGCGCAGAAACGGGAGAAGATCTCGGTGAACTCATCCTCGGTCGGGTTCTTCAGAAACATCTTGTACTGGATCCGCCGCAGGAACGCCTCATCCCCGAGCGTGTCCGGGTGCAGGTTGGTCGAGAAGATGAGGAACGTCTCGAACGGCACCGCCACCTTGCCGCCGGTGTGAAACGTCAGGTAGTCCACGTGCCGGTCCATGGGAATGATCCACCGGTTCAGCAGCTCGGCCGGCGTCACCTTCTGGCGTCCAAAGTCGTCGATCAGATAGATGCCGTTGTTCGCCTTCAACTGAAACGGCGCGTCGTATAACTTGGCCGACGGGTTGTAACAGAGATCCAGCATGTCCAAGGTAAGCTCGCCGCCGGTGACAATGAAGGGCCGCCGGCACCGCAACCAGCGCGCGTCGTAGGTCGGCTCCACGGCCATGGACGACGACTCCACTTCCCCCTCGTCCACCCGCCGGTGGTACAACTCGTCGAACATCTGGATGATCTGGCCTTGCACTTCCAGCACAAACGGCACATAGATTTCCGTGGCCGCCAGATTGTTCAACGCCTCGGCCAGGTACGTCTTGCCGTTCCCCGGCTGCCCGTAAATGAGAAACGACTTGCCCGAGTTCACCGCCGGCCCCATCTTGGTCAGGATCAGGTCGTTGACCACGGCGTGCCGGAACGCCTCCCCCAACGCCTCCCAGGTCAGCCAGCCCTCCTTGGGCTTCTGCGCCCGGGCCCCCGCCATGTACTGCTCCACCGGCACCGGCGCCCGTCCCGCGTACTGGTTCGTGTCCAGGTACTCCCGGGCCCGCAGGCGCCCCGTCTCCGACAGCGCAAACACCACCGAGACGTTCCCAAACCCCTGCGATCGTTTCGCCTCCACCATCCGCGACCGCTTGCAGAACTCAATCACGTCTTCGATCACGCTGAACTTCAATCCCAGGTGCCGGGCGATTTCTCGTCCCACCAGCTCACCCTCGAAGTACAGCGTCTTCAGGATCAACTGCTCGATCATCGCGTCGGACAGACCCGCTTCCTTGATCGTTTCCGGAACCGCCGGAACAAAGGGAGTTTCTTCGGGTTCGAAGTCCAGTGAGAAGGGGGAGGCATCCAGGGCGCTCATATCATCCAGTATGTGCAACGCTCCCCCCATTTGCGAACCCGTAAACCACCTTACCCCGCCCTTGGGAATCACCTTAGAAAGAAGCTATTCGCTGTTAGCTCTTAGCTGTCGGCAACCCGGATCACCTCCCGTACGGAGCTTGCTAAAAGCTAATGGCTAACGGCTTCTTTTAAAACGTGCGCGTCTTCAGCCGAGCCACATTGAACGAGGCCGTATCGGCAATCGCCATCACCGCCATCACCCCGGCCTGTACGGGATCGGAAACCACCAGATCCGCCGCCTGCGGCACGCTGCCGGCCATATTCAGCGAGATCACCAGCAACCCCTTGGCCCGCACCTCGCGCACCGCCGTTTCGATGTCGCCCCCCATCAAGGACCCCGCCAGCACCAGCGCCTTGGCCCGAGGCAGCCGCGCCACTGCCCGCACCGCATCGGCCAGGTTCTTCTCCCCCACCAGCGGTATGGTATCGACCGAAATCCTCTCCCCCCGGATATTGTGCCGATCCGCCTCGGAGATGGCCCCGATGGCCACCTGTCCCACCTGCGCCCCGCCCCCGATAATGATCAGCCGCTTTCCGTACACCCGCTGGAAGGTATTGGTCCGTCCCACTCCGGCGACCCCCTCCATGTCGCCCATCGCCTGTTCCATGGCCGCGATGTCTCCGCCGCCGATTTCGAAAAACACCGACACCACGGGCTGGTCGTTGTCCAGGATGGCCACCGACGTGATGTCCCCGCCGTGGTGGAAGATGATTCCGGTCAGCCGGTGCAACACCCCCGGTCCGTTGCGCACCTCTACCAGCAGTCCGATGTGCTCCTCTGAACCCGGTTGTTCGGCCATGTTCCCAGTCTACAACCCGCTGCGACCGTAAGGAGCGGTTTCCGCGCTCGCAGAAACACCCTCCCTTACGGTTGCGGCTCGGTGGGACCCCGCTCGAAGACCTCCAGCCATTGGCCCCGGCGATCCCACCGGCGGAGACTGCGGAGGCGGAACCGGCGCAGCAGCTCGTCGCGGGAAATCTGGGGCGTGTAGCCGAAGTAGCGGTTCATCAGGAAGGCTAGCGGAGGCCACCGTTGCCAGCCGCGCGGGGGTTCCCAGGTTCGGGAATACAGGACGACTAGATCCAGTTTGTCGGGAGATACCGATTGCCACGACTCGGGCTGGAAATTCTCCACCGGTTGCACGCGGAGGGGGCGGTCCACGTAGCCGCCGAGGGGGTTGGAGAGCGCGTCGGTGAGGGGCCAGGCGGTGGTGATGGTGCGGGCGGGGTGATGCTCGGCGAGCCATTGGGCGGCCTGTTGATGGAGTTGGAGGAAGTCCGTAACCGCGAGATTGTCCTCGTAGCCGAACGGGTAGGGCGGATTCCACCAGTTGCAGGCAGCCAGTCCGGCGAGCAGGACCACGGCGGCGGAACGGTGCAGGACGATGGCCGCGGCGATGTAGAACAGGGCCAGCGCCGGGAGCAGGTAGCGGAGCAGGACGGCCCCTCCCAGGACGCTGTGCAGCAGCAGGTAGGCGGCGATCAGGGCGGCGAACAGCGGACCCTGCGGGTGGCGGCGGGAGCGGAACAGGGCCAGGGTGGCGATCCAGTGGAAGTTGGCGAAGCCGAGCTGGTAGAGACGGCGCACCAGGACCAGGGGGACGCGGGCGAGTCCGGCGGCTTGGTCGACGTTGTAGCGCTCGAATTCGGCGTTGCCGAACCAGTGGCCAGTGGAGGTGCGCAGAAAAACGAGCCAGGCGGCGAGGGCCAGGAGCGGTAGGAGCAGGAACCGGCGGCGGTGGGTGAAGCCGGCCAGGACGAGAGGGACCACAATACCGGTCTCTTTGGTGAGGACGAGCGCCGTGGCGGCAAGAGCGCAAAGAGCCCAGCGTTGATCCAGGAAGAAGTAGATGGTGAGCAGGGCCCCGAGGGTGGCGGGGAGGTCCAGATGGGCCAGCATG
>JBGOUV010000061.1:0-21922 GCA_041477815.1 Terriglobia bacterium | reverse complement strand
GGATAGAGCGCTGTCGAGGGCCTCCCGCTGGTCGGGCGCAGCCTGGGCGACCAGGACGCGCAGCACCTCCGTCCGCGCCCGGTTCAATTGCGGCGCCCCCGGTTTGCGGCTGCCGTAGCCGCGCTGGAGCCGCCAGCTAACCAGGCGCAGGTCGTGGTGGCACTGGTAGCATTCGAGCTCGGAGAATTCGGGCCACCCCTGCGAGGCCCGCAGGGCCAGGGTGCGCATGCCTTGGGCGAGGGCGGTGGCCTGCCCCACCGCCCACACCCGGAGGCGCGGCAGGCTGTTTCCCGCCGCCGGCCTGGTCTCGCGATAATGCACCGGCTGGGCCCAACTGAACGTATCGAGCTCGAAGTTCAGGTCGGGGTGGCCGGCGGCGAGGAGCTCGTGGTCGACCACCTTGTCCTTGGTTCCGAGGTGGCACTCCAGGCACAGGGCGGCGCGGAGGCGCAGGTTCTTGGTATCGGTCATGCCTGCGGCGACGCTGCCGGCGTGGGAGTTGGCCTGGGTGTGCGGGCCGAGCCACTTCTCGGCCGGTCCGTGGCAGCCCTCGCAGGCGACGCCGTCGGAGACCGACTTCTCCGAGGAGCCCACCGCGTGGCAGACGGTGCAGCGGCGGTCCGCTTGGGTATTGGCAATCTTCAGAATCTCCGCCATGCGCTTGGAGCGCGGCTCGGAGAGCGCCTTCCAGGCCTTGGAGTGCTTGTCGTTGAGCGACCAGATGGCGTACTCGTTGCCCCAGATGCGGCTGTCCTTCTCGGCGGCGGCGGCCGTGGCGCCGTGGCAGTTCGAGCCGGAGCAGCCTCCGGCCCCAATGTGCCTCCCCGCCTGTCCCCACAGCGGCGAAGCGAATACGACGAGCAGCGGCGCGATAGTCCTCATTGGTGCTCCAGGGTAATGGCATGTACCAGGACGCCGGCCGGCGTCCTAACCTCGGTTTGGCGGGACTGTTCGTTCTTCCGGACGACCAGCTTCCCGTCCTGATGTTGCGCCAGAAAATTCCCGACCGCTTTCACCTGGGCCGCATCGTCGATCACCACGATGCCGCCCGCGACCGCCGGCAAGCCCTTCACGCGCTCCAGCTCCGGCGCCGCCGCCCGCGACCACACCAGGTACAAGGTCTCCTTGCCGGTGGCCTCGTCGAAGCGGAACCAGGCGCCCGCCGGCGGAATGCGCACGGTGGCGTAGGGGGCCCGCTCCGCCGGGCTGTTATGGCGTGGTTCGAGCAGATTGAAGCTGCGCCTGCCGCTGGCGCCCACCGCCCCTTCGTTCAGTATGTACAGGTAGCCGGGCTGCGGGCTGCTTATCTCCAGCGCGATGCGGTAGTCTTGCTCGAACACGATCTCGCCGGGCAGACGAAACGGATTGCCGTACGCCTTCCCGTCGCGCCACCTCTGCACGGTGATCGAGTAGTGGAGCTGCCGAGCGTCGGCCGGGGGCGGCAGCATCCGCCGCCACAGGAAAAATCCCGCGGCGGCGAGGGCCAGGAGCAGCGCCACGATCACGGCCCTCCGTCTCCCCGCGGCCGGCTTGGCCCCGCCGAGCTTCCGAGGGCGGCTCTTGTTGCCCAGTTCTTCCGACACCAGGTTGTAGAGATGAACCCGGACGCCGTGCTTGACCTGGTGCTCGCCGAGGTCCCTCAGATACGGCGCCCAATGGCTGAACGCGAGCAGCGCGTCGGCCGAAGTCTTGGAGACCAGGATGTGTCCGGCATCGCCCGAGTCCATGACCCGCTGGGCCACGTTAATGCCGCCGCCGGCCACGTTGGTGTTGGCGTTGACGTCGGCCATCCGATACACCGGGCCACTGTGGATGCCCATGCGGAGCTTCAAATGCGGCCGCGTCTGCAGCGCCGCCGCCACCTCGAAGGCGCACTGCGCCGGCGCCGCCGGATCGGCGAAAAAGGCCAGCGCCATCCCGTCGCCGGTCGGCAGCTTGACCAGGTCCCGGTTCTCCTCCGCTTTGCGGAAGCTGGGCGCGTCGCGCACGATCTGTTGGAGTTGTTCCAGATAGTCTCTCTGCCGCTCGATGGGCAGCAGCGAGTAGCCTACTACATCGAGGAACAGGACGTGGGCCGTGACCAGCTTGCCCTTCTCCGACCGGACCCGCGGTGTTTCCACCGCGCCGGCCGCCAGCGCCTGCGCCAGCTCCTCGGTGAACTCGCGCACCGCCGCCTGGCGCGCTTCCGGGCGGAACGACATCGCCCGCAGGATGGAGCGCTCGGCGGCCGGGGGCAGATCGGGCCGCAGCCCGCGCGGACCCAGCGAGTGCGCTTTGTCCAGCACCAGGTGCGTCACCGACTGCGGCGAAAAAGGCCGGCGCCCGGTGAGCATCTCGTAGGCGATTACGCCGAGCGCGTAGATATCGCTTGCCGCCGACGCGTTTCCGGCGAACTGCTCCGGCGCCATGTAGGCGGCCGAGCCCGCCACCTTCGTGGCCCCGCCTGCGAAGCTCGAGTCCTTGATGCCGGCGATGCCAAAATCAATCAGGCGGATGTGCTCCTCGCCGCCGGCCGGCGACTGGAGCATGATGTTTTCGGGTTTGAGGTCGCGGTGCCAGACGCCCTTGTCGTGTGCCGCGCCCAGCGCCTGCCCGATCTGGCGCAGGAGGTCGGCGGCGCGGGCCAACGCCATGCCGCCCGGCTCCAGCGCCTGGCGCAGCGTCGAGCCCTCCACATACTGCATCACCAGGAATTGCTGGCCGTCGGGGGTTTCGCCGGTATCCAGCGCGCCGACCACGCCCGGATGGTCGATGCGGGACAGCGCCTCCATCTCCTGGAGAAACTTCTTCTGCACCCAAGGGTCCTGGCTGGACTCTTCCAACAGCACCTTCACGACCACGCGCTTCGAGAGAAGCTGCCGGTCGCGGGCGAGATAGACGACGCTCATCCCCCCTCGTCCCAGCTCGCGTTCGATTTCATACCGGTCTTTAAGAACCAGCGGAGGCCCGTTCACGTTCGACCCGATTATACCTGGAATACGATACAATCGAGGGTGTCATGGGCCTGAAACTGCTCGCTGCGCTGGTCCTCACCGCCGTCGCCCTTCCGGCCCCGCCGGCGGAGAAAACCGCGCGGCAGTTGTTCTTTACCGAGGAGGCCACCCCGGGGCCGGCGCCGCCGCAGGAAACCAAGGCCGCGTCCAGGAAGAAGGACAGCACCGGGAAGCACTCCACCACCGCTCCCACCAAGGTCCAGTCCGGGGCGGAGGTGGTCAACGTGGTCTCCAGCTCGGGGTCTGCCAAGCCGCTCGGCCTCCGCTACAGCCTGATTCAGATTATCGACGGTTTGCCGGTCGCAGCGAACACCGACCAAGTGTTCCGCTCCGGAGATCGGGTGCGGCTGCGGGTGGAGGGCAATCGGGAAGGCTATCTGTATGTAGTCTCCCGAGGCTCGAGCGGGACGTGGAAGCCCCTGTTTCCAAACGCCGCGATCGCTGGAGGCAACAACCGCATCCAGTCCCGCCAGTCCCTGGACCTGCCCCCGCGAGGCACCGCCTTCACCTTTGACCAGCAGCCCGGCGAGGAGCAGCTCTTCGTGGTCTACTCGACGGAGCCGGTGCCGGACCTGGACGGCCTCATTTACAGCCTGCGCGGGCGGGGCGGCGCCGCTCCGCAGCTTTCCGAGGCCCCGCCCGCGCTGGCGGCGCAACCCATCAGCGACAGGGTGGTCACGCGGCTGCGGGAGGTCTACGCGCGCGACTTGGTTTTCGAGAAAGTGGACCAGGCGCCGCCCGCGGCCGACCGCGAGCCCGAACACGCCGTCTACGTCGCCAACAGCACGGGAGGCCGGCTGGTGGCCGATATCAAACTGACGCACCGCTGAGGTGCCATCGGCTCCACGGCATGGCCAAAGACGTCATCCTGGAAGCGCATCTCGGCGGGACCCCGCTCGCGGCGGACGAGCTCGCCGCCATCCCCGACTTCAAAGGCATCCGTAAAGAGATCTGGGACAAGTTTCCCGGAGCCGTGGCCAAGAAATTCTTCCGGCCCGGCGAGACCTTGATGCGGGAGGGCGAGAGCGGCACCACCGCGTTCTACATTCTTTCCGGTACGGTTGAAATCTTCATCAGCAGCCCCATCGCCTCGGCCCGATCCCGGCGGCGCGGGTTCACCAAGATCACCAGTTTCCTGAAGGGTACGCCCGACCAGTCCGCGCCCGCCCGGACCCACATCCCCATCGACGCCGGCGTGGACCTGCCGCTCGATAATCCCGTGGCCACCCTCGAAGCCGGCGAGCTGATCGGCGAGCTGGCCGCCCTGGCGGCGCTCAAGCAGGAGCGCCTGAAGCGTCCCAAGTTCTATCCGCGCTCGGCGACGGTGCGGGCCAAGACGGAAGTGGCCGCGTTGGAGATGCTCCCGCACATCCTCAACAACGTCCTCTACAACTCGCCCGTCTTCAAGGACAAGCTGAACCGGAACTATCGCGCCCGCGCGCTCGACGCCCACTTCCGCTCCATACCGATCTTCCGCCACCTCCGCCCGGAGTTTCTGAGCCTCCTGTGCGAGCGCGCGGAGCTGGTGGACGTCCAGCCCGGACAAATCATTTGCCGGCAGGGCGAAGTGGCCGATTCCTTTTACCTGATCCGCCTCGGGTTCGTGAAAGTGAGCCAGGATTTCCCGGGCGGCGAGATGGTTTTGACGTACCTGTCGCGCGGATCGTATTTCGGGGAGATGGGGCTGCTGCCGCCGGCGTTTCGGGTTCGCGCCCGCGGGAGCCAGCCGGGACAAGTCGCGGAAGGGGCGGTTTCCGGTGAGCCCCTGGTGTGCGGCCGCGCTCCCGAGGGTGGGCGCGGGCTGGCGGTTCCCTGGGACGACTATCTCTCACACGATCACTTCCAGCTCGCCGCCGAGGGCCGGCAGGTGCGGGTGGCGCGGCTGCCCACGGGGAAGAATCCCCTGACCTACCGCATGCAGCCGGCCGACCGCTTCCTGCTCGCGCCGGGCGACCAGTTCGTCGCCGGCAACACCACCTTCGAGATCCTCGAAGACCCTTTCCAGACGGGCCACCGCATCGCCACCTGCACGGCCATCGACTTCGTGCAACTGGTCCGGATCCAGGCCGAGGACTTCGCCGCCCTGCTGGCGGCCTTCCCCGAGGTGGAAGCGACCATTACCGAGGTTGCGCGCGCCCGGCGGCAGATGGACGCCGAGCTGCTCAATCGCGTGCAGACCGTCTCGCTCCAGGATTTCCTGCGGCAGGAGCTGATGCAGGGGCAGAATCTCCTGCTCATCGACCTGACCCGTTGCACGCGCTGCGACGAATGCGTGAAAGCCTGTGTCGCCACCCACGACGACGGCGTCACGCGCCTGATCCGGGACGGGCTCCGCTTTGACCGCTACCTGGCCCCCACCAGCTGCCGGGCCTGCCTGGACCCGCTGTGCATGACGCGCTGCCCGGTCGGCTCGATTCGCCGCAAGGGGACCTTGGACATCGTCATCGAGGACTGGTGCATCGGCTGCGGCAACTGTGCCGCCGACTGCCCCTACGGCAACATCAACGTGGTGGAGCTCACCGCCGCCGGCGGCCCGGGTCAGAAGGCCCAGGTGCGGCCCAAGGCGGTGACCTGCGACCTGTGCGCCGAGTACGCCGAGCCGAACTGCGTGCGGGCCTGCCCGCACGATGCGGCCATGCGCGTCGAGCCCAAGAGCTTCTTTGCGCGCGAGCTGGCCGGGCTGCAACTGGCGGTGCCGGCTCCGTTGCTCCCGGCGGCCGCCTCGCCGCCGGAAAACCTCGAGACGCGCGTCTTCTCCGACGTCGCCGGTTTACTGCCGCTTATGCCCCAGCTCAAGGTGCTGGCCGGAGCGCACCCGGGCTCCACCCTGCAATTGCGTATTCCCACTACCACCTTCGGCCGGGGCCCGGAGAACGACTACCGGTTCGCCGACGACACCGAGATGTCCCGCAACCACTGCTCCATTACTCTCCAGAACGGCCGTTTCGTGCTGCGCGACCTCGGCTCGACCAACGGCACCTTCGTCAACGCCAACCCGGCCGCCGAGATCGAGCTGCGGGCGGGCGACATCCTCGAAATCGGCGAGCTGAAAGTTGAATTCCAGGCGGGGCAGCTACAATGATTGTCGGCCGCGACCACCTGCGCTGGATTTTTACGATTACGGCGATAGCGCTCGCCGCCACCGCCGCCTATGTCGCGTACGCCACGCTGGCGCCCAACGGCCCCCGCGGAGGGTCGCCGGCCGGGCTGGGGTTCGCCTTTCTGGGCACCGGCGTCATCGTTTTCGAGTGCCTGCTGAGCCTGCGAAAGAAATATCCGGCCTCCCCGCTCGGGCGCGTGAGCGCGTGGCTGCGGGCCCACCTCTGGCTCGGCCTGCTCAGTTTTCTGTTGATCCTGTTCCACGCCGGTTTCCGCTGGGGCCAGGGACTGGCTGCGCTGCTGATGGGGCTGTTCGCGGTCATCACCGGGAGCGGCATCTTCGGCCTGGCGCTCCAGAACTGGCTGCCCCGCCTGATGCTCGAGCGGGTGGCGCGCGAGACACTCTACGATCAGATCCCGCGTGTGATCGAGGAGCTGCGGGGCGAAGCCGACGAGCGCGTCGAGTTCGTCACCGCCGACCTCGCGGTGGGCGGCGGGACCATCGAGCTGGTGCGGGCCGGCGGGGTCAAGCGTTACTTCGATCCGGCCCAGAAGGCGAGCGCCCAGGAGAAGATCGACGCGGTCGCCGCCCAACGCAAACAAGCGGCGCAGATCGCCATCGACGAAACCTCGACCGCCGCCCTGCGCGCTCATTATACGCAGGAGGTGCGCCCGTTCCTGACCCTGCGTCCGCCGGAGCTCTCGCGCCGGCTGTTCCGGACCCCGGAGTCTCTCGCCGCCTACTTCCAATTTCTGCGCACCATCCTGCCGGTGGCGGCCCACCAGGTGATCCGCGACCTGGAGGAGATCTGCGACGAGCGGCGGCAGCTCGCCCTGCAGGCGCGGCTGCACCACTGGCTGCATGGCTGGCTGTACGTGCACGTGCCGCTCTCGATGGCCTTCCTGGTTCTGATCCTGGTGCACGCCGTGGTGTCGCTGCGATACTGATATGGCGCACGAGAACAAGCCGCTCTCCTACGAAGCTCGCGTGCGGGACACCAAGGGCGTAGCCCAGCGGGTGGACCTGGAGTACCTGCGCCGGCCCAGCCGCTTTCGCGACCTGCGACGCCGGCTCACCTGGATGGCTCCAGCCGTGGCGTTGGCGGCGGCGGCGCCCTTCGTGCTGGGCATCGGTAAGATGGAGCAGGTGTTCTCCAAGAAGGTGTTCTCCAACGGTCCGGTGGCGCGGGCCCATGCGGTGTTCGAAAGCAATTGCAAGGTTTGCCACACCGCAGCGTTTTCCAGGGTACCGAACCAGGCGTGTCTGGCCTGTCACGACGGGCCCTCGCATCCGGCCAAAGCGGTGGACACGGCGCGCCTGCCTCAAGAGCCGCGCTGCACCGCCTGCCACGTGGAGCACCGCGGCGGCGAACTGGCTGCGGTCGCCGACGGGAACTGCACCGGCTGCCACTCCGAGAAATCCCGCCGGGTCCAGGTTGCCTCCTTCCGCCCCGGCCGCCATCCGGACTTTCCCGCGCGCAGCCGGGTCGACGAGCGGCCCCTGCGGCTGAACCACGCCGCCCATCTGCCCGCGCAGCCGAAGACCATCCGGGGAATGAAGCTGCCGATGCGGTGCGCCGACTGCCACACCACCTCGGCGGCCTCCCCGACCGGCGACTTCGAGCCCGTGACCTTCGAGAAGCATTGCCGCTCCTGCCACCGGCGGGAGCTGGAGTTCGTGCTGCCGGGCCTGCCGGTGGAAGCGCCGCCGGCCCCGCATACCAAGGACGCGCCCGCCATCCGCCGTTTCATTGCCGAGACCTACCAGGGTTTGGTGGCGGCAAACCCGTCGCTGGTTACCCGCCCCCTCGACCGCGATCTCCAGCCCGAGCGCAGCGCCGCCGCCTGGATGGCCAAGGCCTCCTCCCGATCGGAAGAGTACCTGTTCCAGAACAAGTGCAAGTATTGCCACGAGTTTGAGCCCCGCTCGGGCGAGCTCCCGGCGGTGCGGCACGTGAGCCCCATTCGGGGCCGCTGGGTCGATCCCGGACCCGACGGAGAGCCGTGGCTGCTGCGAGGCGAGTTCAGCCATCGGGCTCACCGCGCTGTCGCCTGCTCCTCCTGCCATACCACCGCCCGCGCCAGCGCCAAGACGGCAGACGTGCTGATTCCGCGGATGCCGGCCTGCCTGCCGTGTCACGGCCCCAGCGGCACGCGCCTGGACCAATGCTCGCAGTGCCACCTCTACCACAACAAACTCCAGGAGCGCGATCGCGACCGCCGGCCGGTGGAGGAGCTGATCGGAGGCGCGCTTTAATGCCCCTGGAGGCCTGCGGGGTCACCCACCCCGGCGCGGTGCGCCCGAACAACGAGGATGCCCTGGCCCTCGAGCTGGACCTGGCGACCTGCCTGGTCGCCGACGGCATGGGGGGCGAGAACTGCGGCGAGGTAGCCTCGGCCCTGACCGTGGAAACCGTGGTCGCCTACCTGCGCCGGCCGGCCGAGCCGGAGCTGGGTCCGGAGGAGTTGCTGAAGGAGGCCGTGCGGGCGGCCAATCGCGAGGTGTGGCAGGCGGCGCAGGCGCGCGAGGACTGCTCGGGTATGGGCTCGACCATCGTGCTGGCCCACTGGCGCGGATCGAGTCTCTGGATCGTCAATGTCGGCGACAGCCGCGCCTACCTGTGGCGCGGCCGGGAGCTGCGCCAGCTTTCCTACGACCAGACCGTCTCGAACGACCTCCGCACCAACCTCGGCCTCACCGCCGAGCAGATCCGGCAGTACCCGCAGCACCAGGCTCTGACCATGGCCGTGGGGAGCGGGCCGGACGTGCTGATCCGCGCGCACCGCGAGGAGCTGGCGCCGGGCGATCTGATCCTGCTTTGTTCCGATGGCCTCTGGGGTCCGTCGGGCGACGACGCCCTGGCCGCCGTTCTCGACGCCGGCGGTCTGCTGCCCGCCCTGGCCGCCCGCCTGGTCGACGGCGCCAACCAGGCCGGAGGCCCCGACAACATCACCGCGGTGCTCCTGCGGTATCAGGAAGGCTGATATGGACACCATAGGCCCGTACCGCGTGCTGGAAACCGTGCAAGGCGGGCGGCGGCCGTTCTACGTGGTGGCCGGCAAGGACGGGTCCAAGCTGGCCATGAAGACGGCCCCGCTGGCCGGATTGAGCGCCGAAGAGCGCGAGCGGTTCCAGCGCGAGGCCGCCGTCTGCGCCACCCTCGATCATCCCAACCTGGTCCGCGTCCTCGACTCGGGCGAAACCGCGGAGGTCCTCTACCAGGTGATGGAATACCTGGAAGGCGCGGACTTCAGCCAGGTGCTCGCCTCCGGCCGGACGTTCTCCTGGGAGCAGAAGCTCTCCATCATGGACGCGGTGTGCGACGGCTTGCAGTACGCCCACGCGCGCGGCTTGGTGCATCGCGACATCAAGCCGGCCAACCTGTTTCTGGAGAACTCGGGCCGGGTCCGCCTGCTCGATTTCGGCATGGTTCGGATGGCCTCCTCGGCGCTCACCCGGGTCGGCGCCTCCGTGGGGACGCTGAACTACATGGCCCCGGAGCAGATCCGCGGCGAGACCTGCTCCTCGTCCACCGATGTATTCGCCGCCGGGATCGTTTTTTACCGGCTCGGCGCGAGCCAGCACCCGTTCTCGGTGGGCAAGAAGAGCCTGCCGGAGATCCTGAGCGCCATCTTGTTCGAGTCGCCGCCGGCCTGGAGCGGGGTGGCGCCGCCGGGGGCGCCCCAGGGCCTGGAGTTCGTGATCCGCCGGGCGCTGGAGAAAGATCCCCTAAAGCGCTGGCAGAGCGCCGGCGAGTTGCGGCAGGCCCTCTCGCTGTGCCGGTTCACGCTGGAGCATGCCCCGGCGGCAGAGTCCCCGCCGGCCCGGGCGGACCTAGCGAAGACCAGGGTCGTCCGCCGGACGCCCGTGGCGCCCGTGCCCGCGCCGCGCCCGGAGCCTGCCCCCGCCCGGCCGGCGCCGCCTCCCCGGCCGGCGCCGCAGGCGCGCTTCTGCCCCTCCTGTACCCACGCCAACTCTCCGCATGCCGTGGTCTGCGCCCGCTGCGGCACGCCGCTGGTCGCCCCCGCCGCCGCCCCCGCCACAGATGGCCCACCTCCGCTGCTGCTGTGGGTGCTCATCGGCGCGGTCGTGGTCCTGGTGGCCGTCGTCGTGATCCTTTTGATTACGTTACGCTGATACTAACCAGGCTAACCGGACGGTGCCTGAATTGGTTGACAAAATCCATTCCTCAGCTTTGCGTACGGGGTGCTAGCCTGACCGGTTCAGCGTTTAGATCTAGCACGGTGTGGGCCAGATTCAACTGCGCGCAGCCCCACTCACCCTACACTCCCAGGCGAACTCTTGGGAGCCAACTGAGCTGCCGGCTTTCAGACACCGGGGTCACCTTGACGCGACTGCAATTCTACCACCGGAGCTGCACCACTTGATGCTCCCGGCTGCCCCCTTTTGTAACGTTGTGTTCGACAAGACCGGAAGCTTCATAACTTGATGCTAGGCGTCGGCCATAGGTGCGAAACCACTGCTGCGTCTTGGAGATGGCGTTGTAGTCCTGGTCCATCAGAGCACCCTGCACCGGACGCCTTTCCAAACTGGACCTCGTGCTCCGCCGAGTCCCACATCCAGCCCTATGATGGTGTCGACGGCGACTATCTGAATCGTTCGGCCGTTGTACTCTAGTTGCCCCGACAGGTCACCTCGGACCACAACGTCATCGAATACGACCTCCTGGGCTGCCAGCGAATAGACCGGTCGGTGAGCCGACCACGGTGCCGGCCTTTCGGATCTCAACAGAGACGGGTTCCAGTCCAAGCGGTACAAATGGCATTAGTTCGCTTCTCCGGTCCGTCTAACGACTGGGGCATCACCCGCCGCCCGGTTTTTGGGCGGTCGGGTGCATGCCCTGGTTAGCCCGGTCTGCTGGTAACCTCCGATCCAGGTATGAAGTCACAGTGGCAGATTCCAAACCGCGAAAATGGCAAGCGTCACGACTCCAGCCGAAAAGGAACAGATCATCAGCCGGCGCGCCCATGCATAGATAGGCCGCGGAGTGAACCCGCTATTCCTCATCACTGCGGCGGCAGTTGCCTCGTCACCGAAATCAACGCGCTTCTGACGTAGGTCTCGTGCCGCATCCAGAAGCGTTTGATCTTCGCCCCGTAGAGCCAACAAGCCGCACAATATTGCTAAAGCCAGCAATAGCCAGCACAGAGCGACCAACCAAACACCCTTTGGAACCTTGGGAACGTAGTGGCTCTGCAGGGAAACTAGCAGAGTCAGCGATGCCGTGGAGAGACTCACGACATGACGAATCCAATCGTAGTGGGGCTTGAGGTGCTCGGAAACCAATCGCCGTTCAATATCGTCAAGGGTGACGACCTTGTTTTCCATGTCTGTGTGACCTGCCTTGCGTGGCCTCGCCGACGATGTTTGCTGAATCGCAGGCGATCTGTCTAGGTGTCGGAATCCGCTAGTATACCGTCAGTGCGGTGCCTCCTTGGCGCGAAGAGCACCGCCGCGACCGCGCCGGTGCGATGCCTCCTGGGGCCGGGCCTGTCAATGGCTAGGCATCCAGCTAAAGTACTTACCGTTCTTGTTCAAGGGACGTACCGTCCTATTGTTCAGATCGGCGGACCACAGCGCCCGGTCTGGACCGTCCTTTCCGTTGATGAAATCGAAGATAACCGTATACGTTCCCGCGCCAATGCGCTCCGCCCTCCAGCCGCCGGGTTTCAGCTCCCGTATGGCCATGTACGAGTCCACGACGGCGCCGACATTTTCAGCAGAACGACTTCCATCAATCGTCAACACTGCATTTCTCACCAGTCGAATCGCACTGAGCGCCGCGCTGTTGTCAATGGGCGGAAATAGCAAGATGCGGATTTGCCGAAGACGCTTGTTGCTATCGATAAGTTCCGGGTCCTCTAGCGTGAACAGTTTCCCGCGCAGCTTCGACCCGCCTTGGCCAGTTGCATTGAGGATCTCCCTGGATTGCCAAGCCCCGTTGAAGTGAGCGAGTACCTCCACCTCGTATTTTCCGGGTGGGTGAGGCTTATTGCGATCAGTGAACCCCTGTGAGCGGAAGCGCCTTTCCTTAACTGTCATCTTGAAATCCTGGCCAAGAAGTTGCCCTGTTGTGCGCCGAACTTCTACGCCGAGCCTCAGACCGTCGGGCAGATCTGTCGTTCCGACTATGAAAATTTCGCCGCTAGTTCCGCGCTCGGCTGAAAATTCCAGAACTGGTTCCGGCGGTATGATTACGACCAGAGATGAATCGGATTGCTGGCCGCATCTTGTGAGCAAGAGAGTCGAGCCGAATATGAGCGCGAGCATAAAGGGTCGGTGCATTGCGACCCTTCCTTCCCCGTCCATGCTTGCCATCCTCACTTCACAGTCAGCTTCACGATCCACCCGACACCCCAGGACTTGCGTCGGACCTCACCGAGATGGAGTCCGTCCTCAACCTCGGCACCAGCCAGTGTTCTGTCCGCACGCTTGCGGCTCTAGCCGGTTTGGTCCGGCGCTTCCGGTCTCGCGTCATGCCCTTGGTTCCTTGTTGCTAAGTGTACTCCGGTTTGCTCGATTGCACGACCATTTACGTGGGTCGGGCTAACTCCTAATTGACCCGCCTGCGTAGAACCGGCCTGGGCGGCCTAAAACGGCGAACTCGCCAAGCAGCCTTCGCCCGCAGTTGCTTGCGGCATGGAAGACTTCGCCCAACTCGCCAGCCACAGTAGAGGCCTCATCAAAGGAGACCCCGTGCTTGGTCGCGTTGCGGGTGGCCTTGGCGGGATCGCATTCGAGACCGCACGCCCGATCATACGACCGGCTCATTCCGATTGAACCTCCCGGCGGACACCCAAGTGCAGGTTGCCCAGGACCGATTCCATTATTGCCAGGGCAAGAACTAGTAATAGGAACGTGCGCCAGAAGTCGGTTGTTACTATTTTGGCGGGGCCGGAAGCGGATTGGGGAGCGGAGGGGTCCGCGGGGGCGGGGCTGCCGGTGGACTTCCAGAGGGCGAGGGTGTCGGCGGGCATGGGGCGGAGGTCGGACTCGCGGGGGTCGGGGTTGACCGCTACCAGCTCGGTGCGGCCGGCGCGGCGGATCTCGTAGAAGCCGGTGGAGGCTAGCGGGAGGTCGCGGCCGGCTACGGCGCCGGCGAGGTCGAGGGCGCGGCGGCCGGCGGGGTCGAGGACCTCGACGGTGGCGCGGGGGTCGCGGCGTTTCTTCAGTTCCAGGACGGTGTCGATGGTGGCTTGGGTGACGGTGTCCTCGAAGCCGGCGAGGTAGCGGGAGGTTTCGGAGACGAAGGGGACGAAGAGGGGATGGACGGGGAGGTCGTTCCAGAGATTGTCCAGGGGCGAGGTAAGGATTAGTAGGCGGCCTACGCCCAGGGGCTCCTCGATGAGGAAGGGGGAGTTGTCGGAGAGGCGGGCCAGGACGCGGTCGGCGGGGGCGTCGAGGCGGATGAAGCGGAAGAACTTGACGCCGGCGAAGCGCTGGGCGCCGCGGAGGGTGGGATGGGCGGAGTCGAGCTGGGAGACCTGGTAGAAGCGCTCGCGCTCGCGGGCGGCGTAGAGGGTCTCGGTGACGCGGCGGTTCAGGAGGGGGATCGTGCCCTCTAGGGCAGTGTTAGGACCTAGGATGAGGAGGGCGCTGGCGCCGGCTTCGAGGGAGGCTTTGAGGCGCTGCTCCAGGAGGGCGGGGAGGCGGGTCAGGTCGTGGAGGATCAGGAAGGCAAAGCGCTCGGGGGCGAGGTTGCCGGCGTCGGAGGGGGTGGCGGCCTGGAGGTTGAACATGGCCGGACCGGAGGCTTCGAGGGCGGTGCGGAAGTAGAGCATCTCGCGGGTGTGGCCGGGGGGGTGGAGGAACAGGATGGGGGAAGGGTCGGAGCGCTCGAAGGAGGTGAGACGCACGTCGTCGGCGGGGAGCTGGTCGGCCGAGTCGATCCGTACTTCGCCTCGGGATTGGCCGTGGGGGACGTCGAAATCCTTGAACTCGACGGTGGCGCGGCCGGATTCGGGGACTGGGACCTGCTGAGAGGCTATTTGCCTACTGTTAATTACTAAAAAGACGCGGCGGGTGGCGGCGGGGGTGTTGAAGCCGGCGATTACGGCTTCGATGCGGGCTCGTCCCTTTTCGTACACGCGGGTGTCGCCTTTGATCGATTCGACGCACCAGTTGGGGGCGTCGGTGGGGGCGACGTTGTGGGGAGTTAGAGTGGCGTTGGGGGGGAGGCTTAGATCGGCAAAGCGGCCGGGCATGGCGGAGTTTTGGAAGTCGGAGATGACGTGGACTTCCGCGGGGAGGGGAGAGTTCTGGGCCAGGGCGCGGAGGGATTGGCCCAGGTCGCCGTAGGAGTTGCGGGAGTTGGTGGGCTGGAGAGAGTTGACGGCGGCACGGAGTACGAGGGGATCGTCGGTGGGGTCGTGGTGGAGGCGTACGCCGGGACCGAAGGTGAGGACCTGGGCGCGGTCGCCGGGACGGAGATTGCCGAGGAGCGACTGGGCTTCCGATTGGGCGCGCTTCCAGCGATCGCCGGTCTACATGGAGAAGGAGGTGTCCACGGCCAGGATGCGGAGACGATTGGACTGGGTGACGCTGGAGGCGGGGCGACGGAGAACGGGGCGCGCGAACAGCAGCGCCAGGAGAGCCAGAAGAGCCAGGCGGGCGGCGAGGAGGAGGAGATAGCGGAGGCGGCGGTGGCGGATCGACCGCTCCGTGCGGCGCTGGAAGAACATCAGGCTGGCAAAGGGGATCCGGACGGGGTTCTGGCGTTCGAGGAGGTGGAGCCAGAGGGGGAGGGCCAGGGTCAGGAGGCCCGCCAGGAGGAACCAGGGGCTCAGGAAGGTCATCGTCCGATAGTAGCAGCGGCTGGTGGTCCGCGGGGAGGCAGTGGCCAGCGGGGAGGCAGTGGCCAGTGGCCAGTGGCCAGTGGCAAGTAGGCGGAGGGCAGTGGTCAGGCGGTGGAGGGTCGGCGGACTCGGGGGAAGGACAGGGATCGCTGGCCACTGGCCACCGGTCGCTGGCCACTGGGGTTCGTTTGGTAGTTGGGGAGGAGGGAGGGAAGTTCTGGACGGCACGGAGGGCGCTGTAGAAAGCTTTTTCAGCTCGGGCCTGGTAGCGGCAGAAGAGGGGGAGGCTCCCTTGGGTATGGAAGAAGACGGCGGCGAGGTCGGCGCCGGGGAGGTCGGGGTAGTTCTTTTTGATATCGCGGTGCAGGTCCTGGAGGCGGGTGCGGAAGATGCCGGATTCGGCGAGGTGCATGCGGCGCTGGCGCCAGACAGCTACGATGAACTCCTCGACGAGGACTTGCTGGGCGGGGCCTTGGGGGTCAAAGTCGGCCAGGAGGGCGTCGCGGAAGGCTTCGAACTGGTCGGGGTCCTCGTTGGGGAGGACGGCCAGGGTGGCGGTGAGGCCGTGTTTGAGGGCGTTGAGGCGAGAGCGGGCCTTGCCTTCGGGGGTACGGGGGCCGGAACGGCGGCTGATGGGTGATGGGTCTGGGGTGTTGGTTGACTGAGTAGTGGACATGGCTGCCCTCCTACCTCCATGGTAAGGGGTGGGGGCAAGGGTTTTGGGGTACGGACGGAGGTAAGTGGTTGGAAAGATGGGGGAAGTATTTTGAAAATCGGCGGGAACGGGTGTTAGGATCTTAGTCATGATGTCACGACGGACTGTACTGGGCGGCAGCGCGCTGCTGGCCGCCGCCACCAAAGCGGAGACCTCGGAGCGGCGGGTGACGTTTACCGGCGACGGCCTGGGGCTTTCGCCGGCCGACTATGCGCGTTTGCTGGCTCGGCTGGCGGAGGAGGGGAAGATTAAGGCCGACTCGTACTCGAACGAGGGGGCGGTGGCCGAGCTGGAAGCGGCGTTTGCGGCGGAGCTGGGCAAGGAACGCGCGGTCTTTCTGCCTACTGGTACGCTGGCCAATCACCTGGCGGTGCGGCTGCTGGCGGGACAGGATCGCAAGGTGCTGATCCAGCGCGAGAGCCATCTTTACAACGACTGCGGGGACTGCTGCCAGACGTTGAGCGGGCTGACGCTGGTCCCGCTGGGGGCGGATCGGGCCACGTTTACGTTGGACGAGGTGGAGGAGCATATCCGGCGGGCGGAGGGGGGGCGGGTAGCAGCGCCGGTGGGGGTGATCGCGATCGAGTCGCCGGTGCGGCGCAAGTCGGGGGAGATGTTCGACTACGCGGAGATGAAGCGGATCGCGGCGTATGCGCGGGGGCGGGGGATCCGGCTGCACCTGGATGGGGCGCGGATCTATTTGGCGTCCGCCTACAGCGGCGTGGCGGTGGGGGAGTACGCGGGGTTATTCGACACCGTGTATGTATCGCTCTATAAGTACTTCAATGCGGCGTCGGGGGCCATATTGGCGGGGCCGCGGAAGCTGCTGGACCCGCTGTATCAGACGCGGCGGATGTTTGGCGGGGGGCTCAACCAGGTGTGGCCGTTCGCGGCGGTGGCCCGGCACTACCACGAGGGGTTTGTGGAACGGTATCAGGGGGCGGTGCGGAGGTCGGAGGAGTTGCTGCGGCGGCTGGGGGAGGACCGGCGGTTTCGGGTGGAACGGGTGCCTAATGGGAGCAACATTGTGGCGCTGGAGGTGCGGGGCGGGGAGGGGAAGACGTTTCAGAAGAAGCTGGTGGCGGCGGGAGTGGGGGTGCGGGCGGTGGAGGGAGGGCGGGTGTTGCTGACGGTAAATGAGTCGGTGGTGCGGCGGCCGGTGGAGGAGTTGGCGGGGTTGTTTCGGGAGGCGCTTTGAGGTTTCGGGTGGGCGGCGGGAAGACACATCGCTCAATCTATCGTACCTTTACCCAGGCTGCCGCATCCGGTACAATCAACATATGTGGCAAGCACGGGCGCTGGTTGTATTGCTCGCCACATTCCTGTCCCTTGCCGCCGGGTCCGGGCGCGCGGCAATCGAGAACCTCGTCGTCACTACGGCCGGGAGTTACACGCGCGGGTTGTCGCAGCCTGGCGGCCTTAGTGTCGCGTTCTGCACCGGACTGACCGGCATTCGCGGGATCGTGGTCACCGATAGTTTCCCGCTGCCCTTCCAACTGGCCGGTATTGCGGTCAAAGTGAGCGGTGCTTCGGCGCCGATCCTGGCTGTCGCCGACTTCGGCCGCTATCAACAGGTTAATTTTCAGGTTCCTCGGGAAGGGCTGTCCGGGCCGCCCGTCGTGGAGGTAAGCCAAGCGGGCCAAGCGGCCATCGCGGCGACGGAATTCGTGGCATTCCCGGCTGATTTCTTCCGCGATGGTAGCGGTTTCGGCATCCTCCAGCACGCCGCCGACTATTCACTCATCACACCTAGCCACCCGGCGTTGGGCGGAGAGTTTGTCATTGCCTACGCCACCGGACTTGGCGCCGTGTACCCACCGGTCCCGACCGGGTACCCTGCGCCTTCCGTTCCGCTTTCCACGTTGTCATATCTGGACCGGGAGGAGCGCGCGGTCCTTCTGAACGGGCAGGCAACTGAAGTTCTTTATGCTGGTTTGACTCCCGGGCTGGTAGGCGTTTATCAGATCAATTTCCGGATACCGGAGACAGTATCGTCGGGCGACGCCACGCTAGCCTTTCGGAGGACCTACTGTATTGCGCCGTTCTCGCAGTGCGGCGGCGGCCTGACTCGCGGGACGATGGTGACTGACACGAGCGCCGAGATCAAAGTCCCGATCCGCTGAAGCGGCCGATGAGTCCATAACCCCTGCCAGTCACGGCCGGCGAAAAAGCTTGGCTCGCTTGAAAAACGCGTTGCGTTTTATAATACTTTCAAGGGGATTGAACCATGGACGAACTGCTGACCTTAGCCCAGATCGAAGCGCAATTCGAGTCCGAGTGGATCCTGATCGAAGCGCCTCTGACCAATGAGGCGTTGGAAGTCCAAGGCGGCACGGTACGCTGGCACGGCAAGGATCGAGAGGAGGTCTATCGCAAGGCCGTGGAGATGCGGCCCAAGCGGTTCGCGATTCTCTACACCGGCAAGATGCCCACGGGCACGGCGATCGTACTGTGAGTTTCTTCTTCGACCCGCACGCGGGGCTGATTATCGTTCACGCAGTGGACAGGATTAACGCTCTGAAAAAGGTACGCTCGAGGTTTCCGGTACTGGGCCACACCCTGCCGCCTAGTGCAGGCGTTGATGGTCTCCTGGGTCTGGACTTCTTTCGTGGGCAGAGCCTGACTATTGATTTTCGTACTGGTCAGTTGACGCTGGTTTAACGATAGGTGAGCTATCCGCTCCCTTACGCTCACGGTTCGCTGGTGGCTACGGAGACCGAGTAGATGGAGGGGAGGTGCTCGGCCAGGACATGCCAGGAATTGCCGGCGCTGCGGGTGTAGAAGACGGCGCCGGTGGTGGTGCCGAAGTAGATGCCGGCGGGGTCGCGGTCGTCGGAGGTCATGGCTTCGCGCAGGACCAGGGCATAGGCGTTGGATTGGGGGAGGCCTTTGGTTAGGAGCCGCCAGGTCTTTCCGGCGTCGCGGGTGCGGGCCACCTGCAGCTTGCCGTTGGGGATGTAGCGCTCGTTGGGGGAAGTAATGGGGATGGTGAAGAGGGTCTGGTCCTCGGCGGCGGGGACGGCCAGGGCGAAGCCGAAGCGGGTGGGGAGACCTTGGGAGATATCCGTCCACTTTTTGGCGGTGAAGCGGGAGCGGTAGACGCCGCAGTGGTTCTGCTGATACAGGGTATCGGGGTGGCGGGGGTGGGCCAATAGTTTGTGGACGCATTGGCCTACCTCGGGGTACTTCACGGGTTGGAAGTCGGCGAGGACGCCGCCGTTGAAGGGGTTCCAGGTTTGGCCGCTGTCGGTGGAGCGAAACGAGCCGGCGACCGACATACCGACAATCAGACGCCCCTTAGCGAGACATTGAATGGAATGCACCATCATGCCGCCGCCGCCCTCGGTCCACTGGGAGCGGGAGGGGTGCTGGGAGAGGCCGGGGACCAGTTCCCAGTTCTGGCCGTGGTCGCGGCTGCGGAACAGGACGCCAGGATCGGCGCCTACGTAGACGACGCCGGGCTCGTCGGCGGCGCCGGGGGCGATGTGCCAGAGGCGCTTGAGAGTGGCGCCGGGGAGGTCCTGGACGGTCAGTCCGCTCTCGGAGAGCTTCCAGGTTTTGCCGCCGTCGGTGCTGGCGTGGAGGTGGGGGCCGAACCAGGAGGTTCCGGCGGCGGCGTAGAGGCGCTGGGGATCGCGGGGGTCCTGAGCGATGTGGTTCACTTCCTGGCCGGTGAGGTAGGGACCTGCGACGTCCCACTTCTTGCGGTCCTTGGTGCGGAAGGCGAAGGCGCCCTTACGGGTTCCTACCCAGACTTGGAGGGAGGCAGCGCGAGCCATATTATTTTTTATTTCTCCGGGAACAGTGCTTTCAGTTTACCCATGTAGGGATAGTCCAAAGAGCAGTAATTTCAGATAGGCCACGGTACCGGCGGGGGAGGGCTGGACGGAGGCCTGGTCAAGAGTAGTTCTTCGGCCGAAGGTTGTGGTGCGGTAGAATTCCCCTGGACGATATGCAGCTTCCATCTGGGACTCGTCTGGGACCATACGAAATCCTGGCGGCCATCGGTGCCGGCGGGATGGGAGAAGTCTATCGCGCGCGGGACCCGCGGCTGGGGCGGGAGGTGGCGATCAAGGTGCTGCCGGGGGAGATGTCCCAAGATCCGCAGGCGCTGGCGCGGTTTGAGCGGGAGGCTCGGGCGGTGGCGGCGCTGTCGCATCCCAACATCCTGGCGATATTCGATGTGGGTAGTGAGCAGGGCGTTAGCTACGTGGTCACTGAGTTACTGGAGGGCGAGACGCTGCGGGGGAGGCTCGTGGGTGGGGCCATGGCTTGGCGCAAGGCAGTGGAAACCGGGGCAGCGCTGGCCGAGGGGCTGGCGGCCGCCCACTCCAAGGGGATCACGCATCGAGACCTGAAGCCGGCGAACATCTTTCTGACCGCCGATGGCCGCATCAAGATTCTTGATTTTGGGCTGGCGCGAATTGAGCTGCCCGAAACGAGAACCGCCACCATTGAGGCGACCCGGGACGGCGTGGTGCTTGGCACGGTGGGGTATATGTCGCCGGAGCAGGTGCGGGGCGAGCGCGCCGACGCGGCCAGCGACATCTTCTCGCTAGGGTGTGTCCTTTACGAAATGGTCGCCGGTTCCCGGCCGTTTGCCCGAGCCACGGCGGCGGAAACCATGACCGCCATTCTGAACGCGGAGCCGCGGGAGCTCGGCGAATGCGACGCGGAAGCCCCGTCCGAGTACGCCCGGCTCGTCTCCCGCTGCTTGGAGAAGCACCCGCGGCAGCGCTTTCAGTCCGCGCGCGACCTGGGCTATGCGCTCGAAGCCGTGGCCAGGAGCTCGGGACCGGTGGCCGCAGCGGCGGCGAGCAAGTCGATCGATTCGATTGCCGTACTGCCCTTCGCGAACGCCGGCACAGAACCGGACGTGGAGTATCTCAGCGACGGCATTACGGAAAGCATCATCAACAGCCTGTCGCAGTTGACGGGCCTGCGTGTCGTCCCGCGCAATACCGTCTTCCGGTACAAACGTCGCGAGGTGGAAACCGGCGAGGTGGCGCGCGACCTCAAAGTGCGGGCGGTGCTGACCGGGCGGGTCTTGCAGCGCGGCGAAACGCTGGTGGTCTCAGCCGAGCTGGTGGATGCGGCCGAAGAGGCCCAACTCTGGGGCGAGCGCTACAGCCGCAAGGTGTCCGACATCTTCGCCGTGGAAGAGGAGATCGCCCGCCAGATCGTCGAGAAGCTGCGCCTGCGGCTGACCGTCGAGGAGCAGCAGCGGCTCGGCAAACGCCATACCGGAGACACCGCCGCCTATCAACTCTATCTGAAGGGCCGCCACCAATGGTACCGAGGCAGCGCGACCAGCTCCCTCAAGGCCATGGAGTATTTCGAGCAGGCGATCCAAACGGACCCCGCCTATGCCCTGGCCTACGCTGGACTCGCCGACTGCTACGGCTTGCTGGGGTACTACGACGTCCTGCCGTCCAAAGACGCGCTGCCGCGGGCCAAGGCTGCCGCCTTGAAGGCGCTCCAGCTCGACGACCAGCTTGCCGAAGCGCATTTGGCGCTCGCCGACACGATCTTTCACTACGACTGGAACTGGGCGGAGGCCGAGCGAGAGTTCTTGCGGGCCACAGCGTTGAATCCCAACCTCTCGATGGCGTTCTCCTGGTACGGCAATTACCTGACGGCCATGGGGCGCCTGGAGGAAGGTCGAACCTCGCTCGAACGCGCCACCAAGCTGGATCCGCTCACGGCCATTATACAGTTCCACGCGGCCTTGAACCTCTATATGGCGCGGCGGTTCGACGAGTCGGTCGAGGAATTTCAGAAGGCCGTGGAGCTCGATCCGAGCCTCGGCTGGCCGCTCATGAACCTGGGACTGTTGAGCGCGCAAAAAGGTATGGGTCAGGAAGCTGTAAACTTTTGCCAGAGAGCCATCGCCGCCTATGAAGGCCGCTTCCCGCCCGCGACGGCGGCGCTGGCCGGCATCTATTGGTCCCTGGGCCGCCGGGCGGAGGCTCTCGAGTTGGTAGAGAACCTGAAGGAAACCTCTCGCCAGCGCTATCTTTCTCCTTATACGCTGGCGTGGGCTTGTCTCGGCGTGGAACAGGTCGAAGCGGCCCTAGAGTGCCTGGAGAAAGCGTACGAGGAACGCTCTGGCTGGATGGTGTGGCTGAAGATGGACCCCACGCTGGATCCGGTTCGGTCCCATCCACGCTACCAGGACCTGGTGCGGCGGATGCGCTTTCCGTAACGTCCGGTGCGCTACAATTGCGCCATGGCATTAGGTACTGGAGTCCATCTGGGACCTTACGAAATTGTGGCGGCCATCGGGGCGGGCGGGATG
>JBGOUV010000406.1:0-6027 GCA_041477815.1 Terriglobia bacterium | reverse complement strand
TCGTCCAGGCGCGCGAAATTCCGCAGGCTGCGCACGATGCTGATAATGCGGTCGGAGGCCAACTGGTTGATCTTGGTGATCTCATCGACGATCTTGACCACCCGCACCAGCTCCGGATTGTTGCGGAACGTTTCGGGGCAGGTTTCGCCGGCAATCAGCTCCCGCAGCCGGCCCAGAGAACGGCTGAGAATGTCGCTGTTGGAGGTGATGGTGCCGATGGGAGTGTGCATGTCGTGGGCGATGCCGGCGACCAGGGCCCCCAGGGCGGCCATCTTCTCCTGCTGCACCAAATGTTCCCGGAGGCGGGATTGGTCCAGTTGCAGCCGCCGGTAGCGCCCGGCCGCGTCGACCCAGGCCGGCAGATCCGCCGCCGAGGACAGGGCGGCAAAGGCGCCGGCAGGCTCGCCGCACCCCACCGCGATCACCGGCGGAGCCTGGGGCCGGCCTACCAGCTCGGCCAGCCACGCTCCGGCCGCCTCGCCGTGCAGGACGATCACGTCCGGGATCTCTTCCCGGTACATCCGGCGGGCCGTCTCCACATCGGCGGCCTGCCGCACCTCGAGCCCGGACGCCGCCAGGTCGCCGCCCACCATCAATACTTTCCAGGATTCAGGCATGCGGCGCTCCGCCTTTGCCGGCCTGCTCGGCGCTCAGCCCCAACGCCAGCAGCGACCGGACCCGTTTCACCAGGGCTTTGAACATGCGCTGGGTCATCTCGGCGTGGTCGGCCAAGAGGTCGTAGAAATCCTCGCGCTCAATTTTCAACAACCAGGTCTCTTCCACGCAAGTAGCCGTGGCCACGCTGGGCTGGTCGTCGAACAGCGCCCAGTTGCCCAGCGTCTCTCCCGGTCCCACCGAGAAGATCTCGCGGGTTCCCCGGGTAAGCTGCACGCGGCCCCCCAAGACCACGTACAGGGCGTCGGTCGAGCCGCTTTCCTTGAACAGCACCGTCGCCGCCGGGCAGTGGATCTGGCCGGCGATGGAGGCGGCCAAGGCCAGTGCGTCGGTCTCCATATCGCCGAACAACTCGACTTTTTGCAGCCGGATGGCCTTGTCCAGAGTACTCAGGGTTTCCATAGCGCTCCCAGGCGTTGGCGGGCCGTCTCCACCGTTTCTCGCAGCAACTGATCGGGGCTGTGGTCCAACGGCTCCAGCAGGGGGACCACCTCCTGCAACCCGTGGTCGGCGGCCGCGTAGGCCGCGCACGCCTGCAGCCAGGGATCCGGCTCCTCGAGCAGCCGGCGAATGGTTTCCGGATACCCGCGCCCCGGCTGGATGCCGAACCACACCCGCCCCTGCTCGAGAATGCGGTCCGCCGCCCGATCTTCGATGATCAACAACAGCATCTGGCGCACCGGGTTGAGCAGGGTGCTGTCCAGGAATTCCACGGCGTTGGCCCGCAGATCCCGCCGGCCGCTGCTGATGCCATAGTAGGCGTCGCCAATATCCTTGGCCGGGTACAGCAGGCCGATGAGCCGGAACACGACGTCCAGCCGGCGGCGGAGTTGCTCGGAGAGCGCCCGCCGCAGGAACTGCGTGCCCGGACGCAGGCCGTTCTTAGGCACCCCCTCCATGGCGCTGCGGTACCGGTAATAGCGGCCCAGCTCCTGGACCACGCGGGACGTGATGTGGTCGGCGTCAAAGCGCACCTCCGGCTCCCGCACCCGAATACGGCTGAGAGCGCGCACCGCCTGGTACTGCAGCTCCAGGTCTGGGTGGTCGAGCACGGCGGCCAGATAGTCGGCCGCGGGCTGGCCCCCGATCGCGGAAAACACGCGGGGCAGATTACGACGCAGGTCCGGTGGCAGCTCCGCGTCGCGCAGGGCCTGGTTCAACTCGGGCAGGATCTGGGGGCCGAAGGCGGCTAGAGCCTGGCGGGCTTCGGTGCGGAACACGCGATCGGCGGCCAGTTCGATCAGCCGGGGCAGCAACTGGCGCTGCCGCGCCCGCCCGGCGCTGATCGCCGCCGCCCGCACCACCTGCGGGTCCGGGTCGGCCAGCAGGGCGGCCAGACAGGCCTGGCACTCCAGGTCCGCGGGCACGCGCCCCATCAGCTCCGCCGCCCGCTGGCGGTCCTGCGGGCTCTGCTCGGCCGAGGCCTGGACAAACCCGTTGAATACCTGCTGGGCCTCCTCCCGGTAGCGGGCGTCGCCCGCGGCCAGCAGCCGGGCCGCCGCAGCGCCCCGCAGCACCGGATACGGTCCCTTCAGCAGCTCGTGCAGAGACTGGTGGAACCGGTCTCCGTTCTCTTGCTCCAGGTAGTCCAGCGCCAGCCAGAGCGAGTCCACGTGGTCGTCCAGGTACAGGAAGCGCATCACCTGGTCTCCGCAGTCCGGAACATGCTTGGCCGCGATAATGGACATGGCCTTGCGCCGGATGGCCGGCGACAGATGGGTCAGCAGCGACGCCAGGTTGGCGGCGGCCGCGCTGGACGCCCCGTACTGCAACAGACCCAGACCGGTTTCCACCGCCCGCTCATCGGAGCTGGACAGCGCCGTGCTGATCTCTTCGCTCGAGGAGCCGGCCATCTCCACCAGCAGCGCCTCGGCGCTGATGTCCTTGCGCTCGATGGAGGCCCGCAGCGCGTTCACGTACTCCCGCCGCAACAGCCACGCCGCCCCCAGCCAGGGCACGATCAGGGCGATATTCACCCAACTGATGCGCCCCACATTGAACCAGGGCACATGTACCAGCACCAGCAGCAGCAGGCCGGCTAAGGCATCCGCCGCCCGGCTGGCCACCATGTCGATGAAGGACTTGGCTTGTTGCTTGAGCCGCGAGGGCAAGGGCACGTACAGCAGCTCATTGGCCGACCGGTCGATAGAATGGCGGAACGCCCCGTCGAACCCCTTGATCAGCACCCCGGCCAGCAATCCCGCCGAAAACAGAAGCACGCTCGAGCCCATCAACATCGACAGCGGCAGCACGAAGACGGCGAAGTTCAGCCCGAACCGCCGCATGATCCGGCTGGTCAGGAGCAACTGCATGGCCAGCCCGAACACGGCCAGGTAGCTGGAAAACATGGCGAAAAAGACGGTCATGCCGTCGGAATCGCTGCCAAACTCGTGCCGCACGATGTATTTGAACTGGTAGTCGACCAGGCCGTTGACCACCGCCGAAAGGATCACCATGACCGTCATCCAGCGCAGGTGGCGCGATCCGCGAATCGCCCGGATGCTGTCGGCCATGCTCGCCGCGCTGGTGGGCTGCTTGCTTTTGCCGGGACCGGCCGCGGTCTGCAACCGCGAGGTACGCCACAGGTAGGCGACGATGAACGAGCAGGCGGCCAGAAACACGATCCCGGTGAGCAGCAGGTTCTCCGTGCCCAGGGCCCGCACCATCACCCCGCTCAATTGGCCCCCCAGCGCCGCGCCCAGGATGCCGCCCATCCCTACCGTCGAGAACAGCCGCCGGGCCTGTCGCGTGGTAAAGATGTGATTGGCCAGGGTCCACACCTGGGAGGGAACGATCACGGCATAGACGCCGGTCCAGACGTAGAGGAGGGCCGGCAGCCAGTGCAGGTGCAGCCGCAACAGCAGCCAGAACAGCAGCAGGTTCAGCGCGAAGAAGCCATGCGTGTAAATGAGCAGCCGGTTCTGGGACAGCCGCCCCGAAAGCCGGATGTAGAACGAGACGACGAACCCGGCCGTAGCCGCAATCGCTACATACACGTAGGGCAGGCCCTTGGCGGAGAACTGCTTCAGAAACAACGAGGTGCTGATCGCCTTCAGGGCGATCACGGAGGCGATGGCCAGCAGCAGATACACCGTCAGCAACAGCGTCGGACGGGCCTCGCCCGGCTCAAAGGCGAAGAAATCCACTAACCTTCGTTGCAGACTGCGGGTTGGCGGAGGCGGGGACATCGCAAGGGGTCCAGGGTTCGCTGAGCCAACTCATTATATACACCGCGGTGCGGTAGCGTCTTACGGCATAACCCCGCTCACCGGCTTAGGTCCAGCTTCAAACCAGCGATAAACGGCGGGCAGAACAAGCAGCGTAAGCAGCGTGGAGGTGATCAACCCGCCGATCACAACCGTTGCCAGGGGTTGCTGCACCTCGGCCCCTGCCCCTGTGGACACAGCCATCGGGATAAAGCCAAGGCTGGCTACTAAAGCCGTCATCAGCACAGGGCGGAGCCGCGTTTGCGCTGCTTGTGAAACCGCTACTTCGGCCGGGAGGCCCTGCTGGCGCAACTGCAAGACGTAGGTCATTAACACCACCCCGTTCAGCACCGCGATCCCGAAGAGAGCAATGAATCCTACACCGGCGGAAATACTGAACGGCAGGCCGCGAGCAAAGAGGGCCAGTATCCCGCCGGTTGCCGCCAGAGGAATGTTGAAAAAGATCAGTACCGCCGGACGAACCGATTGAAACGCCAGATAGAGCAGAACAAAGATCGACAGCAGCGCCGCCGGTACCGCGATCAGAAGCCGCCGGCTGGCGCTCTCCAACTGCTCAAACTGCCCGCTCCACTCGATGGAGTAGCCCGCTGGGATACGCACCTGGGCCTCGATGACTCTGCGGGCCTCCGCGACGAAGCTGGCGAGATCCCGGTTCCGAACGTTGACCTCGACGCTGATGCGCCGCTGCACGTTCTCCCGGCTGATCTGTGCCGGGCCCTCCTCCTCGATCACGTCCGCCAACTGCCCGAGCGGGATGAAGTGACCCTCGGCGTCCCCGACCTTCAGATTCTTCAGCGCCTCTACCGTCCCGCGATGACTGGGGTCGAAGCGGACTTGCAGCGCGTATCGCTTGTTGCCTTCTATCACCTGGCCGGCAATCTTCCCCCCCACCGCCTCCACTGTGTTGAGAACGCTGGCGGCATCTAGACCGTGACGCGCGATGGCTTCACGCCGGATGCGGAACCGCAGGTAAGGAAGGCCGGCGACCCGCTCGGCTCTTACGTCGGCAGCTCCCGGCACTTTGCGCAGCGCGGCTTCGATTTGCTGCGCCTTCTCGCGGAGCACCTCCAGATCCTCGCCGTGCAGCTTCACCGCCAAATCCGATCGTGAGCCGGCCTCCATCAGCTCCTGCATGCGCATCTGGATGGGTTGAGAGAAACTGTACGCAGCGCCCGGAGCTTCTTCTTTCAAGGCTTCCTGCATCGCCTCGATTAGCGCCTCTTTCGACCGCTTAACCGGCCACTGCGATATCGGCTTGAGCATGACATACACGTCGCTCTGGTCGATGGCCATCGGATCTGTGGCGACCTCCGGCCGGCCGGTGCGGCTGACCACCGTCTCCACTTCGGGGAAGTGCCGCAACACACTCTCGATGATTTCGTTCCCGTGCAGCGATTCCGTGACCGAGATCCCGGGCAGGCGATACATCATCACGATGATGGATCCCTCGTCGAGCCGCGGCATGAATTCCGCTCCCAGAAACGGAACTACACCCAGTGAGGCGAGAAAAAGGACAAGGGCAAGGCCTGCCGTGACGACGGGGAATCGCACCGCGCGCCTCAACACTGGCGCGTAGATGGCGGAGATCTTGCGCATCAGCCAGGTATCTTTTTCGCGCACCTGTTTTCGAAAAGCGAACCAGCACAGCACGGGCATTAATGTGAGGGCAATGACCAACGACGCGCCCAGAGCGAAGAGCACGGTGGCAGCCATGGGCTTGAACATCTTTCCTTCCACCCCACCGAGACTCAGGATGGGCAAATAGACTAGGAAGATGATGGTCACGCCGAAAAAGACCGGGCGCGCTACCTCCTGGCCCGCCGCCCGGATCACATCTCCCGGATCTTCGCCGGGCTTACGGTCATGCAGGCGCCGCAGGATGTTCTCCACCATCACCACGGAACCATCCACGATCAGCCCGAAGTCGATGGCGCCCAGGCTCATCAGGTTGCCGGAAATCTTCGCCTCTACCATCCCCGTGAACGCGAACAACATAGAGAGCGGAATCGCGGCGGAAACGATGAGCCCGCCCTTAAGACTTCCCAGCAGGAGGAGAAGAACGGCGATGACCAGCAGGCCGCCTTCCAGCAGGTTGTTCCTCACCGTGCGGATCGTCCTGCGGACC
>JBGOUV010000293.1:0-8753 GCA_041477815.1 Terriglobia bacterium | reverse complement strand
CGCGAGGTCATCAACCCGCGGCCGCAGGGGCAGGCGCGAATCTTCCGGATCCTGCAACCCTACACCAACGGGTTTCTGACTTATTCCGAAGGCTGCAACGACGACGTCAATAAGGCGGTGTGGGGCGCGCTGGGGTGGAATCCGGACGCCGACGTGACGGAGATCCTGCGGGACTACAGCCGCTATTTTCTCGGCGACCGGTACGCCGACAATTTCGCCCAGGGGCTGCTGGCGCTGGAGCGGAACTGGCAGGGGCCGCTGCTCACTAATACCAGCGTCCACCTGACCCTGGAGCAGTTTCAGGAGATGGAAAGAGGCGCCGCACCGCAGGACCTGCTTAATTGGCGCTTCCAGCAGGCGCTTTACCGGGCCAACTACGACGCCTACCTAGCCGGCCGGCTGGTGTACGAGAATTGGGCGGAGCGGATGGCGCTGGACCGGCTGCGGGCGGCGCCCCGCACCGGGGCCCTGGCGGCGATCCGCGAAGCGGAGTTGATCCTCGACCGGTCGGTGACCGAGCGGGATTCCGATCCGCGCCGCACGCGGGTCTTCGAGCTGGCGGAGGCCCTGTTCCAGAGCATCCGGATGCAACTCAGCGTCGAGCGCTACAAGGCCATCGCCGTGGGACGCGGCGCCAACCTGGACACCATCGACATGCCCCTGAATAACCGGCTGTGGCTGAAGGACCGGTTCGCCGAACTGCTGAAGGCGGCGGATGAGACGGAGCGGCTCAAGGGGATCAACGAGATCACCAACTGGACCAACCCCGGACCGGGAGGGTTTTACGACGACTTGGGCCAGCCGGGGCGGCAGCCGCACCTGGTGCGGGGGCCGGGTTTCGCCAAGGACCCGGCCTTCCTGGAGTCGGCCCTGTCGTCGTTCGCGTACAATCCCCGCTACCCCGCCTCCTGGTGGACCTACGCCGAGTCGTTAAACGATACGCCGCTCAAGATGCGCTACACGGGCCTGGACCGGGCGGCGCCCTATAAGATCCGCGTGGTGTACGCGGGCGAGGCGTCGCGCGTGCGGCTGCGTTTGATGGCCAACGATACTCTCGAGGTCCACGGCCTGCTGGCCAAGCCGAATCCGGTGCGTCCGCTGGAGTTCGACATCCCGGCCAAGGCGACCGAGGACGGCGAATTGAACCTGAGCTTCCACCGGGACCCGGGGGCGGGAGGCAATGGCCGGGGATGTCAGGTCTCTGAGGTGTGGCTGATTAAGAAGTAGGTTCAATATGTAGTTAGGTCGAGAACTTCTCGGATGGCTTCTCCGACTCTTTCCATCAGGGAATTGGGGACATGCGCCACCGGGCCGCGTGCCAGGCGCCGGTTGTCAATGGCGCGAAGCTGATCGATGAGCAGGTCGGAATCCCGGGTGAGGCGGCCTGTGGCGGGGACGCGGAGGCGCAAAGGCTCGGCGTCCTCGCTGAGACGAGTCGTCAGCGGTACGATTAGCGTGGAGGGGTGACCCGCGTCCAACAGAGCCTGGGACTGGACCACGAGCACCGCCCAAACCTTGCCCGGCTCGGTTCCGTACCGTGGATCGAGATTGGCCAGCCAGATATCTCCCCGCTCAGGCATCGGGGGCCCTCTCAATGGCCGCGAACTCGGCGTTGATCCGCATGCTTTCTTTGCGCACCCTCCGGGACACCTCTGCCAGCCTCTTAGCGCGGAGCTGCGCCATAGTTTCTCGATTCATGCGTTCGATAGCCTCCCGCAGGTAGGCTGCCCGAGAGAGACGCAAGGAGGAAGCGCACTTCCCGCTTGCTTCCAGGAGCCTCCTCGGGCAGTTTTGAGGAGATCGTTTCCATGGGATGCGATCGTCACGCGCGTCGCACACTACCACAAGAACTTCAATCCCAACTGTACCTGGCGGGGCGCGTTGGCCTGTGACGTGATCACGCCGAGCGCGCTGGACGTGACGCCGGTGGTGGGACTCCCAAAGCGCGGCGTGTTGAAGGCGTTCAGCGCCTCGGCCCGGAACTGAATGCGCAGGCGCTCCAGCGGGGCGAAGTCCTTGAACAGGGACAGGTCGAAGTTGCGTATGCCGTCGTTGCGGATGTCGGGCAGGGTGGGGTTCAGGTTGCCGAAGGTGAACGCCGCCGGCTGGCTGAAAACGGTCTTGTCGAAGTACCCCTCCAGCCGCTGATCCACCGGCCCGCTGAGCTTGCCGCTGCGGCCGTTGTTGTTGGCCAGCAGGCGCGGGTTGAACAGGCCGGCCGTGTTATTGGCCGTGATCGACAGCGGCGTGCCGGTTTGGAAGACGGTGATGCCGTTGAACTGCCAGCCGCCCAGCACCGCTTGGACCGGACCGGAGACCGCGGACCCGAACTTCCGGCCCTTGCCGAACGGCAGCTCATAGATATAGCCGATAACGAAGCGGTGGGCGATGTCGATGGTGGTGAGCGAGCGGCTCGCCGCCATGTTGTAGGTATCCTGGTGACTCATGCCGGTGTCCAGGTTCTTCGCCCAGGTGTAAGAGCCGTCGAACTGGAGGCCGCGGGAGAGCCTCTTGGTGATAGTGACCTGCAGGGAGTGGTAGGTAGAGGAGGAGCCGCTCGAATAGAGCGGAATGATGTCGGTGAACTGCGGGTAGGGCCGCAACGCCTGCGCGCGGCTGATCTGCGGGGTAATGAGGACGCCGTTATTGACCCGGCCGAAGTACGGGTTCGGCACCAGCTCGTTGAGGCGGGACCCTAGCGAGAGGTACTCCGCCGGCAACTGGTTCAGGCTGAAGCCGTCTTCTCCGCTGCGAGCAAGCTGCAGCCCGCGGGAGCCGACATAGGCCACCTCCAGCCGCACCTGGGCGGGCAGCTCGCGCTGGACGTTGAAGTTCCACTGCATGGCCCACGGCGTTACGGTGTCCTGCTGCAGCGGGGCCTGCAGGTTTGCCCCGGCCTGGGTCAGGACGCCCTCGGCCGCGCCCGGCGGCGGCCGGAATCCCTGCGGATAGGGATTTCGCAGCAGGTTGAAGGGGGTGATGCCGTCGAGCGTGGTGACCCACAGGTTTTCGGTGCGGAAGCCGAAGGGGCCGACCGTGCCCTGGGCGGCCTGATTCGACGGGCCGAAGACGTGGCCGTAGCCGGTGCGGACCACGGTCTTGGAGTTGACCTGGTAGGCCAGACCGAGGCGCGGAGCGAAGTTGTTGCGGTCCCAAATGTACTGGTGGCGGCTCCGGCCGTCCACGCCGACAAACACCACCCCGCCTCGTCCCAGCGGCGAGGGAGCGAAGGGGTCGAAGTAGTTGATGCGGTTGTAGCGTTCGGTGCGCGGGGTGTCCAGGTCGTAGCGCAAGCCCAGGTTCAGGGTCAGCTTCGAGGTGACGCGCCAGTCGTCCTGGAAGTAGCCGGCGTGGTAAAAGCTCTGCGCGGCCACGTTTTTCCATCCCTGGATCAGCACGTTCCCCTGAGTCCCGGTGCCGAGCAACATGGAGGCGATGCTGTTGCCGGCCGTGGCGCTTGCTTGATTAGGGTTGGGGCCTTGCGTGAATACACGGTCGAAGTTGAAGGTACCGGCGCTACGGGCCTCCCAGACATTCACCCGGATGAGGCGGCCCTCGTATCCGATCTTGAGGGTGTGGGCGCCGCGTACCTGGGTCAGGTTGCCCAACCCGGTGTAACTCATGAAGGCGCTATAGCGGTGGTCGTTGCCGCCCAGGCTCACGTAGCCCGACGGCCCGAAGCGCGGGAACATCATGCGATCCACGGCCGTGTCCATGTCCTTGGGAAACCCCAGGCTGGAGGGCACGAACCCCAGGCCCTGGTTGTCGAACACGAACAGCGTCCGGGCAAAGCCCAGGCGGCCGGTCAGGATGGTGCGGGGCGACAGAGTATTAGTATAATCCGCCACCGCCCCACGGACGCGGTTTCCCTGGTTCACGCGGCCCTCGGCGATGGCCAGATCCTGCGGGAAGTACGTGGGTGGGGCGTCCAGGGTGAGGCGGTGGGAATAGCGGGCGAAGAACCTCTGGCGGCTGGAGATGTTGTGGTCGACGCGAATGTCGCCCTGATCGATGTCCACCTGGCGGGAGCCGCTTTGGGAGTAGTTGTTCTGGTTGGTGACCGTGTTGCCGGGCGTGTTGGGCAGTGGATAGTAGCGCATGGCGTTGACGGCCACGGAGTCGAGGCGCGAGGCGGGAATGCGGTTGGCGTCGAAGGCGTCGCGGATAAAACCGGCGCCGCTGGGATTGGCGCGCGTGGTGAAGGGATCGAAATTGCGGATGACCTGGCCGTTCTGGGCCAGGGTCCCGGAGAAGTCGCCGCCCCGCTCGCGCAGGGTCGGCACGGTGAAAGTAGTGGTGCCGAAGCTGCGCTCCCGCAGTCCCTCGTAGGAAGCCATAAAGAAGGTCTTATCCGGGCGGAGGGCGCCGCCGGCGGTGCCGCCGAACTGGCTGCGTTTGAAGCTGGCCAGCTTCTCTCCGCGCCGGTTGGCGAAGAAATCGTTGGAGTCGAGCCGGGAGTTGCGCAGAAACTCGTAGGCGCTGCCGTGAAACTGGTTCGACCCCGACTTGAACACCACGTTCAGGACGCTGCCCAGGCTGCGGCCGAACTCGGCCGAGTAGTTGGCGCCCATCACCTTGAACTCGTCGATGGCGTCGACGGAGGGAAATACCGAGATGCCGGTAAACCCGTTCACCGTGGGAAACGACGCGGTGACCCCGTCGATGATGGTGTCCATCATGGTTGCCCGGGCGCCGTTGACCGAGTAGCTCATGGAGTTGTAGTTGTTCCCGATGCTGCCGGCCACGCCCGGCGTGGTGAAGATTAGGGAGTAGACGTTGCGGGTGTTCAGGGGGAGGTCCAGGATGCGGCGGGTATCGACGACCTTGCCGACCGAGGAGGTGCTGGTTTCGAGCAGGGGCGCGTCAGCCGTGACCATCACCGACTCGGTGACCTCGCCGAGGGTGAGGACGACGTCCACGCGGGCCTGCTGTTGGACCTGGACGGTAACGCCGTCGCGAACAAATTTCTTGAAGCCGGCCGCGGTGGCCTCCAGGCGGTAGCTGCCGGGCGGCAACAGCGGGGCGGTGTAGTTGCCGGCGGCGTCCGAGGCCGCCTCGATGCGGGCGTTGTTGGCGGTGTTGGTAAGGACCACTTCGGCGGCCGGCACCACCGCGCCCGAGGTATCCTTCACGGTGCCGAGAATACTTCCAGTGAACGACTGGGCCCAGGCTGCCGCTACGAGCCCGGCCAAAAGAAAGGACACCCTGCTAGCGTTCCACATGTACATAAGTGTACAGCGAACCGCAACCCTAAGGGAGTGTCAGCCAGGCCTGAGCCCTGTTTCACTGTTTCGCCATCCAGATGTTGCCAGTGACCTCCCGCAACGGGAATACCGCCTTGTCGCGAGCCAGCGAAAATCCGAAGCCGGGAGCCGGGATGCTCATGAGCCGGGGGTTGTGGAGATGGTATACTGCCTGGACTTCTCCCACGGGCCTTTTCGTGGCCGGATCCAGTTGCCGCATCCAGATGCAATCGGAGCCATCGCGACTGGAGTAAAAGTACAGCCGGTTGCCGTCGGGTGACCATCGGGGGCGAAGGTTGGGTCCGCGGCCTTCCGTGATGGCGGTCCACTCCCGCTCCTGGCTGACAGCCATCCCTTGAAACGGGGCCACGTAAACTTGGTTTCCCTTGCCGGGGAGCACACCGGTGAAACTGATCCATCGCAGGTCGGGTGAAAGGCTGGGGATGGTCGCGAGGGAGCGAATGATTTCCTGGTGCCTTCGGAAGGCAGGTCGAGCCAGCCGATTCTAGCGGTCGGCTGACTCGGGATCTGGAGTAGCAGCGCTTTGCCATCCGGCGTCCAATCCGAGGGTGTACCACAGCCCTCGCACACCTTTGCCGGAACGCCGGGCCGTCCGTCAGCTCCGAGCGAGACGACGAAAATTCCTGCATCCACCGCATACGCCACCTTCGATCCATCACGGCTGATTTGAGGATTTCGCTCTTCGACCGGAGTAACGGTGAGGGCGGTCTCCGCGCCGCTCACCAGGTCCTTTAGCCACACGTCGCTGTTGCCCGTTCGGTTGGAAAGAAACGCCAGCTTCTTGCCGTCGAGCGAGACCGTCGGATTGGTGTCCGCGGCGGCGCTCCTGGTCAGCGGATGTAACGCTCCCGTGACCACTCCGCGGTCGGCGTCGAGCGGCAAGCTCCAGACATCGGCATTCTCCGTCAAACCGGCGTACACCAGACTTCCATCGGCGGCAAAGAAAGGCTCCGCATCGAGGCCGGTGGTGGTCGTCAGGCGCGTCGGCGCCGCCGCGAGCCGCCAAGTCCCTGGCGTAATCTCCAGTTGCCACAAACTCGTGCTGTCACCCAGCCGCGCGGAGAAGACCACTTGGTTGCCTGCCCATGACCCGGGAATGGCAAACGCGGGCAGTCCCGCGGCGCGGAGCGAGGCTGCGGCACCGGTCTTGACTGGCGCGCCGCCGTCCACTGGCGCCACCCACCAGTCATAGATTTGCTCAGGGAGGGCGCTCGTATCCGGCCACCCGGCGAACAACAGGTACTTTCCGTCCGGCGACCAGACCGGGTAACGGGCATTGTGAAATTTTTCGGGGATTTTCCTAGGCTCCCCTCCCGTGGCCGGCACAACGAAGACCTTGTCCGCCGCGGGGGCGAAGGGGTCCCTCCGCCTGCCTCCACTCCAGTAAGCAATCGAGTTCCCGTCGGGAGAGAAGCGCGGACGCTGGCCGCCATCAGCGATACGGCGCGACTCGCCTCCGAGTGCCGGCATAACCTCGATCCCGCCTCCGTTTCGCTCGGTGTAAAAAGCGATCCGGGTACCATCGGGCGAAAACGTCGGTTGCCGCTCGTCGGCCGCGTCCTTGGTTAGGCGGATGGGCGTTCCGCTGCCCAGTTGCTGCACCCAGATGTCCAGGTTGCCCTCTCCGCTGCGATCGGAGGCGTAGGCCAGCAGTTTCCCCGGCCGAACAGGACCGGGTCGGTGGTGAGGCCGGAGTCGGAGGTCAGCCGAGTCAGGACGGGGCCGCGGGTGGGCAGCAGCGCGCTGGTGTGCCCGGCGCGCCAACCAATCCCGATCCCCAGCAGGAGGCCGGCGAACACAGCCGCCACCATCGCCCATCGACGAAACGGTTGGGACGCCGGCAGCGCCCCTGACGCCGGCGCGTCCTCCTGGACGTCCTCCAGGGACACCTTCAGGTCCGCCATGCCCTGGAAGCGCCGGGCCACCTCCTTCCGCAGGCACCGCTCGATGATCCGCTCCAAATCTCGCGGCACCACCACGGCCTCTCCGGGGCGGCCCGGCTCGCGATTCAGGATCGCCGCCAGGATCGACATCTTCGTCCCGCCTTCGAACGCCCGCCGGCCGGTCACCATCTCATACAGCACCGAGCCGAACGAAAAAATGTCCGAGCGCGCATCGACCTTCTTCCCCTCCGCCTGTTCCGGCGACATATACGCCACCGTCCCGATAATCGATCCCTCTTCGATTCGAGCCTGCATCGTCCGTGGCGCCAAAATTATCGCTGTCATCGAGCTGAGTGAGCTTGGCTAGGCCAAAATCCAGGACCTTCACCAAGCCTCTCTCGTCTACCATGATGCTGCCCGGCTTGATGTCGCGATGAACGATGCCCGACCCGTGTGCCGGCGGCCAGGGCGTCGGCGATCTGCACGGCGTACTTCAAAGCCTCTCGGACCGGCAGCCCTTTCCGCCCCATCAGTTCGTCGAGGGTCTTGCCCTCGACGTACTCCATGGCGATGAAGTCCACGCCGTTGGCGGTGTCGATGTCGTAAACGTGGACGATGTTGGGGTGACGGAGGGCGGAAGCGGCTTTGGCTTCCTGTACGAAGCGTCTTTGTCGCTCGGGGTTGGCGACGGCCTCCGCCAGTAAGACCTTGATGGCTACCAGCCGGTCGAGATGGAGGTCGAGGGCTTTGTAGACCACCCCCATACCGCCCTCGCCGAGCTTCGCTTCGATCCGGTAATGTCCGAGGGTTTGGCCGATCATGGTCCTCTATTGTCGCAATCGAGGCCTAGGCGGCGTCCTCGACTGCCACCAGGATCCGCTTGCCAAGAGCTTCGAGGGCGGCCTGCAACTTCTCCGACCTGGTCTCGTGTTCGGGGTCTAGCATCCGGCGGACCATGGTCTCCCGGACGCCTAACCGGCGCGCGAGTTCGGAGTTATTGACGCCCTGCTCACCCATCGCCAGGTAGAATGCCAACTTGCCCGCGATCCAAAGCGGAACTGGAACCAGACGCTGGCCGCGTTTGAGCCGAGACGGCGCGGGAATCTCCTTCTTCTCCGCGATCCGGAAAGCAATCACACTGCCCAAACAGTCAATGGCTTCTTCGACGGATTCGCGCAGGTCCTTCCCATCTGTATGAGCTTCGGGAAAATCGGGGAACTTAACAAGCGGCCGGCCATCCCTGTCCGGCCGGAACGTTGCGGGATACGAGAACGCGAACATGTCCACAGCCTCCTTACAGCTCTCGAGGAGCTATGCCAAGGTCCTTGCACATGTCGTGCAGCAGTCCGGTACCAATCTCCTTGCTGCGGTCCTTGACGATGGTGCAGGCGGAACCCAAATAGACTGCTCCGTGGCTGCCCTTCCCTTTAGAGGGAACAAAGCCGTAACTCAATCTTTTTGCCTCGCCAGGCGGTACAGCCTACGCAAGAACTCGCCGCCCCTCACTTTATCGAGCTTCGCACAGATTCGTGCGAGGCGTCAAGAAGGACAGAGGAATCTACAAGACGCCTACAGGCACCACTCCTATACCGCCCTCGCCGAGCTT
>JBGOUV010000559.1:0-3349 GCA_041477815.1 Terriglobia bacterium | reverse complement strand
CCTCCCACTGGACCAACCGCGGCTCGCGTAAACCGTGCTACAGGGCCGGGGGCCTGCTAGCAGTTCCTAAACCTTCGGGCCAAGCCGGCCGATATGTACCAAGACAGATGTCCACACCCAACGGCAAGATCCTGGTCATTGACGACGAGAAGGAGATCCGCGACTATCTCGCCGATGTCCTCAGTTTGGACGGCTACGAGTGCATCTGCTTCCAGGAGAGTTTGTCCGCCCTGGCCTACCTCAGTGAGAGCGATAAGCCCCCAGACCTGGTCATGACCGACATTCGCATGCCCGGCATGAACGGTTTGGAGTTGCTTAGGCGCCTCCAGGATATCACTCCTAGTACCCCTGTAGTTATGATCTCTGGTCTTTACGAGCAGAGCATTGGCCTGGAAGCGGTTCGCGGCGGCGCCGTCGACTACCTCCTCAAGCCGGCCAAACCTTGCGAAGTCCTGTCGCTGGTGGCCCGGCATCTCCACAGTACCCAGACTCCGGCCGAGCAGGAGCAGATCCACTCGGCCCTCACCCGGTTCCTGGCGAACTTCGCGGCGCACGGCGGCGAACCAGCCGGGGAGGATGCTACCGAGCTGTTCCGCGTCCTGGGTTTCCGCCGCTACGAGACCATGCAGCACTCCATGCGCGTGGCGGCCTACGCGGTTCTGCTCGGCCAGGCTTACGGCCTTTCGCCCGAGCGCCTCCGCAGCCTCGAGCTGGGAGCCTTGCTCCATGACATCGGCAAGATCGCTATCCCTCGTAATGTCCTGCTCAAACCCGCCGCCCTCAACGAAATGGAATGGCAGGTCATGCGCACCCACCCGCGCATCGGCTACCAGCTCCTGGTCGAGCTGCCGGCCATGCAGGAGGCTGTTCAAGTCGTTTACTCCCATCATGAGCGCTACGACGGCAGGGGCTACCCCCGCCGGCTGAAACACGAGGAAATTCCGGTGGCCGCGCGCCTGTTTAGCATCGTCGACACGGTCGACGCCATCACCTGCAACCGCCCCTACCGCAAGGCTCAACCCTTCGAAAAGGCCTTCGACGAACTCCGCAAAGGCCGCGGCGCCCAATTCGATCCCCAAGCCGTCGATACCTTCCTCACCCTGCCTCGGGAACAGCTGCAGGAGATCCGGGACCGGCTGCCGGACACGGAGTAAACCCGCATTTTCACCACAAAGACACGAAGACACAAAGAAAATCCTTACATATTTCCCCCGCTGGCTACACACACCACGTCCGCACTCCCCTCTATACGACCTGCCAGCAATGCCGCCACCCCCACCGACCCGCCCGGTTCCACCACTACCTTCTGCTTCGCCGTCAACCAACCCACCGCTTCCCGAATTTCGTCCTCGCTGACCTCCACAACCTGGTCCACCCGCTCCCGGATAATCCCGAAGGTCCGCTCCCCCGGTTTGGACGCCACCAGCGCGTCGGCGATCGACTGTACCGGCCCGACAGTCACCGGCTTTCCTTCCGCGAGCGATCGCGAGAGAGAGCCGTTCGCCGCCGGCTGCACCCCCACTACCCGGCACTCCGGCCGGCCCAGCTTCACCGCCGTGGCCACGCCCGAGATCAAGCCCCCGCCGCTCACCGGCGTCACCACGGTAAAAGGACCAGCCATCTGATCGAGAAGCTCCAGCCCCAGGGTCCCGTCCCCGGCAATAGTCTCCTCCGAGTCATAGGGGTGCAGTAATACCCTCCCGGTCTCCCGCTGCAGCCGGTACGTCGTTTCCCACCGCTCCTCGAAGGTGTTCCCGCATAGCACCACCGTGGCCCCCAACCCCTCCGTCGCGGCAATCTTATACGGGTTGGAGTTCCGCATCATGACGATCTGGGCGTCGAGCCCCAGTTCCCGCGCCGCATAGGCCACCGCCTGCGCGAAGTTGCCCGACGACGACGCCACCACGCCCGCCCGGCGCGCTGCCTCCAGGTGGCATAGCGCCCCGTTCAGGGCCGGCCGCACTTTGAACGACGCGGTGGGTTGCTGCGTCTCCAGTTTCAGCCACACCCGCCGTCCGGTTGCCCGGCTCAGCGGATGCGAAAACACCAGCGGCGTGGTCTGCAGGTAAGGGGCGAGCCGCTCGCGCGCCTCCCGGATGGTCTCTAGGGTCACGTATGCTATGTTAGCTCTACCGATGACCCTTGATCGTCAGGCCCTTCTCGATGGCCTTCAGGCCTTCCTCCGCATCCCCAGCATCAGCACTCTGCCCGAACATCAGCCGGACATCCGGCGCGCCGCCGAATTCGTGGCCGCCGAGCTGCGCGCGGCGGGCCTGGAGCAGGTCCGCCTGATCGAGGGCGGCGGCAACCCGCTGGTCTCCGCCGAATGGCTCCATGCCGCGGGCAAGCCGACTCTTTTGCTCTACGGCCACTATGACGTCCAGCCGCCCGACCCGCTCGACGAGTGGCATTCGCCGCCGTTCGAACCCACTATCGTTGGCGACGACATCTTCGCCCGCGGCGCCTCCGACGACAAAGGCCAGACCTACATCCTCATCCAGGCCGTAGCCTCGCTCCTGCGCGACACCGGCGCTCTCCCCATCAACGTCCGTTTCCTCATCGAAGGCGAAGAAGAGGTGGGGGGCGAACACATCGAGAGTTACCTCAAAGCCCAGGGCCGGAATCTCGGCGCCGACGCCGCCCTGATCGCCGACACCGAGCTGTTCGCCCCCGGTCTCCCCACCCTCTGCATCGGATTACGAGGCATTATCTATACCGAAGTAGAGGTCACCGGCGCCGGCCACGATCTTCACTCCGGCGTCTACGGCGGCGTCGCCCCCAATCCCATTCAGGCCCTGGCTCATATTCTGGCCGGCCTCAAGGACCCCCAAGAGCGTATCCTCATCCCCGGCATCTACGACCGCGTCCGGCCGCCCAGTCCCGCCGAGCTCGCAGCCTGGGCCCGCCTGCCCTTCGACGCGGAACAGTACCGCCTCAAAGAGGTGGACGTCCCGGAGCTGGTGGGCGAGCCCGGCTACAACATTTTCGAGCGCACCTGGGCGCGGCCGACCCTGGAGGTCCACGGCATCCGCGGCGGCTTCACCGGCGAAGGAGCGAAGACCGTCATCCCCGCCCGCGCCACGGCTAAGGTTTCGATGCGCCTGGTCCCGGACATGGAACCCGAGGAAACCTTTCGCCTCTTCTCGGAGCACGTGAACCGCCTCGCCCCCCGCGGCGTCCGGGTGCGCGTGCTCGACCTGCACGGCGCCGGCCCGTCCATGGTCGATACGGACAACCGCTTCATCCGCGTCGCCGCCCAAGCCCTCGACGAGGTCTTCGCGTCCACTACCGTCTACATCCGCTCCGGCGGCTCCATCCCGATCGTCGGCCTGTTCGATCAATATGCCGG
>JBGOUV010000215.1:0-11866 GCA_041477815.1 Terriglobia bacterium | reverse complement strand
CCAGGTGGGGAACAATCCGCTGCACTTGGCGGCGTACCGGGGGGCGCTGGCCGAGCCGGGGATCACGGTGCTGCACGATGCGGTGCTGCATCACCTGCTGCTGGGGATCCTGAGCGAGGAGGAATATGTCGAGGAGTTCACCTACAACTACGGGGAATGGATGCGGGATTTGGGACGGGAGCTGTGGCGGTCGCGGTCCCGGTCGGCGGCCGACCCCCGGTACTTCGAGTATGGGATGATCCGGCGAGTGGTGGAGCGGAGCCGGGTCGTGGTGGTGCATAACCCGGGGGGGCGGCGGATGGTCCAGGCGGCGGTGGCGGGGGTTCGGGTGGAGGAGATTCCGCATTATTTCGTTCCGCCGAGGCTGCCGGGGGTGGGGCGGGCGACGCGGGACCGGTTGGGAATCGCCACCAATGAAGTGGTCATCGCGACCTTCGGCTACCTGCGCGACTCGAAGCGGATCGCTTCGGTATTGCGGGCGCTGGAGGTGGTGCGGCGGGGGAGGCTGCTGCTGGTGGGACGCTTTGTCTCGCTGGAGCTGGAGCGCGCGCTGGAGCCGCAGTTGCGAGATACGCGGGTGGTCCGGCTGGGGTACGTGTCGGAGGAAGAATTTTGGCGGCTGGCGGAGATCACGGATATCTGCGTGAATCTGCGCTATCCCTCGGCGGGGGAGACGTCCGGGATCGGGATCAAGATGATGGGGATCGGGAAGCCGGTGGTGGTGACGGCGTCGGAGGAGAATGCGGGGTTCCCGGAGCTGGCGGTGATCCGGGTGGACGCGGGGGAGGCGGAAGTCGAGATGCTGGCCTGCTATCTGCGGGCGCTGGGGGAGAGCGAGGAGATGCGGCGGGAAGTGGGGAGACGGGCGGCGGAGCATATGGCGGAGCGGCACACGTTGGAGGGAGCGGCTAGAAAGTACCTGCAAGTTATTGGTACTGGCGCACCTGGGTTGATCGCACCTCCCGCCGGTTGTACTCTTGGACCATGAACAGTCCCCAATCCGCTCCATTGCCCACGATCCCGGATAATGACCTGGCAAGGTTGCAGAAGGCATGGCGTGATCGCAAGCTGGTCCTTTGTCTCGGCGCGGGTGTCTCCATCCCCTACGGTCTCCCACCTTGGAACGAACTCGTCTTGACGCTTCTCATTGACGAATTCTCGAAGATGTTCAAAGATCTCTTGGAGCACTACCGCAGGCCTTTTGGATCGTGGCTGGCAGAGACTTTCGGACTGACTCCCCTGATGCTGGCGCGACTTGCCCAGAAGCAGTTTGAGAGCGCGCCAAGAAGCGGGAGCTTCGCCGAGTACGTCCGGGAGATGATGTATCTTTCTTATCGCGAGCCGCCACACGCGACGGCGCTGGCTGTGATCGCGTGTTTGATCAAGCGTAGCGAGTCGCAGGGACGCTCAATACCGCTCGTCATCACTCTGAATTTCGATAACCTGCTCGAGCTGGAGCTCGAAAAGAAAGGCGTAGCCGCCCGATCCATCCATAGCGCCAGGAGGACCGACGGCGAAGGCTTGCCGATTCTCCATCCCCATGGATTTCTGCCCAAAGATGGAGATACGCCGCAGACCGAACTGGTGTTCGCAGAAGAAGAGTATCACCAGCTCTCGTATTCGACCGTACACTGGGCGCAGATCGAACTGCTTCACGCTCTGCGCACTTACACGGTGCTCTTCGTCGGGCTCTCCATGTCAGACCCGAACCTGCGACGCCTCCTGGACGCGACCCGGGCCGGGGCAAGTGACACGGAGCCCGTTCATTTCCTCTTCCGGCAGAGGTATGACCTCACGCCCACTCAGCGCCGGCGAGCCGCCGAAACGATTGATGAGCGCGTCAGGAGCCAGGTCCGAGGACCGAATCCGCCCGTGCTCAAGAGTCCTGCGGACTTTGAAGATGCGATCACGCGCATGCTCGCCGTGCCGTCCGAGTACGACCAGAGCCTCTTCGCCGACATGGGTGTCCACGTGATCTGGTACAACGCCCACGATGACATACCGGCGATGCTGGGGCAGATTCCGCCGGACTAGCCCCCTGACTCCGGCTCATACCCGGAACAGCGAATCACCGGCAATGGTGGATACTTTGGGAACTGGGGGTCGGTCTGCGATCGCTCGCACCGGTAGAAGACCGACTCTCGATCCGAACGGAGGGGCGTCATGTGCCGGCAGGTCGCGCATAGGCCGATCGGATCGCGGGGGTTCTGTTTTGGCGGGGAGATCATTTGATCCCAAGCGTCGGCACGAGTGCCGACGCGGCAGGCTGAAGCCTGCGCCACATCCATTTTCACAGGGCTGGTCTGGCTTGGTAGGCCTCGTCCAGGACTTCCACTACGTGCAGCACCCGTTGGTTGCGGCCGAATAACTCGGCCCCGGCGCGGAGCTGCAACATGCAGCCGGGGTTAGCGGTGACGATGGTGTCGGCGCCGGTAGTGGCGGCCATTTGCATCTTCTTTTCCAGCAGGCTCATGGAGAGGTCCGTGTGCTGGACGTTGTAGACGCCCGCGGAGCCGCAGCAGAGGTCGGACAGGGGGAGCTCCTTGAACTTGAGGCCGGGGATGGATTCGAGGAGCTGGCGGGGCTGGAGGCGGACGCGCTGGCCGTGGGCCAAGTGGCAGGAGTCCTGGTAGGTTACGGTGATATTTAGTGTTCCGAGGTCGCGGTTCAGGCCGATGGAGACCAAGAACTCGTTGACGTCCTTGACGCGGCTGGAGAATTCGTGGGCGCGCGGGGCGTAGGCGGGGTCGTGCTCGAACAGCTCGCCGTACTCCTTCAGAGTCGAGCCGCAGCCGGCGGCATTGGTAATGATGGCGTCATAGCTGCCGTCGAGGAAGGCGTCGATGTTGCGGCGTGCCAGCTTGCGGGCCAGGTCGCGGAGGCCGGCGTGGACGTGGAGGGCGCCGCAGCAGCCCTGATCCGGCGGGAGGACCACTTCGCAGCCATTGTGCTGGAGGACGCGGATGGTAGCTTCGTTGAGGCGGGAGAAAGACACATTGGCCAGGCAGCCGGCCACGAAAGCCACGCGGTGGCGGCGCTCGCCGTGGGCGGGGAAGGTGCGGCCGATCTGGCTGAAAAAGAACGGACGCTCGGCGGGGGGCAGCAGGCGCTCGAGCTGCTCCAGGCGGTGGAAGGGCTTGAGCAGGCGGGTGGCCCGGACCAGGCGGCGCAGGCCGGTCCTTTGATAGAGCGCGGCGAGGTGGCCGGCGAGCTTCATCAGGTTGGGGGAGACGAGGAGGTGGCCGTAGACGAATTGGCGGGCGGCGCGCTGGTGCCAGGGGCGGGGTTTGGCCTGCTCGAGATGGGCGCGGGCGGCTTCCACCAGCTTCCCGTACTGGACGCCGGAGGGGCAGGCGGTCTCGCAGGCGCGGCAGGCCAGGCAGAGGTCAATGTGCTCCTGGTAGGTATCAGACACGGGCAGGCGTCCGGCGGCGACCTGGACCATCTGGTAGATGCGGCCGCGGGGAGAGTCCATCTCCACGCCCAGCTCGCGGTAGGTGGGGCAGGCGTTCAGGCAGAGGCCGCAGTGGACGCAGCGGTCGAGGTCCTGCTGCTGGGGCCGGTCGAGCTGAGCCGCTTCAGATACGGTTGTAGAGTCGGCCATGGTTGAGCAGGTGCTGGGGATCGAGCGCCTCCTTGATCCGTGACATCACTTGCAGCTCGGGTCCGGGATCAGCCCACAACTCGGCTCCCGACTTTTCGGGCGACGTCCAGGATTCTATCACGGCATAGAGGCCGGCGGAGCGGGCGCGGAGGGCGAGAGCGGCGGGGTCGGCGGTGCGGGCGTAGAGGAGGCCATTGCCGGCGCGGGCCAGGGCGGGGGCGTCGCCGGAGATCCGGAAGCACTCGCCGAGGTGGACCAGGGTGGCGGACAGCCGCACCACGGCGTCGCCGCCGGGGGCGGGGAAGTCGTGCACGCGGCGCCACAGCAGGGCCGCCTGGTCTTCGTCCAGGGCGAGACATTCACGCGCTCCGGCCTGGTGGGCCACGGCCTTGACATCGCGGTCGTAGCGGGCCATGACCGCCTCGATGCCGCCGGCTTCGACCAGCAGGAGGTGGCCCATAGGTAGTGACCCGAGGCTGGCGGCCGCGGCGGGGTTGGCCAGATCGATGGCCGCGGGCTGAAGGACGCTGCGGAGGATCTGGTCACGCGCTTTGAGCGCGGCGTCGAGCGCGTCAAAGGCCAGCGCGTAGGTGCGCTCCTGAGGCGGGCGGGGGATGACCTTGAAGTTCACGCGGGCGATGGCGGCCAGGGTTCCGAACGAGCCGATGAGGAGCTTGGACATATCCAGGCCGGCGACGTTCTTGACGACCATCCCGCCGGAGCGGACCTCCTGGCCTTCCACGGTCACGAAGGTCATACCACTGACCATGTCGCGGGCGGACCCGTAGAGGCGGCGGCGGGGTCCCGAGCAGTTGGACGCCACCACGCCGCCGACGGTGGCCTCGGCGGCCAGGGGCGGGTCGAGAGGGAGCATCTGGCGGTTTTCGGCGAGCAGATCGGTGAGGGTCTGAAAGTTGAGGCCGGCCTCCACGCTGATGGTGAGGTCCTTGGGCTCGTATTCGGCGACGCGGGAGAGGCCGGCGGTGGAGACGACCGCGTCGGCCGGACTGACCGGCCCCCCCATGGAGCGCTTGCTGAAGCGGCCGCCCAGCTCCACGGTCTTGTGCCCGGCGCTGCACGCGGCCAGAACTTCGGCCAGCTCCGCGGGGGTGGCCGGTTGGTGGGGGGGCATATTATTCGACGGTGAACTTCTCGCGGCTCTCGTGGGTTTGGTTGCCGATCAGGTCGCGGACGCTGAGCACCACGCTGTATTCGCCGGGCTGGAGGCCTTTTTCCAGGTTGAGGCTGAAAATGGCGTGGACGTAGCGGCGGCGGTAGAAAGAAGTGCCCTCCTCGCGGGCGGGCTCGGGCTGCTTGTAGATGAGCTTGTTCTCGCCGTTGTAGACGGCGATGCCGTAGTCTACGGCGAGGCGGTTCTTGTCGGAGGTTTTGTAGCCGGTGATATCGAAGGAGGACCAGAGAACATCGCCACGGCGGAAGGCGGGGATGGGAAGGGCGTCCCCGTCCTCCTGGCGGGAGAATCCGAAATTGCGGGCGACCAGCTCGGTGCTGGCGTCGACGTCGCGGCCTTTGACCTGGAAGATCAGCTCCTGGGAGACCTGGCTCTTGGCCAGCTCGTCGGTGACCTGGATGCGGAACTTGTATTTGCCGGAGTCGACGAAGGGGGGAAGGGCGGGCGAGAAGCGAACGCGGGGCATCCACTTGGCGTCCTGGGGAGCGAGCTCGGTGTCGATCTTGCTGATCTCCGGCTCGACGAAGGGGACGGCGGCGGGGTCCAGGGCGTCGATGCGGTAGGTGAGGTGGACGCGGCTTTGGCGGTCCACGGCGTAGCCCTGGACGTGGAAGGCGACGTAGAGGGTCTCGCCGGGGGAAAAAACGTTGTCGGAGCGGGCGGCGAAGCCGTCTTCGGCTTCGAGGAGGGCCAGGTTGACGATGGCGAAGGGGGCTTTCTTTTGGGCGGGGAGGGGGATAGTCAGGAGGAGGGCTAGCGTGCACAGGAAAATGTGGGGCGGCCCCCCTGGGCCGCAGCCGGCCCCCTGGCCGGCTTGGGGACGTTCGGGAAACTCGGGGAGCCGGGCCAGGCCCGGCGCGGGCCGGGGGGCCCGCCCTACATTTATGCTAGGCGAGGGCATTTTGGGTGGTATCCGCTTGGACGACTTGGCCGTTTTGGAACTCGTAGGTTTCGCGCTCCGCTCCGGCCAGGCCGCGACGGACCATGTCCGGGACGTCTAGCTTGGACTCGGCTTGGGTCAGCTCGTCGGGGGTGGCGTAGAGGCGGGGATGACGGGGCATGAAGGCGGGGCAGCAGTCGCTGAAGCGCTCGCTCGAAGGATCGTAGGTGCCGATGCGGCGGGCGGTGTCGATGATCTCCTGCTTATCGCAGCCGATCAGAGGGCGGTAGAGCGGGAGACTGGCTACGGCGCCTACGGCGGCCAGGTTCTGAAGCGTCTGGGAGGCTACTTGGGCCAGCGAATCGCCGGTCACCAGGCCCAGGGCGTGGTTCCGGTAGGCCAGGCCTTCAGCGATCCGCAGCATCAAGCGCCGGTAGAGCAGAATGCGGTATTCTTCGGGGGCGTTCAGGACGATCTCGCGCTGCAGCTCGTAAAAAGGGACCAGGAAAAGCTTAGCATGGCCTTGGTAGGGGGTCAGAATCTCGACTATTTCGCGGGCTACGGGCTCGGAAGATTCCCCGGGTTGGGCGGCGACGCCGTGGAAATGGATGAAGAGAAGGTGAGCGCCGCGCTTCATCAGGTGCCAGGCGGCGACGGCCGAGTCGAAGCCGCCCGAGAGCAGGCAGGCGAGCTTGCCGGCCGTGTTGGCGGGCATGCCGCCAGGTCCAGGGATCTTCTGGGAGTAAACCAACGCCCGGCTGCTGGTGAACTCGACGTAGCAGGTGAGATCGGGGTGGTCGAGGTTGACGGAGATGTCGCGGCCGGCTTCGCGGAGGCGCGTGAGCAGGACCCCGCCGATGTGGCGCTCGGCTTCGCCCGAGCGGAAGGGGAGCGTCTTGTCGGAGCGGCGGGCGCGGACGGCAAAGGTGCGGAACGGCTGGATGCGGAGCTGCTCGACGGCGACCGCGGCGACGGCGGCCAGGTCGCGGTCCGTTTCGGATACGACGGAGTAGTAGGCGACGCCGAAGACGCGACGGAGACGCTCGACGGCCGCGGCGGGGCCGGCGTCGAGGGTGACGAGGACGCGGCCGTCCTCGTGCTCGATCCGGACCGGGCCCAGGCCGGACAAATGGGAGCGGAGGGACTCGGTCAGCTTGTGGAGAAAGAAGTTGCGGTTGCCCCCCTTCAGCCACATCTCGTGATAGTGGAGCACCAGCAAGGCCATCCACTCCATTATAATTTGGTTATCGATGAAATCCATATTGGTCATTGATGATGACGAAACGGTGCGTGACACCATCGGTGTCATGCTGGAGCAGGAGGGGTTCCGGGTGCACATGGCCGCCGACGGGCGGGAGGGATACGAAAAGGCCCTCCTCCTGAAGCCGGACCTGGTCATCGTGGACCTGCGGCTGCCGGGGATGACGGGGATGGAGATCTGTAAACAGCTCCGGGCGTCCAACCTGCCGACGCCGATCCTGGTGCTGAGCGCGGTGGGGGACGAGATCGACAAAGTGCTGCTCCTGGAGATCGGGGCCGATGATTACGTGACCAAGCCGTTCGGTTCGCGGGAGCTGTTGGCGCGCATCCGGGCGCTGCTGCGGCGGGTGTCGCCGGAGGGGAAGAAGGTCTACCACTTTGGAGACGTGGAAGTGGACGTGGAGCGGCGGGTGGTGGAGCGCAAGGGGGAGGCGGTGAAGTTCACGCCTTCGGAGTACAACCTGCTGATGTATTTTTTGCAGAACCCGGATAAGCCCCTGACGCGGGACATGATTCTGAACTCGGTGTGGGGGTACGACCACTATCCCAACACCCGGACGGTGGACATCCACGTGGTCAAGCTGCGGCAGAAGCTGGAGCCGGACCCGAACGTGCCGAGATACTTTACGACGCTGCACGGGGTGGGGTATCGGTTTCTGCCGTAAGGAGTTGTGTTTACAGGAAGTTAACATGGACACAGGCGCCCGGCGGCGAGGTATCGGCGACAATCGGAAGCAAGTATGTCGCAAAACATTCTGATCGTCGAGGATGCCGAGACGGCGGCTACGACCCTGGAGATCGCTCTGCTGCATATCCCGGGCGTGGAAGTGGCCCGGGTATGCGATGGGCGACGGGCGCTGGAGTATTTGGCGGCCGACCAGGGTCACGGGATCGACGCTCTGGTTACCGACCTGGAGATGCCGTTTCTGGACGGGTTTGAGCTGATCCGTCGCGTCCGGGCGGAGGAGCGGTACCAGCGGCTGCCGATTGTGGTGCTGAGCGGGAGCCAGGATCCGCAGACGCCCGAGCGGGTCATGCGGCTGGGGGCCGACGCGTACTTTGGCAAGCCTTGGTCGCCGCTGGCCGTACGGCAGAAGATAGAGGAGCTGCTGAAGAGAACCCTTGAAACCGCAGATGAACGCCGCTGAACGTCGGATAGGGCAGGTCCAGTCGATCGGCGTTCATCGGCGGTTGATCGCCAAATCAGGGATCCCGCTCCTTTCCGGGGCGGCTCGGTGGTCAGAGACGACGAGGACGGCATGAAAACCTTACTGCTGGCGGCTGTAGTGGCTGCGGCTTGGCCCGTGGGGCTTTGCGGGCAGGCCGGGCTGGATACTATTATCGAGCGCCTGGATCGGCTGGAGAAGCAGAACGCCGAGTTGTGGGCCGAGGTGCAGTTGCTGCGGCAGGCGATGGAGAAGGGCAAAGAGCCGGTGACGGCGCTGGAAGAGAAGGTCGAGCTGCAGTCGGGCCGGATCACGGAGCAGGACCAGGTCAAGGTGGAGACCGTGCAGAAAGTGCCGGTGAAGCTGACCGGCATGGCCCTGTTCAACGCCTTCCGCAACGGCCGGCACGGGGGGGCGGCTGACAATCCCATTACCGCGGTGAATGCGCGGGGGCCGATCAATGCCGGGGGGACGTTCCGGCAGAGCGTCATCGGGCTGGAGTTCGACGGGCCGGAGGCGGTGGCGGGAGGGAAGATCCGGGGCTCGCTGCTGTTGGACCTGTTTTCGGGCTCGACCGACGTACTGAACCACCAGGTGCGTTTGCGCACGGCGTATATCGAGGGAGAATGGAACTCGCGGAGCTTCCTGGTCGGTCAGGAAAAGCCGATCTTTGCCCCGCGCGAGCCGAACTCGCTGGCACAGGTGGGGATCTCGCCGTTGACCGCGGCGGGCAACCTGTGGCGATGGAGGCCGCAGGTACGGTTTGAGCAGCGGGTGTCGCTGGGCGCGGCGACGGACTTGCGGGCGCGGATCGGGGTGTCGCAGACCGACGAGCGGTATACGCCGGTCACACCGACGCCGCCCGAGTTTGACCGGACGCTGGAGTCCAAGAGGCCGGCGCTGGAGGGACACTTCCAGGTGGGCCACCGCTTCGATGACCAGCGGCGGGTGGAGGTCGCGCCGGGATTCCACTGGAGCACCACCCACATCGGCGGCTACGCGGTGCCGGCGCGGGCGTTCTCCATCGATTGGTTCGTGAATCCCCACAAGAAGGTGGAGTTCACCGGGACCATGTTCGTGGGGCGGAACCTGGCGAAGTTGGGGGGCGGCGGCGTGCGGCAGGGCTTTCTGGTGCGGTCGCTCGGTCCGGGCCGCGAGGAAGTGATCCCGGTGCGAACCAGGGGCGGGTGGGCCCAGGTGACGTTCATCGCCACGCCCCGGCTGAGCTTCAATCTGTATAGCGGCCAGGACGATCCGCACAACCGGGACCTCGGCGTGGGCGGAATTCTGAAGAACCTGGCCTACGGGGGCAACGCGTTTTACCGGATTGCGCCGAACGTGGTGATAGGGGGGGAGGTGTCGCAGGTCCGAACGCGGTATCTTGGAGGGCAGCGGCCTTTGAACAATCACTATGACCTGGCTGTGGCTTATATGTTCTAGCGTCCCCGCAGTAGCGGCAACCCTCACCGGGAGCATCCTGCTGGTACCGGCCGACGAGAAGAGCACCCGCAAGATCCGGGACCACTCGGGCGTGGTGGTATGGCTGGAGCCCAAGGACCCGGAGAGCCCCCGGCCGGCGCCGCTCTCGCCCCGCCGGGCGGTGATGGAGCAGCGCAGCAAGACGTTCCTGCCGCACGTCCTGGCCGTGGAGGTGGGGGCCACGGTGGATTTCCCCAACTTCGACCCCATCTTCCATAACGCCTTCTCGAACTACGACGGACAGGTATTCGACGTACATCTGTACGCCCCCAACACGACGCGGCGGGTGCTGTTCCGGCGGCCCGGGATGGTGCGGGTGTTCTGCAACATCCACGCGACCATGAGCGCCGTGATCGCCGTGCTGCCGACGCCCTACTACACGGTGACGGGGGTGGACGGGAAGTTCGAGATCCGGGCGCCGGCGGGGATGTACCGGTTCCAGGTGTGGCACGAGCGCATCCAGGCCGAGGCGTTGAGCCGGCTGGAGCGGCCGGTGGCGCTGCCCGAGGCGGGGTTGGTGATGCCGGAGACCCGCCTGCCGGAGCAGGAGTACCTGGCCGTGCCGCATAAGAACAAGTACGGGCGGGATTATCCGCCGGCGCGCGACGAGCACGTGTATTATCCGGGGGTGCGGAAATAACCAGGGATGCGGCTGCTGACGAAAATCTGGCTGTCTACTTCGGTCGCCATTACCTTTTTGTTCGTGGTGACGGGCTGGATTGTGTCGCAGCACGTGGTGACGGAGACGCAGAAGCAGTTGCGGGAGGAAGTCGCCACCAGCATGCAGGCCTACCGGTCGCTGTGGCGGGAGCGGGCGCAGGCGCTGGAGACGCTGAGCGCGCAGATTGCGAGCGCGCCGCAGGTACGGGCGGCTTTTGGGACGGGCGACGTCGCCACCATCACCGATACCTCGGGGGAGCTGCTGCGGGGCCTGGAGCGGCACCTGGGGGACCGGGGGCTGGTGGTGGTCACGGATCCGAAGGGCAAGGTGATCGCGCGCCTGTCGGCGGAGGGCGACGCGGCCATGCCGGACGAGCTGGCGTTCGTCGAGCAGGCACGGGCGCGGTTTCCCAAGCAGCAGAGCGGGTTCGTGGCCATGGACGACGATCTGTATCAGTTCGTGGTAACACCGGTGTACGTGCAGTCGGGGGGCGAGCTGGGGCTCATCAACGTGCTGGTCACGGGTTTCCGCGTGACCGACGCGGTGGCGGCGCAATTGCGGGTGTCGACCGGGAGCGACTTCCTGTTCGCGTCGGAAGGGCGGACCTTCGCCTCGACCGTGGGATCGCACAGCGCGCGGAACTACGTGGAGGTGTCCGAGCCGCTGCGGGACATCGAGGGCCGTACGGTGGGGACCCTGACCGCGCTGCGTTCGATTGAGGCGGCGACGGCGGGCTACGCCACGCTGCGGCGTCAGATCGCGGTGATCTGGCTGCTGAGCCTGGTGCTGAGCTCGCTCATTACCTTCGCCCTGGCGAGGAGGATCGTCCGGCCCATCGAGGCGCTGGACCACGCCGCGGCGGAGTTGGCCCGCGAGAACTTCGACTGCCGCGTGGAGCCGGTCACCAACGACGAAATCGGACGGCTGGCCCGCACTTTTAACAACATGAGCGCGTCGATCCAGCAGGCGCGGCAGGAGCTGATCCGCAACGAGCGGCTGTACACCATCGGGCGGCTGGCCGGGTCGATCGTGCACGACCTGCGGAATCCGCTGGCGGCGATTTACGGATCGAGCGAGATGCTCCTCACGTCGGAGCTGCCCGAGCACCAGCGCAAGCGGTTGTCGGCGAACCTGTACAAGGCGTCGAAGAAGATCCAGGACATGCTGGAGGACCTGCTCAACGTAACGCGAGGGCGGACGCGGGAGCTGCGCGAGGAATGCCTGGTGTCGGAGATCGCGCAGGCCGCGCTGGAGCCGCTGCGAGCGGCGGCCGAGGCCCAGAAGGTGGAGGTGGCGGTGGAGGTGCCCAACGACAAGCTGGTGACGGCGGACCGGGGCCGGCTGGAGCGGGCCTTCGCCAACCTGCTGGTGAACGCGCTGGAGGCGATGCCCGACGGCGGCCGGATCACGGTGGACGCCACGACCGAGAATGGGTCGATCACGGTGCGGGTGACGGATACGGGGCCGGGGATACATCCGGACGTGAGGGACCGGCTGTTCCAGCCGTTCGCCAGCGAGGGGAAGAAGAACGGGACAGGGTTGGGGCTGGCCCTGGCGCGGCAGACGGTGGTGGATCACGGTGGGGACATGTGGGCGGGGAGCGCGGGGGGGAGGGGGGCGAGCT
>JBGOUV010000315.1:0-8143 GCA_041477815.1 Terriglobia bacterium | reverse complement strand
TTGTATACTACTCCTAACCGAGGTTACGCTAATGCGAATCATCTTTCTCTCCTTTCTGCTGGCTCTCCCCGCTCTGCCTCAAACCGGGAGCGGTACGGTGCAAGGCACCGTTTCCGACGCCACGCATTCGGCCATCCCCAACGCCAAGGTCACCCTCACCAGCCTGGCCACCAACATCGCCCGCCGGGCGGACTCCTCTTCGGTGGGCCTCTACTACTTCGGCAACGTCCCGCCCGGACGCTACAGCATCACGGTGGAAGCCCAGGGCTTCAAGCGCTGGTCGAGCTCGCTGGTGCTGGAAGTCGGACAATCGGCGCTGGTGGACCCGGCCCTGGAGGTGGGCGCCGTCGAAACCACGGTCGAAGTGAGAGACTCCACTCCGATCATCGAGACGGCCAGCATGGAGGTGTCCGACGTCAAGGACGCCCTCCGGATCCAGCAGTTGCCCCTCAACGGCCGCGCCATCACCAACCTGTTCAATCTCACGCCGGGCGTGGAGGGTGGCGGCAATCCGCGGGTGAACGGGCTCAAGGTCGGGGCGACCGAGATGCTGATCGACGGCGTCTCGCTGGTGGACCGCTTCGGAGGCGGCATCGTCCGGGTCACGCCGGGGCTGGACACCATCCAGGAATTCCGCATCGAGACCACCGGGTCGAGCGCCCGCTACTCCCGTCCGGCGACGGTGACTCTGGTGAGCAAGAGCGGCACCAACACGCTGCACGGCGACTTCTTCGAAACCTTCCGCAACAACGCCCACGGTCTGAGGGCGCGCCAGCGCCAGGACGGCGCCAAGCCGGCCAAGCTGATCCGCAACGAGTTCGGCGCCTCGGCCGGCGGGCCGGTTTTCATCCCCAAGGTGTATAACGGCCGCGACCGGACCTTCTGGTACTTCTCCTATGAAGGGTCGCGCCAGCGCACCGACGCCTTCCAGGAAGATGTGGTTCCGACGACGGCCATCTGGGGCGGCGACTTCAGCCAGATGATCGACACCAACAACAACCGGACCATCATCTTCGACCCGCTGACCACCGACGCCCGCGGCGTCCGGACGGCGTTTTCGAACAACCTCATTCCGCAAGCCCGGATCGCGCCGATCAACGGCGTGGTGCGAGCGGTCACCAACCTGCCCACCAATGCCACAAATCCGTTCCAGGGCACCAACCTGCAACGGTTCTACTCCAACAAGGTGGACACCTACACGTACACCATGAAAGGGGACCACCGGTTTTCCGACAAAGATAGCCTCTCGGGCCGGGTCACTTACAGCCGCCGGATCAATTCCCAGCTCGGCGGGCGATTCGGATCCCCCACCGACGTTCCCAACGGTTTTGGGAGCGGCCGCGGGAACGTTCCGGTCTACACCACCGCGATCACTCATACCCACATCTTCAACCCCAACTTCTTCAGTGAGCTGCTGCTGAGCAACAATCGCTCGGCGAACAGCTCCGGGACCCTGGCCGACTTCACCAACTGGGCCGATTTGCTCGGTTTCCCTAATCCTTTTGGCGTGACCGGCTGGCCCAGCTTCGGCAACGAAACTTTCTTCTGGGATGCCGACAATCGCAAGGACGAGCACTTGACGGCGTACAACATAGAGGACAACCTGACCTGGATCAAGGGGAAGCACTCCATCAAGTTCGGCGGCAAGATCCGCTACGAGTACAACAACATCCGGGAGCTGCAGCAGGCCCAGGGCAGCCACACCTTCGGCACTGCCTGGACGGCCAACTACGATCCGGCCGCCGACCAGGCCGTCACGCGCACCGGCAGCGGCCAGGCGGCCATGGCTCTGGGGCTGCCGACCTTCCTCTCCAACCAGTACAACCGGGGCTACTTCTACTTCCAGCAGAAGGAAGCGGGCTTGTATTTCCACGACAGTTGGAAAGTATCCCCCCGCCTCACCCTGGACCTGGGCGTGCGGTGGGACAAGTGGACCCCCTACCGGGAGAAATACAACCGGCTGGTGAACGTGGACCTGGCCAAGTTTGCCGGCCAGTTCCAAGTGATCACGCCGGGCGACCACGCCATCAACACGCTGCCCGGCATCCCGCCGTCGCTGCTCGAATCCTGGTCCCGGCGGGGCCTGAGCTACACCACGGCCAGCGCGGCCGGCTTCCCCAGCTCGCTGCTTCCCAGCGACAACAACAACTTCGGCCCGCGCATCGGCGCCGCTTTCCGGATCACCAGCCGCACCGCGGTGCGCGCCGGCTACGGGGAGTATTTCTGGACCATGCCGCTGTCCCAGATCCTGCAGGCCTCGCGGACCAACCCGCCTCTCAACCTGAGGTATGTCAACCAGATCGGCAGCTTTGACGGCACCGGCAGCTTCGCGGTACGGACCGCGCCGCGGCCGGAGTTCTTCATCGGACGGGCCACCGTGGACACCGCCGGCCTGGTGACGATTCCGTCCACGGCCCAGAGCTTCGTGCCGTGGGACGTCCGCGACTGGAGGGACGATCACGCGCAGTCGTGGCATTTCACCCTGGAGCGGGAGATCCTGACGAACACCGCCCTGCGGCTGAGCTATATCGGCGACCGCGGCCGCAACCTGGAGCAGAAGTTCGCGATCAACGCCGTGGAGTCGGAGCTCAACTACCAGGCCCGCACCGGTTTGATCCGCCCCGCCGTGACCGACCAGCGCCGCATCAATCCGAACTGGAATTTCAACGCCGCCAACCATACCGGCTTTGCAAATACCCACTCATTGCAGGCGGAGGTGGAACGCCGCTATGCCAACGGCCTGGCCTTCCAGTGGTTCTACGTCTTCACCCATTCCATGACCACCACCGACGAAGGCGGTTTCTCGTCGGGCAACGGGAGCATCAACTCGACCAACGGCATTTCCCAGGTCCCCGAGAACATCCAGCTCCTCGGCGCTCCGAATCTCAGCTACGAGGACCGGATTCGGCTGGGGTACCAGAACTCGACCAACATTCCGCCCCAGCACATCCGGTTCAACGGCATTTATGACCTGCCGTTCGGAAGAGGGAAGCATTTCGGACGGGACAGCAAGGGAGTGGTGAACCACGTGATCGGCGGCTGGCAGATCGCCACCATCGGCGACTGGCGCGGCGGGAACTGGCTCAGCGTCGGCGCGGGCGGTTACCTGTTCGGCGACCCGACCATGGACGCCAACCAGCGGCTGCTGATGACCTTCAACGGCCGCCCGCAGCGGCTGTGGTTCAAGGGGGACTTCGACCCGCGGCTGGCCACCAACGTCGACCAAACTGCGTTGCAGGGGCTGGTGCCGGTGGACCGCGCGGCGCGCGTTTACCACCCCATCGGAACGGCGTTCGACAACCGGGTCCCGCAGCTCCTGCGCGACGGCACCACCCGCCTGACCGCCATCACCGACATGGTGAACTGGAACGCGCGGGCGTTCTTCCGGGGTCCCGGAGCGTGGAACACCGACGTGGCGTTTTTCAAGAACATCAGCTTGACCGAGAGGGTCAGCGCCCGGTTCACCGCCGACTTCTTCAACTTCTTCAATCATCCGAACGACAACAACCCGAACGCCACCACCGGACTGCAGGATCTGAGCACACAGGGCAACGATCCCCGCATCGTCCAGTTCTCGCTACGGGTGCGGTTCTGAGACCTGTCACGAAATCTGTGTGGGGCGGCCCCCCTGGGCCGCAGCCGACCCCCTGGTCGGCTTGGCCGGCTCACGGAAAGGCCCGTAAGAGGCTGGCCAGGGGGCCAGCCGCGGCGCAGGGGCACCGCCCCACATGGTGACCAAGCTCTGACTAAGGAGTCCATAATGAGGAGACGTTTAGGCACGTGGTTTGCTTTTCTGCTCCTGGCCGGCTCGTTGGCCGCGCAGAACCGGGGCACCATCAGCGGATTCGTCCGGGACAATTCCGGCGCGGTGGTCCCCGGGGCCAATATCACGCTGACGCACGAGGGCACCGGGGCGGTCCGCAACACCACCAGTGACGCCGCGGGCTCTTACCAGATCCTCGCGTTGGTTTCCGGCAGTTACACCCTCGACGCCGAAGTCACCGGGTTCAAGAAATACCGCAACGCCGGCGTGGTGCTGCGCGTGGACGATAATGTCCGCGCCGACATCGCGCTGGAGATCGGCCAGGTGACGGAGTCGGTGGAGGTGTCGGCGCAGGCCGTGCTGGTGGACACCCGCTCCTCGCAGAGCTCGGCGACCATCGACGACCGGCGGATCGTCAACCTGCCGCTGCGGGCCCGCAACGTGTTCGCCCTGGCGGCCACGCTGCCGGGCGTGCTGGGGGTGACCGCCCCCGACAATACCGATCTGGGCGACGCCCGGGCGGGCCCGGTGATGAACGTCAACGGCGGCCGCCGCAACATGAACTACAACCGCTTCAACGGCACCTACTTCAACAACCCCTCGCGCAACACGGGACTCAACGGCCCGCCGCCGGATGCGGTGCAGGAGTTCAAGATCCAGACCAGCAACTTCGCGGCCGACAGCGGGCGCAATCCCGGGGCCAACATCACCCTGGTGAGCAAGACCGGCACCAACCAGTTTCACGGGGCGGCTTGGGAATTCCACCGCAACGACAACCTCAACGCGCGAAGCTTCTTCCAGGCGGTGAAGCCGCAACTGATCCAGAACCAGTTCGGCGCGGCCGCCGGCGGTCCCCTCAAGCGGGACAAGGTGTTCCTGTTCGGAACCTACGAGGGCATCAAGGACCGGCGGCAGGCGTCCGCCACCACCGCCTTGCCTCCCACCAGCGCGGAAGTGGCCGGCGACTTCTCGGCCCTGCTGCCGGGCAGGCAGTTGGTGAACCCGTTCGACAACACCCCGTATGCGGGCAACCGTATTCCGGCGTCCCAATTCGACCCGGCGGCCCGCAAGGTGCTGGAGTTCGTGCCGGTAGTCGCGGGCGGCACCATCCAGGCGCTGGGGTCCAATCCCCGGGACGCCAAGCTCTACATGCTGCGCGGCGACGTGAACCTGACGGCCAAACAGTCGCTGTTCGCTCATTACTACTACAACGAGAACCGGGCGGTCACCAATGGCGTCGCCTTCGGCACCAACATCCCCGGGTGGACCAGCCAGGACCAGAAGCCGGTCTTCCACAACGCCGGCATCAGCCACACCTACACGGCCTCCGGGACCTTGATCAACCAGTTGACCCTGGGATTCACCCGTTCCTTCTCGCTGAACACTCCGACCGTCACGCGGACCCCGGAGGAGCTGGGGATCCGGGGCATGCCCCTGTACACCAACGGCGGGTCGCCGCGCTTCAGCGTCAGCGGCCGCTTCGCCCTGGGCTCGGGCGGGCCGGTGAAGTTCGCTTCCAACGTGTACCAGGTCCAGGAGCACGTAAGCTGGGTCCGCAACCGCCACAACCTGCGATTCGGGTTTGAACACCTCGACCTCGGGTTCTTCCAGTCGTTCCTCGGCCCGCCCCAGTTCAGCTTCAGCGGCGAGCGGACGGGCGGCGGCGTGGCCACGCGGGGCGATCCCATGGCCGACTTCCTGATCGGCGCCTACCAGCAGGTGCCTATCACCAACGGGGTTCGCAACAACGACGGCGGCAACACGTTCACCGTCGGGTTCGTGCAGGATGATTTCAGGCTATCGCCCCGCCTGACTCTGAATATGGGTTTGCGCTATGAGCTGCCCACCCCCTGGGTCGACAAGCACGACGCCATCAACACGGTGGTGCCCGATGCCAGCGTGCGGTCGAAGAAGATTCCCACCGCGCCGCCGGGTATGCTGTTCCCCGGCGATCTGCCCCGCGGTCTGTATAATACCGACAAGAACAACTTTGCCCCCCGCTTCGGCTTCGCCTGGGACGTGTTCGGAAACGGCCGCACCGCCGTGCGCGGCGCTTACGGCCTGTTCTACGATACGTTCAACACCGATACCATCGCGCAGGAGAATCCGCCCTTCAACGGCGGCGCCCGGACCTTCCGCAACGGCCGGCTGTTCGATCCTTTCGGCTCGATCGGGGCCGTGGCCCCGCCGGCGTTCATCGATCCCAATGCCTTCAGCTTTGTATTTCCGATCAACGGCTTCTGGAGCGGGATCGGCCCCAACAGCCTGCGCAGCACCTACGTGCAGGAGTGGAACCTCACCATCGTCCGCGAGATCGGGCGGAGCTACGCTCTCTCCGCCGCCTACATCGGAAAGACCGGACGCAAGCTGATCGCCTTCCGGCCCTTCAACGCGGCGCCGTACATTCCCGGCAATAACGCGCAGGGTCAGGCTCTCTCCACGGTGAGCAACGCCGAGAGCCGGGTCCCCTTCCTGCCCGGCGTCTACGGACCGCAAGGGCTCTACCTGGACAACGCCTTCACCAGCGGGTACCACAGCGGGCAGATCGAGCTGAACAAACGGTACGCGAAGGGGTTGCAGTTCAACACCTCCTATACGCTGTCCAAGTCGATCGACAGCAGCTCCACCGACAACCTGGGCGGCTGCCTGTCGAATCCGTTCGACGTGCGGGCGGACAAGGGGCTGTCGAGCTGGGACCGCCGGCACGCCTTCGTATTCTCCGGCGTGTGGAGCCCGCCGGTGTTCGAGTCGCAGCACGGGCTGGGGGGCAGAGTTCTGGGCGGCTGGAGCGCCTCCGGGTTCGAGACCATCCAGAGCGGCGCCCCGGTGACGCCGGTGAGCGGCACCGATCGCGCGTTCGACGGCAGCGGCTGCACCGGCTCGTTCCATCCCGACATCGTGGGCGACCCGAATCGCACCCCCACCGATCGCAACGATATGATCAATAACTACTTCAACCGGACGGCGTTTGTGCTGCCGGCCGTGGGCCGCTACGGCACCGCCGGACGCAGCGCCTTCGTCGGACCTCCGCAGGTGCAGACCGACCTGGCGATCCTGAAGGACATCAAGGTGATGGAGCGGCAGCGGGTGCAGTTCCGGGCGGAGTTCTTCAACCTGTTCAACCAGGTGAACTTCAGCAACCCGGTGGCGAATCTGACCAGCGCCACGTACGGCCGTCTGAACGGCGCCGGGGCCGGGAGGACCATCCAGTTCGGCTTGAAGTACCTATGGTAGGGCGGCCCTAACGGAGCCTCCATGCCAATACCCGGTCGAAGCCGGCCAGGTCGCACTCCACAATCCCGCGGTCCCAGGCCGGACCGGCCAGGGCGTCGATGCGTTCACGGCCGTTGTACGGGATCTCGACGATGAGCCACCCGCCGGGACGCAGGACCCGGGCGGCACCGTCGAGCAGCCGACGGTACAGATCGCCGAACAAGGCCACCGGAGGCTCGTAGTCGCGTACCTCGGCGGCGAGGCCGGGAGCTTGGTCGGGGGGGATGTAGGGCGGGTTCGAGACCACCAGGTCGAACCAGGCGGACGCGCAGGCAGCGAGTAAGTCGGCGCAGAAATAATGGACGGGAGCTTCGAGGCGGCGCGCGTTCTCGCGGGCTACGGCTAGAGCGGCGGGGGAAATGTCGGAGGCGAAGAGCTCCGCCCGGGGCCACTCCTTCTTTAGCGTCACCGCCAGATTGCCGGACCCTGTACCTACGTCCAGGACACGGAGGGCTCCGGCGGCCACGCGCAGGGCGGTCTCGATTACGTGCTCGGTCTCGGGGCGGGGGATCAGGACTTCCGGCGTCACCTGGAACTCGCGGCCGTAGAACTCCTGGCGTCCGGTAATGTACTGGGTCGGTTTGCGCCGCAGCCGTTCGTAGAGATAGCGGCCGTAGTGGAGCTGCTCGACCGGGGTCAGCTCGCGCTCGGGATGCGAGTAGAGCCGGACCCGGTCGCAGCCCAGGGCATGGGCCAGCAGGACCTCGGCGGCGAGGCGCGGGGAGGCGATGTGGTCGCGCTGGAGGGCTTCGACGCCTTGCTGGAGGGCGGTGGCGACGTCCAAGGTACTAAACCAGCACCGCTTCCTGCTTGAGCTTCTCGGTCTGGTAGTGGGCGGCCAGGGCGTCGATGAAGGGTTGGAGCTTGCCGTCCATGACCTGCTCGAGCTGGTAGAGGGTGAGGCCGATGCGGTGGTCGGTGACGCGGTTTTGGGGGAAGTTGTAGGTGCGGATCTTCTCGCTGCGGTCTCCCGAGCCGACCATGTTGCGGCGCTCTTCGGCCATGGCGTCGTGCTGCTTCTGGCGCTCCATTTCGTAGAGCCGCGACCGCAATACGCGGAGCGCCTTGGCCCGGTTCTTGATCTGCGACTTTTCGTCCTGGCAAGAG
>JBGOUV010000496.1:0-4222 GCA_041477815.1 Terriglobia bacterium | reverse complement strand
GTTGGTGACGTTGTAATCTATTGGTTCTTGGTGCGGATGAGAGGACTTGAACCTCCACTCCCTTGCGAGAACTAGAACCTGAATCTAGCGCGTCTGCCAATTCCGCCACATCCGCACGGCACTTTCATTTTGACAGGAGGCGTCGCAGCCTGTCAAACCGGGCCGCGGCTCGGTGCGGGGCGTCACGGAGCGACCGGTATCGTCACCGCATTGCTCTGCTTCCCGCCGACGCTGAGCACCACCGGGATATTGCCGGCCGTGCGTGTACCCGGGGGAATCCGCAGATTGATCTGATTCAACCCCACGAAACCCGGAGCGGCGCCGGAAAACAGAATCTCCGCCGACGCCCCGTCAATGGTGACCGTCGGCGCTGCCGTCCGATTTCCCACCGAAGGTTCTCCGGTCCCCAGCGGCGGCGAGAGCACCCCCAGCCCGGTCGCGAAAAACACCACGATCTCGTTGGGCTTCGCCGGACTCTGCGCCGTGACCGGCGTGACCCCGTCCTGATGCAGGACCGCCGCCGTCCCGGTGCCCGCCGAGTTGACCGTGAAGATGCCCGGCGCCAGGGCGTCGATCGCAAACGTGCGCGGCACGCTGGTCTGCCCGTTCACCGTCACCCGAATGGTGGCTGAAGTCTGCCCCGCCGTCTCGAAGGGAATCTGCACCCCCAGCTGGCCCGAGGTGGAATAGAACATGGGCGACGGGAGATTGTTGATCGTCGCGCTGGAGCCTCCCAAGGTGGCAACCAGTTTCCCGTCCGGCCCAAAACTGGAAGCGAGCACCACCGAACCGTCGTTCAGATTGGTCCCGAAGACGGCCGCGATCGATCCCGGCGCCAGCGGCGCGGGACTCGGCGCGAAGCTGCCGTTGTTGACCACACCGCCCGGACTCACGTCCGGCGGATTCGGGAACTTGGCAACAAAAGCATCGTCAGAACCCTGATTGCTGATGAGATTGTACCCGCAGACGTAGACGGCGAGGCCATCCGAGGCCACCCCGTAAACCACATCGTGGGCGTTACCCCCAAACTGCAGGGTCCCCGTTTCGGCGCCGTTGGCGTCGTACCGGCGAATGTAGGCATCGCTTTGACCCAGGTTGGTGAATCCGGGCAGGAAGTTGCCCACATAACCGACCACCGAGACTCCGCCGGCGTTCACCGTCACCCCGTAAGCCGCGTCCTCCGAGTCGGTCCCGAATTCGCGCATCCACTGCGGAGTGCCGGCGAGGTCGAACTTGGCGACGAAGGCGTCAAAAAGTCCGCCGATCTTAGTCTGTCCGGGCAGGCCCCCCGTCTCTCCGGCCACGTAGACCCCGGTGGCGTCTACTGCCACGGCATTCCCATAATCAGCGCCGGGGCCCCCGAACTGGCGCGTCCACACCGCGTTCCCGCTGGCGTCGTACTTGCGCACAAACACGTCGGTACCTTGCGCTGGTTGCGCCAGCGCCCCGTTGGTGCGCCCGGCGACATAAACGCCGGAAGCATCCACCGCCACCCCGTAAGCCTCCTCCGTATCGCCCGTCCCGAACTGGCGGGTCCACACCTCGTTGCCGTTGGCGTCATACTTACGCACGAAGGCGTCACCGCCGAAATTAACGTTGGTCTGTCCGGGGAGAGCGCCCTGGACGGTGCCGGCAACATAGATGCTCGTCCCATCCGACGCTATCGCCAAGGCCTGATCGACGCGAGAGGTCCCAAACTGGCGCGTCCACTGCTCGCTCCCGTTTACGTCATATTTCCGGACGAACGCATCGGTGCTTCCCGCGCTGCTTTGCCCCAAGGTGCCGTCCGTGAATCCGGCCACGTAGACGCCGCTGGCGTCGGCAGCCACCCCCCGCGGGCTATCTTTGTCGGAGGTCCCGAACTGGCGCGTCCACTGCAGGTTCCCGAGCACGTCGTATTTCTGCACGAAACCGTCGCGCCCTCCCTGGTTGGTCTGCGACGGAAAGGCTCCGATGGTTTCCCCCACAATGTAGACGGCGCCGGGGCCCGCGGCCACCGCGTAGGCCTCGTCGTCTCTGGGGGCTCCGGATTGGCGGGTCCATTGGGGTCTTTGCGCGCTCGCCGGTATGGGCAAAACCACAACGAGCAGGGCCACCGACAGAAGCATGCGAGAGGTCACGGATGTCATGGGACGCTCCTCCTGGAACCCGCGATAGTATCACACACGTGCGGCCCGCGGGACTGGCATAATAGAGAGCGGTGGCTAGCTCCGAGGACCTGCTCGAAGCGCTCGAGCGGTATTGGGGATCGCGGGCGTTCCGACCCCTGCAACAGGAAATCATCGAAGCGGTGCTGGCGCGGCGGGACGCGGCCGTGGTCATGCCGACCGGCGGCGGCAAGTCGCTCTGTTACCAGATGCCCGCACTATTCCTGGATGGGACGGCGCTGGTGGTGTCCCCGTTGATCGCCCTGATGAGGGACCAGGTGGAGCAATTGAACCGGCGCGGGATCCGGGCGGCGGCGCTCAACAGCAGCGTCGGCTGGGCGGAGCAGCAGAAGGTCCAGCAAGAGCTGCAGGCCGGTACCTTGAAGCTCCTCTACCTGGCGCCGGAGCGCCTGCTGCGCGAGGACACCCGGGAGCTGCTGCGCCAGGCCCGGGTGTGTTATTTCGCCATCGATGAGGCGCACTGCATCTCGGAGTGGGGCCACGAGTTCCGCCCGGAGTATCGGCACCTGCACGGCCTGCGCGAGCTGCATCCGCAGGCGCCGATCCTGGCCTTCACGGCCAGCGCCACCCAGCGCGTCAGGCACGACATCCTGGCCCAGCTCCAGTTGCGCGATCCGGCCAAGTTCATTCGCAGCTTCGAGCGATCCAACCTGCGGTACCTGGCGCGCCTGGCCGGGCCGGAGGAGCAGTGGCGGCTGCTGGAGGCGGCCCTGGGCGCTCATCGCGGGTCCAGCGTGATCGTATACGCCGCCACCGTCGACCAGGTGGAGAAGACCGCGGCCAAGCTGAGCCAGCGGGGGTTTCCGGCGGTCGCCTACCACGCCCAGATGGAGCCGGCCCGGCGGCGCGCGTCCCAGGAAGGCTGGATGCGGGCGGATCCCTCCGTCCTGGTCGGGACGGTAGCTTTCGGCATGGGCATCGATAAGCCCGACGTGCGGGCGGTGATTCACCTGACCCTGCCCAAGTCGATCGAACAATACTACCAAGAGGCTGGCCGCGCCGGCCGCGACGGCGATCCGAGCGACTGCCTGCTGCTGTGGCAGCAGCGGGACGTGGGCGTGATCGCCTTCTTTCTCAAGCAGATCACCGACGATCAGGAGCGGACCCGGGCTTGGCGACGGTTCAACGATATGCGCCACTATGCGGAGGCCGCCCACTGCCGCCACGTGGTGATATCGCGCCATTTCGGCGAGCGCGCCAAGTCGCAGATCTGCCGGATGTGCGACGTCTGCGGCGCCGCCCCCGACTGGCTGCCTGCCCCGGAGCGCCGCGCCGCCACCGTGCGGGAGCGTTCCCCCCGCAGGGAAGGAATCCGTCCCCCACCAGCCGCGGCGGACGAATCAGTAGCAGCCCCGGATTCGCCCACGCCCCTCCGGGAGCGGCCCCCTCGAACCGAAAGGATCCGCCAGGAGCCCACTGCCGCCGACGAGCCCGTATTCGTACGTCTCCGCGCCTGGCGCCTGGAAACCGCGCGCCGCCAAGGAATTGCTCCCTTCATGATCCTGCACGACGCCGTCCTTCGCTCCATCGCGGCCGTCCGTCCCGACTCGTCCGAGTCCCTGTCCCAGATCTCCGGCATAGGGCCCGCCAAGCTGGCCAAGTATGGTACGGAAGTGCTGCAGGTGGTGGCCCAGAGCTAACGGTGAAAATCAGCTCTCCTGGGCCAGGTCCCTGCTTAGGTCCTGCGGTTAAGCGGCGCCAACCGGGTGGTGATGACGCCAAAAAAAGTCTGCCGGTGTATCGCTTCCACAGCGCCCGCCGGTCGATGAGGAACGTGCCGTTCTACCCGCTGGACATCTCGGTCGTGCGGGATAAGGTGGTGTTCAACCTGTCGGAGCAGACGGCCAACATCTGGATGACTACGCTCGGTGCCGGCTGAAGGGCTAGAACTCCACGCGCAAGCCCAACTGCACCGCCCGGCTGCCGAAGCTGCGGTTCAGCGGCACCAACTGCGTGGTGATGACGCCAAACGTTTGCGGGCTGGTCAGGCTCAGTCCGGGGTCGAGGAAATTCACCTTGTTGAAGAGATTGAAAAACTCGGCGCTGAACTGCAC
>JBGOUV010000289.1:0-8855 GCA_041477815.1 Terriglobia bacterium | reverse complement strand
TCACTGAAGCCGTCCGTATGTCGCAGATCGATGCGGGGAAGGTCCGGCTGGAACGGCAGCCGCTGGAGACACCGGAGCTAATGCGGCGCGTCCTGGAGCACTTCGAGCCGAGAATGGAGGGAAGGAGCCTGCGGTTGCATATCGCTGAGCGGCTGCCGCTGATTTTCGCCGACCCGGACCTGGTTTCGCTGGCGCTGCGGCAGATTCTGGAAAACGCCCTGAAGTACTCCCCCCCCGCCTCGCCGATCGACCTGACCGCCGAGGCCGGGGAGGGGCGGGTGACGATCCGGGTCCGCGACCGCGGCCCGGGGATTCCGGAGCGCGACCGGGAGAGGGTCTTCGACAAGTTCTACCGCCGGGATACCGCCCGGGACCGGGTTCCCGGCAGCGGCCTGGGACTGTACATCGCGCGAGAAATCATCCGCGCGCACAGCGGCGATCTTTGGGTGGAGGCGGCCGCCGGCTCCGGCGCGGAGTTCTGGGTAACGGTTCCCGTGGCGGAGGCTTCCACGGTATGAGCGCCGGTCGCATATTGGTGGTAGATGATGAGCCCCAGATTCGCCGCGTCTTGCGGACCACCCTCACCGCCGAGGGCTACGAAGTCCACGACTCCCGCAGCGGAGAAGACGCTCTGGAGGCGGTGCGCGACAGCCGTTTCGACCTGGTGCTGCTGGACATGAACATGCCGGGCCTGGGCGGCCTGGAGACTTGCCGTCAGATCCGCGCCGGCTCCGAAGCGGCGATCGTCATGCTGACCGTGCGCAACTCCGAACCGGACAAAGTGGCCGCCCTGGACGCCGGAGCGGACGATTACGTGACCAAACCCTTCAGCACCCCGGAGCTGTTGGCGCGCATCCGGGCCGCGCTGCGCCGGCTGCCGGCCGCGCCGGGAGGCGGGGTGGAACTGGTTCGACTGGAGGGCCTGGAGATCAACCTGACGACCCGGCGGGTGATCTCGAAGGGGAAACAGATCCGCCTCACCCCCAAAGAGTTCGACCTCCTGTATTATCTGCTGGCGAATCCCAATGTGCCCATTCCTCATGCCAGGCTCCTGCAAGCGGTCTGGGGACCCGATTACGGGGACCAGGTCGAGTACCTCCGCGTGTTCGTCAATCAGCTTCGCAAGAAGATCGAGCCGGATCCTTCGCGGCCTCGCTACCTGCTGACGGAACCCTGGGTAGGCTACCGCTTCGCACTACCTTAGCTCCGGATCTTCGGGAGGAGGTGGCCGGGGAGGCCGGACGTTCGCTTCAGGGGTTCGCAGGCCGGGCGTATGCTCCTGACCAGCATACGGTGTTAGGCTGTCAGGTGAACTCTCTTGATCAAAGCTACCTTACTCCTGTTGGCCGGCGCCGTTGCCTGGGGCCAGACTACTCCCGACGACCTGGTGCAGGGCCAACGCCTGTTCGGGTCGCAGTGTGCGTATTGCCATGGACCTCGGGGCGACGGGGGCCGCGGGGCCAACCTGGCCGTACCGCGATTGCGGCACGCCTCCGATGACGCGGCGCTGGTCCAGGTGATCAGCCGGGGGATTCCGGGAACGGGAATGCCGGCGTCGGCCCTGAGCGCCCGGCAGACGCGGCAGGTGGCGGCCTTTGTGCGCACGCTCGGGCGGGTGGAGACGCAGGCGCTTTCGGGAGATGCGGCCCGCGGGCGCTTGGTGTACGAAGGCAAGGGCGCTTGCGGGCGGTGCCACACCATGGCCGGTCGCGGCGGCGGGTTGGGGCCCGATCTGAGCGACGCCGGCGCTCGCAGCAGTCCGCAGTATCTGCGGGAGGCGCTGCTCGACCCGGAGAAGGAGGTCCCCAGCGGCTTTCTCCAGGTGCGGGTGGTGACGGCGGACGGCCGTCGGATCACCGGCGTCCGCGTCAATGAGGATACCTTCTCTTTGCAGTTGCGCGATCTCTCCGATCAGGTGCAATCGTTCTGGAAGCGCGAGCTGACCGAAATCCACAAGGACCAGGGAAAGTCGCCCATGCCGGCCTACCGGACCGTCCTGGAGCCGGCCGAGGTGGAAGACCTGGTGGCCTACCTGGCATCGCTCCCATGAGACGCGCCCTCCTGCTCTTGCTCGCGGTGGCCGCGCTGCGCGCGCAAGTGCCCTACGAGCGCATTCTGCGCGCCGCGTCCGAGCCGGGTAGTTGGCTGACCTACTCGGGAACTTATGAGTCTCAGAGATACTCGACGCTGGGTCAGATTACCCGCGCCAACGTGGGACGGCTGAAGACGGCGTGGATGTACCAGATCCGCGGGCGGCACAAGTTTGAGGGGACGCCGCTGGTGATCGACGGCGTCATGTACATCAGCGAGCCGCCGAGCGACGTGACCGCCCTCGATCTGCGCACCGGGCGGCCGCTGTGGTCCTACCGGCGCAACATACCCGAGGGGATGATCGTATGCTGCGGGCAGGTGAACCGGGGAGTGGCGGCGCTGGACGACCAGATCTTCGTCGGCACCGTGGACGCCCACCTGGTGGCGCTGGACCGCAAGACCGGCCGCGTGCGCTGGGACGTCGAGGTGGCGGATTACAAGACGGGCCACAGCATCACGCCGGCGCCGCTGGCGGTGAAGGACAAGATCATCATCGGGATGGCCGGGGCCGAGTACGGGGTGCGCGGATTTCTGGACGCCTACGACGCCCGCACCGGCCGCCGCGCGTGGCGTTGGTGGGGCACTCCGGGTCCGGGCGAGCCGGGCAACGAAACCTGGTCAGGCGAAAGCTGGAAGACCGGCGGGGCCACCACGTGGGTGACCGGCTCCTACGACCCGGAGGCGAACCTGCTCTACTGGGGCACGGGAAACCCGGGGCCGGACTACATCGGCGACGTCCGCGAGGGCGACAATCTGTATTCCGACTGCCTGGTGGCCCTGGACGTGGATACGGGAAAGCTGAAGTGGTATTTCCAGTTTGTGCCGCACGACGTCAACGACATGGACTCGAACCAGATTCCGGTGCTGGTGGATACGGTGTTCCGGGGAAGACCGCGGAAGCTAGTGCTGTTCGCCAATCGCAACGGGTTCTACTACCTACTGGACCGTCTTACCGGGGAGTTTCTGCTGGCCAAGCAGTTCGCCCGGCAGAACTGGGCCAAGGGCATCGACCCGCGCGGGCGGCCGATTCCGAATCCGTCCACCGTGCCCAGCGTGGAGGGGGCGGTGGTGTATCCCGACGACGACGGCGCGGCCAACTGGCACAGCCCGTCCTACAGCCCGCAAACGAGGCTCTTCTATCAGAACGCCAGAGAATGGGGCGCCATCTATTACCGGACGGAGGCCCCGTATGAGCCCGGAAAGGTGTTCGCCGGGGCGGGCCGGCGGCGCATTCCCGGCGAAGAGGGTTGGGGCGCCCTGCGGGCCCTGGACGCGCTGACGGGCGAGATGCGGTGGGAGTTCCGGGTGCATACGCCGCCGTGGTCTGGTATTCTCTCAACCGCCGGACGGCTGGTGTTCTCAGGCACGATGGAAGGCGACTTCTTCGCGCTGGACGCGGAGACCGGCAAGCTGTTGTGGCGGCTGCAGACCGGGGGGCCGATTTGGGCCGGTCCGATCAGCTACCTCAGCGAAGGACGGCAGTATGTCGCCATCGCCGCGGGCAGCTCGCTGGTGGTGTTCGGGTTGGAGTGAGACTTAGTCGAGCCACTCGTCGGCGGGGTCGAACTTGGGGAGGACGAAGATCACTACGCGCATCTTGCCTACGGCGCGGTGGCGAACTCCGGGGGGGATCACTATGCACATACCGGGGCGGACGGGGACCAGGTCACCGTCCAACTGCATCTGGGCTTGGGGACCGCATTCCAGGAAGAAGTAGGTCTCGGTAAGCTGCTTATGGTAGTGGAGGGCTGCGTCTTCGGAGATTTCGGTGACGTGCACGGTGGCGGGGAAGTCGGGGGCATCGTGGAAGGCGCGGCGGGCGGTGCCGCAGGGGCACGGAACGCCGGGGACATCGGCGAAATCGACGATGCGATAGCGGCTCACGGTATAATCCTAACATGACGACCAAGGCGCTCATGGACGTGGAGGAGTACCTCCACACGAGCTTCGATGGGGCGGACTGCGAGTATCTCGACGGTGAGATCGTGGAGCGAAATATGGGAGAGCTGCCGCACGGCAGGGCGCAGAAGAGGATTCTTCGCCTCCTGGAGCAGTTGGAAGAACGCCTGAGCATTGAGGCCATTCCGGAGATCCGTATTCAGATCCATCCCACGCGATACCGGGTTGCTGACGTCGCGGTCTGGCGAAGGGGCAACATTGGCCAGCGGATCCCCACGGTCGCTCCTTTCCTGGTTGTGGAAGTCTTATCGGCGGAGGATCGACTCGTCCGGTTGCAGCCGAAGATCCAGGAGTACTTCTCGATCGGCGTGGAGTGGATTTGGCTGGTGGACCCGGAGGAGCGCAAGGCCATCTGCTACTCCCGGCAAGCCCCGGCGGGGGCACTCGTGGAGATTTTGCGGACCGAGAGCCCCGCTATCGAGATCCCGTTGGCGGAAGTTTTTGCAGCTTGATATTCCGGAACTCGACGCGCATAGGGGGGCCGGCGTGGAGTTGTAGGGCGATGACGCCGGTGGCGGCCTGGTCGTCAGTACTGTCGATAGTTACCGTGCCGTTGAGCCGCAGCCGGATGCGGCGGCCTTGGGCGAGGATCTCGTATGCGTTCCAGTCGTTCGGCCGGTAGACCTTGCGGCCGATTTGCCAGCCCTCGTCCGGGGTCTTCATGACGGCGCGGCCGCGTCCCTTCTCCTCGTAGAAGTTGCCCCAGGCGGATTTTTCGGGGCCGGCTTCGGAGAAGTCGGCCTGATAGCCGCTGACCACCCAGCCCGGTCCGGGCTGCACCTTGCTGCGGAACTGGATGCCGCTGTTGTGGTTGCGGAGGCGGACTTCGGCTTTGAGAAGGAAGTCGGAGTAGGGTGTCTTATGAATGAGGAAGGTGTTCTGCTCGATGGGGTGGTGGTCGGTGGAGCCTACGATGACGCCGTTCTCGACGCGCCAGACGGCGGCATCGCCTTCCCAGCCGTCCAGGTTGCGGCCGTTGAATAGAGAGACGTCGGCGGCCAGCAGGAGGATCAGGGGAATCATGTGCGGAGCAACTCCTCCCAAGTGACCTCGCGCCGCAAATCGATGGCCAAGCGGCCGAGGAGGGCCGTCAGGGTGCTCTCAGCGCCACGGACTCCGGTGTTTTCGGGCTTGCCGTCCTGGATGCGCTTGACGAATTCCTGGAGGCCGTTGATGGTGATGTCCTGGGGCTCGCGCTCGGTCGCCGAGTCGTTGCGGTCGCGGTGGTGGGTCCAGTATTCGCGCGCCGTTTCGATGACACCTTTCGAGCCGAAGAACTGCTCGTGGACGCTGCGATAGAAGCGGGGCGTGAGCTGGGCGCCGGTGAGGACGGCCTGTACGGAGTCGCCGTAGGTGAAGGTCACGTCGCAGTGGTCGAGGATGTCGCCGCGGGGTTCGACGGTGCGGCCGCCGCAGCCGTGGGCGCGTTCGGGGTGGCCGCCCAGGAACCAGTTGAGGACGTCTATGCTGTGGCAGTAGGTTTCGACAATGATGTCCCCGAACGTCTCGCGCCAGACGTGCCACTGGCGGATCTTCTCTTCGTAGGTGGCGGGGGGCAGGGAAGACTTCTCGTCGCCGGTGAAGGTGCCCTTGATGAAGTGGGCATGGGCCATACGAATGGCCCCGATGCCGCCCGCCTCGACCAGTTGGCGGGCCTTGCGGTAGCCGGGACCGTAGCGCTGCTGGAAGCCGAAAGTGATGTTGAGTTTGCGGTCGGCGGAGTCGGCGGCGCGGATGACGCGCTTGCAGCCGGCTACGTCGAGGCCCGCGGGCTTCTCCAGGTAGATGTGCTTGCCGGCCTTGACGGCGGCCTCGAAGTGCTCGGGGTGCAGGAAGACGGGAGTGGCGATGAGGACGGCGTCGACGTCGGAAGCGAGCAGGTCCTGGTAGTTCTTATAGGTCTTGGCGTCGGGGAGGGGAATGGTCTGGCGGGCGCGGTCGAGGCGGTCGTCGAAGAGGTCACAGAGGGCGACCACGCGGGCCGGGGTGTGCTTCGCCAGCAGTCCCGTATCGTAGGTGCCACGGCCGCCGGAGCCGATGAGTCCGATGGTGGGGGCGGAATTGGCGGCCGAACCGCGGACGGTCTGGAAGGGGACGATGGCGGCGGCTTTCAGGGCGCTGCGGCGCGAGAGCTTCATGGCGCCCCAATTATAGCGGAAGGCATAGTACACTGGCGGCCATGAGAATCGGACTGCTCCTGTTATGCGGTGGAGTCCTGGCGGCGCAGGTTTCCGAGCGGGCGGCTCGGGTGCACCGCGAGGCGCTGGTCTTTGATGCTCATGTCCATGTCATCAACCGGCAGTTTTATCACGGGGGAGACATCGGACAGCGGCTGGAAGGAGGCCAGTTCGACTTGCCGCGGGCGCGCCAAGGCGGGCTGGACGCGCTGTTCTTTTCCGTATTTATCCCGGAGCAGTACTATCCGCCCCGCTATGAAACCAAGCAGGCGCTGCGGCTGATCAGCCTGGCGCACGAGCAGTTGGCCAAGAACAAGGACACGATCGAGCCGGCGCTGACCGCGTCGGATGTCGAGCGGATTACGCGGGCGGGGAAGATGGCCGCGGTGCTGGACCTGGAGGGGGGCTTTGACCTGGACGGCGACCTGGGGGTGCTGCGGGCGCTCTACCGGCTGGGACTGCGGTCCGCGCAGTTGCCGGCGCACAACTGGGCCAACAACTTCGCCGATTCCTGCTGCGCTCCGGCCAAGTGGGGAGGACTGAACGATCGCGGGCGGGCGGTGGTGCGGGAGATGAACCGGTTGGGGATGGTGATCAACGTGTCCCATGCGTCGGATCAGACCATCGAGCAGACCCTCGAGATCAGCACGCAACCAATTGTTGCGACCCATCATGGTTTGCGGAGTCTCAACAACCTCCCGCGGAACATGCCGGACGAGCTGCTGAAGAAGCTGGCGGCCAAGGGAGGCGTAATCGGATTCCACATCGGCAACGAGTTTCACAACGTCAAGATGTTCGAGTGGCGCACCAAGCACGAAGGGAAGCCGTTCTGGGATACGACCGAGATCGGGCGGCGGGAAGGGAAGCTGGGTATTGAAGAGATTGATCGGATGGTGGCGCCGCAGTTTCCCATGGTGGGCATGGACGCGCCGCCGGAGCTGGTGTGGACGGTGGACCAGTGGTTTGACGTGGTGGACCGCGCCATTCGGCTGGTGGGAGAGGACCACGTGATGCTGGGCAGCGACTTCGACGGGGGGCCGACTCCGCCGAAGGGGGTGCGGGATGTGCGGGACTTGCCCCTTCTGACGGAGGCGATGTTGAAGCGGGGGTGGTCGGAGGAGAGGGTGCGGAAGTTCCTGGGCGGCAATCTGCTGCGGGTGTTGCGGCGGGTCACGGAGCCGCGACCGTGAGGGAGTTCCGCATGGCCCTGGCAGGCCACAAATGGGGGGCGGCCTCCCTGGGCCGCAGCCGGTCCCCTGGCCGGCTTGGCGCGCCTGCTGGAATTCGGCAGGCCGGGCTGGTGCGCCCGGCGCGGCCCCGGGGGGACGCCCCACATGTACGGGGGAGCGGTTGTTCTTAATTAATTCCCAATCGAAATATCCACCAAATCCGTAAACGCGTTCCCCGTTGAAATCGCCACCGGGACGTTGGTCCCGGTCGATACGTTTGCCGGGATCACCGCGTTGATCTGGTTCAACCCGGCGAAGAACGGCGCGCCGCCGATGAACGCCGGGTTAATTGCTGGCTCACCGCCGAACAGAATCTGGATCTGCCGATCCGCCGCCGTCGCCAGCGGATTTCCCGGGTTGCCGGCGCCGGTCGCAACCGCCGGAGTCAAATCGCCCAGACCGGTGAGATAGATGATCACGGTCTCGCCGGGCCGCGCCGGGCTGGTGGGGGTGACCAGCGTGAAATCGGCGTGCAGGATGATGGCCCGGTTGGGACTCTGGGCGTCGCTATAGGCGAAGATACCGGGGCAGGTGCGGCCGAGCGGCAGCGTCACCTCGTTGGACCGCGTGCCGGCGTTGGTCACCACCACCGTGGCGGTGTTGCCGGTGAGGCCGAAGGGCACCTGGATGTTGACCTGCCCCGCCGAGACGAAGAACAACGCGGCCGCGGTTCCGTTCACCGTCGCCGAGACGCCTTCGAGCGTGGTAGGTAGTGGCAATGTAGAGGCCCGACCCTCGCGGGGGGCCAGACCCGAGCCGAACAACGACACGATGGCCCCCGGACACGCCGGGTTGGGCGCGGGAGCGAATGACGCCCCGTTTACCACGCCGTCCGGCGACAGAAAGACGCCCGTGCCCGTGAACGCCGGCGCCCGGACGCCGAAAAACAACCCATACTGATCGGAGCTGGCGTTCACGGCGCCAATCTGGGCGCCGACCACGCTGTTCGGCCTTCCCGCTACGGCCACGCCCAGCCCGATGTTATTCACGCCCGGGGTCAGCACCGGGGCCAGGTTGCCGGTGCTGTCGGAGTTGACCGCGTAGGAATTGACGGCGGTGAAGTCCAGGAGGAAAGTGTCCTGGTGGAGGCGCTCGGAGATGACCAGACGCCCGTTGCCGAGCGCCCGCAAAGCGCCCGAGGCCGCGCTGAAGCTGGCCAAGCCGGGGCCGCCGTCGACGGTCAGCTCGGCGATCCAATAGCGGCCGTCGAAGGAGGCATTGCTGGCCGACGCGCCGAAGTTTTTCGTGGCGACGAAGATATCCCGGCCTCCGGCAGCCGTCGACATCCCGAGCAGGTAGTTTCCGTCCTGCGACACGAAGACGTCGCGGGCCCCCGAAAACAGAGTGGCCGCCGTGCCGAACGACGCCGTGCCGCTGCCGTCGGCGGCGAGGGTGTAGG
>JBGOUV010000042.1:0-26078 GCA_041477815.1 Terriglobia bacterium | reverse complement strand
GCGCCTGGTGATGCCCGCTCAATAGGGCCAGCCCCAGCGCCCCCCCGCACCAAACCGCGTTTACGCCGGCCTCGCGCCCTGGCCTCTCCACCGCCCGATGGAAGAACAGGAACACCAGCGGAATCCACATCGCCCCGTGCAGCATCTGCGGCCAGGTGGTGGTCCCGACGTATCCGCTGAAGGAAAACGCCGCCCCCGCCACCACGGCCGCAAACCGTGAAGCCCTGATCTCGCGGCACCACCAGAACATGAACCAGGCGGCCAGCAGATGCATGCACACGAAGTGCCGGTGGACCCAGACGAGTTGAATGTACCCGTTCCGCAGCGGCGCCAGGAATAGCGGCCAGTTCAGCGGATACGCCGCCCCCGGCTGCATTTGTCCCAGCAAGGGTTGTCCCGCCCACTGATAGGGGTCCCACAGCGGAAACACGCCGCTATGCATCGCCCGCGCCTGGAACTGATACCAGGGCAAAACTTGATATGCGGCGTCCGGGGTCTCGAGGAAGGTGAACTGGTTGACGGTAAGGGTGAGCTTCCAGTAGAACGCTACGGTAAACAGCGCCAGCACCACCAGCGGACGCCGGTCAAACCAATCAGGGGCTGTGGGCGGGGGCATCAGCCTTCGGTTTCTTCCCTTCGAGGTCCCGGATCTTCTTTTTTACCTCCCCCGCCTTCTTCGCGGCGCCCGGCTGCTCCAAATATTTCTTGTACGCCTCGGCCGCGTCCTGCCACCGCTTCAGCTTCTCCCGCGCCACTCCCAGCTTGTAATAGGCTTCGGCCAGGTCCGGCTGCCATTTCGTAGCCCGCTCGTACCGTCCCGCCGCCGCCCGCCAGCTCCCCTTCTTCGCATAGAAGTCCCCCACCTGCAGTTCCTTCTGTGCCTGAATCGGGTTGAACGTATAGGTGGCGTCGAGGGTCTCTTCTTCTTCGAGATCGGGATCGAGCCGGGGCGCGGGCGTCGGCCGCTGCCGCTGCAACTGCGCCGCCAGCAACGCCGCCATCAACCACCAGGCTGCCCCCACGCTTCCAATTATATCGCCAGTCAGCGAGCCACCAGCAACCAGGTCTTCGCACCGCCCTCCGACGCCGCCTGCACCTCGGTTCCTTTCGACAGCCGCATCGGCTCCGCAAAATAGTAGTCTCGGGGCTGATGCCGGGAGCGGTTCTGGACCCACGCCAGCGGGATGAACTCCCCGTCCGGACGGTGCGCCACCACCTGGGCCCATTGCCACCCCTCGCCACCTTCGACCCGGACCCCTACGGCCACTACCGTCCTCTCCAATTTCTTGCGGATTCCCAATTCCAAGGCCGCGGCATCCGCTGGAGCACCCGGTTCCCCGGACGGCGCGGCCCCAGGAACCGGAGGCAAGTAGATGTCCTCCCCGGGCGGAGCCCCGCCCTCCACCCAGTTGGCGACCATCTCGATTTCCCGCTCCGACAAGCTGGCGTCGTTCCGGAACTCCCCGAACCCCTTTACCGCTCCCCACGGCGGCATCCGCCGCTCCAGCACTTCCTCCCGGATCGCCTTGGCCCAGGGACGCGCCTCGTCGTAGGTCGCGAGCGACATCGGCGCCCGTCCCCCCTGGTGGTGACATCCCAGGCACCGCTTGTACACCACGCGCGAGATTTCTCTGGTCCAGGTGAGTTTGGTGGTGATGGGCTCGTGGGCGCGGAGCAGTCCTGCTGCCGCCCCGCCTAGTAGCAGCCAACACGTGGCGCAGGCTTTAGCCTGCCGGGTCGAGACTCGTCTCGACCCACGTCCCAAGCGTCGGCAGGAGCGCCGGCGCGGCACGCTGAGGGCGTGCGCTGCGTTTTGCAACCCAGCCCCTAATGTGGGGGGCATGTCATGACAGGCAGTTAGTCTTCGCTGCCGGTGCGGTTCTCTTTCTCCTTGCGGAACAGCTTGCCCGCATCCGCCTTCGCGTCGATGGCCAGATCGAAGAACCCGATCATCATCTCTTCCCAGCTCTGATCGCCCCACCGCACCTCTTCGTTCGGGTTCGGATTGCCGGGGTTGTTGGCGGAATTGTCGAAGTGGGCCGTACACTCGATCTTGGTCCCTTTCGGCAACAGGAGCGGCTTCTCCAGGTAGTAGGAGAGCTGCCAGTTGAAATTGTACTGGGGCACCTGCAGCAGGATTTCGGTCTCGCCCGTGGGATACACCAGCCGGTACTCGAAGCTCTTGCCCCGCAGGTGCATGTGCGGCAGAAATCCGGTCAGTGTGGCGCTGTCTTGCAGGGTCATTTCGGAGTCTACGCGATAGTTCGCCGCCCCGGCCGGAATGACGAATTTCCGGTTCTGCGCCCCCGCCGTCAGCACCCGCTGCGTGGGCGGCGACTTGGAGAAGGTGATGCCCAGCTTGGTCCTGTCCGTCCCGGCCTTCCCGTTGGCCGTGTAGTGCATCTGGAACACCAGGTCGGAGCCGGCCTTCATCAGTTTCCCCTGACCGGGCTCCAGCATCTCGGGCACCGTCCCCGGCGCGTACCCCACCAGGAACTCGCCGCTGCCCTCGCCCTCGTCGCGCCGCCCGTCCGTGCGCTTCTTGGGCACAAAAGGCTCCCCCGGCTGGGCGTCGCGCATCCACTTGGATTTGGGACCCCGGATGAACGCGATCACGTGGTGCACCAGCGCCCGGTTCCCCGGCCGCACCTCGGCCAACTGAATCCAGCGGTCCTCGGTGAGGTTGACCGGAATCACGATGTATTGGTAGTCGATCGTACCGGAGGCCGGCACCTGGAACTCGTGGGGCATCTCCACCACCAGGTCCGGCTGCCCGATATTCCATCCGGTGACGAACTTCCGGGGCGCCGGGGCATCTTTCGGGTCCCCTTCCTTGGCCCCGTGGTCCGCCCAGGCCACCAGCGTTTCCATCTCCGTCCGGGCCAGCGACCGGTCATTGGAAAACTTCCCGTGCGCCGGATCCGCGAACCACGGCGGCATCCGCTTGGTCAATACGGCTTCCTTAATGGCCTTGGCCCACGGACGCGCCTCCTGGTAGGTCACCAGCGACATCGGCGCCGCCTCCCCCGTCCGGTGACACCCCTGGCAGTTCTTCTGCAGCACCGGGAGAACGTCCCGGTGAAATGTCACTGCGGAGGCGGAGTGGACATCCGCCCCCATCGCCGCTCCGGCTGCCACCATTCCCAGCGCTAGTCCCCAATACTTCATGAGCCTCTCCCTAGCAGATACGATATCACGCTTTGGTTGGTTGCGGTATAATCGGGCGAATCGGGTGGAAAAGTTTGCTACCGCCCTTCTGATCACCGTCCTGCTGATCCTGTGGTCCGGATGTCATCTCCGGCGGGCTAAAGAGAAAATTCGAGAGAAGGCGACCGGCGCCAGGGAGGTCCGCGCTGGGCCTGTTTAACTCTCGCCCGGCCCCACGAGAAAGTCCTCCATGGTTCTGGACCGCGGCGGTTCCCGATCCAGCCAGACTCCCAGGCCCTACTGAGGCATCCACAGCGGACCATGGCTGGAAGGGCGCCGTGCCCCGCCGCCCTGGGCCAGGGGGTTAGCTTGCAGGAACACCTCGAGCGACAGAGGCTGGGAGCGGCTGGACCGCGGCGCTAAGGCGGCCGACCAGGTCCCGCGCCGCGGGCCGGCGCTTCGACGCTGTCCGCGCGTGGAACTTCACCGCTGGGCTCGAAGCGTGGCCGACTGTCTCGGTTCTATCCAGGAACAGTCGGAGCCCCCGTCCGTGATACTATCTCCCTAATCGCTAGCCGGCACTTACTAACGGCCAGATCGGTGGAAGGAAGGTGCAGCCTATGGAGGAGCGAAATATCTTCATCCTCGATCAGGAAACTGGTCAGCGACTCGGGGCTTTGTTGCGCTCCATCCTTGCCAGCGAGAGCCGCTACAACGTGGAACTGGTGGAGCGGTCGGTGCCGGAGAACTCCCGGCCCCACCTGGTGATGCCGGTACTGCCGGCGGCGACGGAGCAGGCCGAGGACCTGCTGGCGAACCTGCGTACCCCGCCGAGGGGCGCGCCCCTGTTGCCGGTGGTTCCCGCCGATGCCCTTTCCCCTCTGATGGAGGCGCTGGCAGCGGCCGGCACGGACTTTCTCCTCACCCCTCTTCGAGAGCCGGAGGTGCATGCCCGGGTCCGGCGCATGCTACCAGCGCGAGCCGACTCGGCGCAACCGGCGGGGACCGACGGCGAACTGGCCGCCCGAGGGCTGGCGCAGCTCATTGGAGAGGATCCGGTCTTCGCATCCGTGCGGCGCAAGATTTCGATGGCGGCGCGATCGGAATCCACCATCCTGCTCACCGGCGAAACCGGGACCGGCAAGGAACGCTGCGCCCGCGCCCTGCATTATTGCAGTCCGCGCGCGGGAAAGCCGTTTCTGCCGGTGAACTGCGGCGCTATACCGCTGGAGTTGTTTGAGAATGAGCTGTTCGGGCACCACAGTGGGGCGTTCACCGGGGCGTCATCGGCGCAGCCGGGACTGATCGCGGAGGCCGAGGGCGGCACGCTGTTTCTGGATGAGATTGAGACCCTCAGCCTGGCTTGCCAGGTCAAGCTGCTGCGCTTCCTCCAGGACCAGACCTACTTTTCGCTCGGTTCGGCCAAGCCCCGGCAGGCTAACGTCTGGATCATCGCGTCTACTAACGTGGACCTCCTCGAACGGGCCCGGGCCGGCAGCTTTCGCGAAGACCTCTTTTACCGGCTGGCCGTGATCAATCTGAAGTTGCCGCCGCTACGGGAGCGGATCGCCGATATCCCGCTTCTGGCCAACCACTTCCTGCGGCTCTACGGCGGCCGCTTCGGACAAGACGGGCGGCATTTCTCGCCTGGGGCTGCGGAAGCCCTGTCCCGCTACCCGTGGCCCGGCAATGTGCGAGAACTGGAAAACACCGTGCAACAGGTGTTGGTCCTGACAGAATCCCAAACCGTGGAGGCGGAAGATCTGCCGCTCTCCCTACCGGCCGCGTCGTCCGGCGGCGAGGGAGGCTCCTTCCGTCAGACGAAAGCGGGAGTGCTCGCCCAGTTCGAGCGCAGCTACCTGAGTGGCATGCTGCGAGCCCACGAGGGTAATGTTACACACGCCGCGAAGGCCGCCGGTATGGAGCGCCGCGCCTTCGGCCGGCTCATTAAGAAACACCGTCTCAGCCGGTAGCGTCGCGCTGTCTTGAACCGGGCCTTTTCTGTCCCAGTACCGGGCTAAAACTTGCCCGTCCGTCGGGCTTAGCCAATACCAGCAGGCTCAGACCTATTCGTGCGATTGCGTACTGGGATAAAGTGGACCCATTTACTCTGTGGCGTAGTGGCTCGCTACCTTGAGAATTCAACAGGTTCGCCGCAGAGGCCTGGATGGCGATGGAAGTGCTCCCCACCGCGCCGCTGTACCCCGAAGAGCAGTCGCGTGGGCGAAGAAACCTGGAAACCAGGGGACGTGGTGATCGCAAGGGCCATCCTGCGGTACCTGCAGGAGCATCGAGACGCCAAGGACACCCTGGAAGGCATCGCGCAGTGGTGGCTTTTGAAGGAAGGCAGGGAGCATAGTTTGGCTGAAGTAGAGCGGGCCGTGGCCCTGTTACTGTCGCGGAGCCTGGTGGTCGAGACGCGCCGAGGGGCCCTGCCGCCCTTCTACCAGCTCAACCACACGGCACAGCACCAGATTGCGGAGTTCGAGCGAGTTTCACCTGAGGAGGAAACCTAGCAATGCCGGTTACACCGACTTATCCTGGCGTCTATGTGCAAGAAATCGCGAGCGGCGTAAGGACCATCGCCGGCGTCAGCACATCCATTGGCATGTTCATCGGGACTTCCAAACGGGGCCCGATGTTCGACCCTATCCGCTGCGTGAGCTACTCCGATTTCACGCGGGCCTTCTCGGAGGACCCCTCGGGCGGAGCGCTCGGCGAGTACGTCAAGTTCTTCTTCCTGAACGGCGGCACCGATTGCTACGTCATGCGGATCGCCAACGGGGCCACCAAGGCCCGCGTCGATCTGAAGAATGAGGGGAATACCGCCACCCTGCGTCTGGAGGCGAAGGATCCCGGACTGGTGGGCGAGACCATTCGAGCGGTGGTCAGCTACAACGGCCCGCAGCCGGAGGCGACGTTCAATATCGACCTCTTCCGGTGGGAAGTAGACACCACCGGCAAGCGCGTCAAGAAGGACGCCGAGAGCTGGAAGAACCTCTCGATGGACGTGAACTCGCCGGTTTTTGCACCGGACTTCCTCACCCAGAACTCCAAGCTCGTGAACGCCACCGACCTGGGTGTCCTGCCGACGCCGGGGTTTTCGCTCGGCGGACGGGCCGTCACGGATACCGGCGATTTCAAGACCGATTGGTCGCCCTTGTTCGGGACCGTGGCTTCCAGCAACAGCTTCAAGATCAGCGTGAACGGATTGCGCTACGTGGATGTAGCACTGGGAACGGTAGTAGTCTCCACGCTGGCCCAGGCCCAGACCGATATCGCGAACGCCATTCATGACGCCTACAACAATCAAGGCATCGGCGGGGTGAACGTCAACGTGACGTTTCCCGCTGCGGCCGGCAGCGGGGCGCGGCGGCTGCGGATTGCGCCGGCGGCCGGGAATGGGGACGTGTTTATCAAGCCGGCCGGGGCGGGCGATCTGGCCGTACCACTGATGCTGGGCACCGACCAGGGCGGCATCGAGGTGTCGGGTAATGCGGGCCGGCGGCCCGCCCCCACCGGCATTTCCTTCCGGGCCTGGGACCTCACCACCCTGAATGCCCTGGCCGACGTGCCGCAGGACAAGGTCGCCACGCTCACGCTCGACGCCCTGCAGCCCAATGGCACCTTCACGCCGGTGGCGATCAACCTGCAGCAGGCGGCGCCCACGCCCCACGTAAACACCGCCGGGGCCGGCAAGCCGTTCTCACAGGACGGGTTCGCCTCCTCGCCGAACAACCACGGTGACGGGATGCGCGAGAAGCTCGCGATCATTGCCGTGCTGGTCAACACCTTCGTGCCGGCGGCGCCGCTCACCTTCCCGTGGCGAGCGGAGGTGTGGGGATCGCGGCTGGCCCTGCTGCCCACCGATCCCGTGGGCGACAACTTCGTCTCGGCTTCCTTTGCCCTGGCCACCACTCCGGCGCTGGCGGGCACGCCGTTCACCAGCAACGCGAGATATTACAGTGTCGGGGCCGACGGACAGAACAAGGGCTTCCAGGTTTCGGCGGGAGGCCCGGCCTTCGACGGCGACCCGCCGGACGCCGCCGACTACGACACGGCTTACAGCATCATCGACCGCGAAGTGGATCTGTTCAACCTGATGGTCCTGCCGCCGGATTCCAAGCCCGCGGTGCAGAAGTTGTATCCGCTGGCCAGCGTCTTCTGCCAGAAGCGGCGGGCGTTCCTGCTGATGGATCCACCGCCGTCCTGGACCAACGCCCAGACGGCCTCCACGGGCGTGAACGCCCTGCGCGTGGGACTGGTGAAGGACTACAGCGCGGTCTTCTTCCCTCGCATCGCGATCGACCGCTCCGGCAAGGCGGTCAACATCGGGCCCACCGGCGCGATCGCCGGCCTGATCGCGCGCACCGATGGGACGCGCGGCGTGTGGAAGGCCCCCGCGGGCACCGAGGCCGACCTGCTCGGCGTCACCGGCCTCGAATACAAGCTGTCGGACGGCGAAAACGGCACCACCAACCCGCGCGCCGTCAACACGCTCCGCATCTTCCCCAACGGCATCGTCAACTGGGGAGCCCGGACCATGGACGGCGACGACGATTTCGGCAGCGAGTACAAGTACATCCCCATCCGGCGTCTGGCGCTGTACATCGAAGAGAGCCTGTATCGCGGCCTGAAGTGGGTGGTCTTTGAGCCCAACGACGAGCCGCTTTACTCGCAAATCCGGCTCAACATAGGCGCTTTCATGCACAACCTGTTCCGCCAGGGAGCCTTCGAAGGACAGACCCCGAAGGACGCCTACTTCGTGAAGTGCGACCGGGAAACCACCACGGCGAACGACCGCAACCTGGGGATCGTGAACATTATGGTTGGATTCGCTCCGCTCAAACCCGCTGAGTTCGTGATTCTCTACCTGCAGCAGATGGCCGGGCAGATTCAAGTTTAGGCAACCACCCTGGAGGCGACATGGCAGCACCACAATTTACGGTCAACGCACAGAGGTTCGACCCCTATAAGAACTTCAAGTTCCGGATCAAGTGGGATGGTCGGTACGTGGCGGGGATGAGCAAAGTGGGGGCGCTCAAGCGCTCCACCGAGCCGGTGACGCATCGCGAGGGCGGAGATCCGTCGACGTCGCGGGTGACTCCCAGCTCCTGGAAGTTTGAACCCATCTCGCTCGAGCGGGGCGTGACCCACGATCCGGAGTTCGAGAACTGGGCGAACCTGATCTACAACACCAACGGCGACATGGCCATCTCGCTCGAGAAGTTCCGCAAGGACATCATTATCGAGCTGCTGAACGAGCAGGGCGTGGTGGCTAAGTCGTACAAGGTCTATCGCTGCTGGGTGTCGGAATACCAGGCGCTGCCCGAGCTGGACGCCAACGCGCACGCGGTAGCGATCGAGCACATCACCCTGCAGAACGAAGGGTGGGAGCGCGATACCGCGGTGGCGGAGCCGAAACAGACTTAACCGGACCAACGGCGAAGCGACGCTATGCCGCTGCAATCAACCTCTCTGCGGTTTGCGGGCGAGTTTGCGAGCGTGGGGGTTCGGGAACTCACGGGATTCGACGAGCAGGCCGTCCGCGGCACGGGTACGGCGGCAGCGATCGGGCTGCTGGACCACGTGGTCGAGGTCCCGCCCGGCGCGAGCTGGCGGGCCGCGCGCCTCACTGCCTCGGACCGCGACCTCCTGCTGGCGGCCGTGTACCGGCTGAACTACGGCACGGGTGTGGATACCACCGTGAACTGCAGGGCCTGCGGCGGTCCGTTCGATCTGTCGTTCTCCCTGGACGAGTTGTTGCGCTCGGTGTACGGCGCGGGGGAAAGTCCGGGAGTGGAGCGGCTGCCGGACGGCGCTTGGCGGGCGCCGGGCGGCGCGCGATTCCGGCTGCCGACCGGCGAGGATGAGCTCGCTGTCGCCGCCCTCGAGGCTCCGGCGGCGGCGCAGGCGCTGTTCGAGCGTTGTGTGGCGGAAGCCCCCTCCGAACCGGCCGCGCGGGAGGCGGTGGAGGAAGCCCTCGAGTCGCTCGCGCCGGTGTTGGACCTGGACATCCAGACCGCCTGCCCGGAGTGCGGCGCGGCGCAGGCGTTGCACTTCGACCTGCTGTCCTACTTGCTAGGCAGTATTGAGCAGGGACGCGAACAGTTGCGGCGGGAGATTCACCGGCTGGCGGAGGCTTATCACTGGGGCCTGCACGAGATCCTCGGCTTGCCGCGGGGTGAGCGGCGGGCTTTCGCCGCGCTGATCGACGCCGAGCGGCCGGCGCGCCGGAGGCCGGTATGAGCCGCTACTTCGCACGGCTGGCGGCGCGAATTCAGGGACCGGCCCCGGCCAGAGCGATGCCGGCGGCGGCGCCGGAGCAGGAGGCCAATCCCTTCGAGAGCGTGGCGACGGGTGAAGGGCCGCCCGCACCGGCGCATCCGGCGCAGGCTCCGGGCCCGGACCGCGTAGCGGCTGTGTCCCGGCCAGACCCGGCGCCCACGATGACGCCGGCGCCTCCACGAGACCCGTTCATCCGTGAACCGGAAGCGCCCGTCCGCGCGGAGGTGATCCCGTCGGCGGAGCCGCTGGCGCCGGTGCGGAGCGAACCCGCACCTTCGCCGGCGAGGGAAGTACCCGCCTCGAACGAGGAGCCGGTTGCCACCCGGCCTCCCCGCCGTGCGGTGCGCCCAAAACGTCCGGAACCGGTAACGCCGCGGCGTGGAGAACTCGCGGCTACCGCTACCACAGTTTCCGCGACACCGGTGGCGCCGGTTGCTCCGCCGGCATTCCCGCGCGAGGCGCCGGTCTCTGAGCCGGTGGCGGCGCCGGAAGTACTGGTGACCAAGCCCGCCATCCCGCCGGCCGCGGAGACACGGCTGGAACGGATCACCGAGCGACGCACGGAGCTCGCCCGTCCCGAGCCCACGCCCGCCGCCGAGCCGGAGCCGCCTCGCCTGGTGATCGGTCGTCTGCGGGTGGACGTGCTGCCCACTCCGCCGCCGGCCGCACCGCAGGTTACGCGCATCGTCGAGCGGCGCGGCGCGTCCGAGCCGGCGGCACCCTCCTCACAACTCCGCTTCGGACTGGGGCAGATGTAGCCATGCTGCTGGACATCGCACTGGTCACCGAGGCGTTGGTAAACCTGATCAACTTTCACGTCACGGCGTCTCCCGAGGCGGGCAAGGTCACGCCCCTGAGCGTCTCGCCTTCGCCTCCCGATAAGCTGCAAGGCGACCGGACCATCGGAATGTACCTCTACCACATCACCGAGGAGGCGCAGTACAAGAACCAGCCGCCGGTCCCTGGTAATGAACCGCCGGTCCGATATACCCCCATGGGCCTGCTGCTGCATTACCAGCTCAGTGGCCATAGCGATGTACTGGGAGCCAGCGGCGTCGAAACCGAGCAGACCATGGTGGGGCTGGCGATGAAGGCGCTGCACGACTTCCCGGTAGTCGACGACACCACGCAGATCAAAGGCCAGAAGGTCTTTCCGGCGAGCCTGCAGGGCGCCGGGAACCGTCTGCGGATTACCTTGCAGCCGGTGACGGCAACCGACGCCACGCACTACTGGACGGCGGGCGCGCAACCGCTGCGGCTGGCGGTTTATTACCAGGTGTCGGTCGCTCTCCTCGAACCGGAACCTCTGGAATCGCGGCCCGGACGGGTGCTGAAGTACGGCGTCTTTACGTTTGTACGGGGCGCGCCGCAGCTCGAGGGCAGCCGCAGCAAGGTTACCTTCACGATCCCGGGGGAGGCTTCTCCGCGCACCGTGGAAGTGCAGCCGGCCGAGGCCCCCATCACGGGCCAGTTGACCTTCTTCGGAGCGGACCTCTCCGGCGACCAAACCACGCTGCTGGTGAAGAGCGCACGCTTTCCGGATCCGGTCGAAGTAGGTCTCGATTGGGGGGTAGTGGCTTCGGAAGGGTCCATCGTGGCGACCGTGCAGCCGCTGCTGGGGGCGTTCGCAACCGTGCCGGGAGTCTATTCCGCGGCGGCGAAGGTGACGGAGCGGCGCATGATGCCGGACGGCTCCATCCGGGACTTCCCGAAGACTTCCAACGACGCTCCGTTCCTGGTGACGCCGCGGGTGACCGCGATAGCGCCTCCGGATGTCAGCCAGGTCGTGGTGGTGACGGGCGGCATTTTCCAGGACGCCGCGGGAATCAAAGCGGACGCGGTGGAGGTGTTCGTGGGCGCGCAGAAACTCGCGCTCAAAGCGGGCGGGACGCTGAACCCGGGCGAGTATGACATTCCCAACGCCGCCACGCTGCGCTTCCGGTATCAGATAGCCGGGCTGGCGTCGGGCGCGGTGGCGCCGTTCCGGGTGCGCATCAACGGCGCCGAGAACGCGCCGCTCTGGGTGACCGCGCCATGACCGCGCCGGTTCGAGTGATGTCGAAGCGGGAAATCGCACCGGCGCTGGGCCTGGTAGTGGCCCGCTTCCGCCTCCGGGCCCGCCGGCGCGCCGCATGGCTCCAGCATCTGTGGGCGCAGGAAGCTCCGCCGGTGAGCCGGGTGGCCATAACACCGGGGGAAGTGGAAACGATCCTCTCGGCCGGAGACGCGCGGGAGGCCGAAGCGGAGTGGATGGCCGCGAATCCGGAGGCGCAGGCGTGGAGCGCGGAGTTGCGGGAAGTGGAAGAGGCGCTCGCCGCCCACACGACTTCACGCCTGGCGCAGCTTCGGCGGACGTTCGGACTGGAGCCGGCCGAGCAGGATCTCTTCGAGGCGTGCCTGGCGGTCGCGCTGGAGCCGTCCCTGGGGCGGGCCTGCGCCTATCTGCAGGATCACGTGGCGCGCGCCTACATGACCGAAGAGCTGGCCGCGCGGCTCTATGGGTTCGCGCCGGGGGTGTGGAACGTCCACTCCTCGCTGGGGCGCTGGGAGCTGCTCGCGAGCCAGGACCCGGGGATCGGGGAGCCGGCGGCGTTGAGCTGCGATCCGCAGGTGCGGGAGTGGCTGGAGGGCCGCCGCGTCTTTCCCGAAGCGCTGTCGGGGGCGATGCGGTACGTCGAGGTGCAAACGCCGCTGCCGTCCTGGCCGGTGCGGGCGACCATCGACAGCGTCCGGCGGTGCCTGCAAGGCAGCGAAGGAAGCCGCCTGCGCATCGTGGTCGAAGGAGCGGCCGGCAGCGGACGCCGGACCTTTTCGGCGGCGGTGTGCGCGGAATTACAGATGCCGCTGCTGGCCGTGGACACCGACCAGGTCGAAGAGGCGCAGTGGAAGCGCGTCTGCGTGCTCGCGGAGCGGCAGGCGTACTTGGAAGGGGCCGCTCTCGCCTGGCACGGGGAAGCGCAGACCCGGCGGACCTGGCCGGGGGCGGTGATTCCGTTTCCACTGCAATTCGCGATCCTCACGCCGGGCCAGGAGACGCCGCGCGCCGCGGGCGTGGGCGAGCACCGCGTGCGCCTGCCGCGTCCGGAACTGGCGGAGCGGATCGAGCTGTGGCGGCAGCACGTGCCGGTTTCGAGGGCCTGGCCGGCGCTGGAGTTCGAGGCGCTGGCGAGCCGCTACCAGGTGGAGCCCGGCGACATCGCCGCGCTGGGACGCCATGCCGTCTCGACCGCAACGGAGGCGGCCGAGTTCCTGCGCGAGACGGGACGGGGGCGGCTGGGGAATCTGGCGCAACTGCTTCCCTGCCCCTTCCAGTGGGACGACCTGGTGGTGCCGGCGCCGTTGCGGGACGCGCTCGAAGACATCGCCTTCGAAGCCATGCACCGCAATGCTTTTTGGGAGCGGCCGGCGGCGCGCCGTTTGTTCCCGCAAGGGCGCGGGCTGGTGGCACTGTTCAGCGGTCCGCCGGGGACGGGTAAGACGATGGCGGCGCAAGTGATCGCGGCGGGGCTGGGGCTGGACCTGTTCCGCGTGGATCTCTCGGCGATGGTCAGCAAATGGGTCGGAGAGACGTCCCAGAATCTCGAACGCATGTTGAGCCGCGCGGCGGATCTGCATGCCATTGTGCTGTTCGATGAGTGCGACGCGATGTTCAGCAAGCGTTCGCCCGAGATCCGCGACGCGCAGGACAAGTTCGCCAATACCGATTCGGCGTACCTGCTCCAGGCCATCGAGAGCTATCCGGGTATGGCGCTCCTGGCGACGAATCTCAAGAGCAACATGGATCCGGCGTTCATCCGGCGGCTGCGGTACGTCCTGGAGTTTGCCAAGCCGGATGCGGCGCAGCGGCTGGAAATCTGGCGGAAGGTGACGGCGGGCCTCGCCGGGCCGGAGCGGGCAGCGGCGCTCGAAGCGGATCTGCGGGTGCTGGCGGAGGGAGTGGAAGCTACCGGGGCGCAGATCAAGTACGCGGTCCTGACCGCGCTGTTCCGGGCGCGGCGCGAGGAGGCGGCCTTGGGCCTGCCGCACCTGTTCCGGGGCCTGGAGCGGGAACTGGGAAAGGAAGGCCGGTCGCTCAGCGCGCGCGACCGGGAAAGGATCCTGAGCGATGCGCGGTGAAACGGCACGCATTCACGATTTGCATCTGCGGGTTCCGGGCTTGCAGCGCGAGGAGGCGGGGCGCTTCGGCCAGGAAGTGGCGCGGCGAGTGGCGGAAGGCTTGCCATCCGGCCGCACGCTCGAGTTGGGCGCCCTCGACCTGCGCGTCCAGGTGGCGGCGGGAACGCCGCGCGAACGCTTGGCGGAGGTCGTGGCCGAGCGCATCCTGGTGGGATTGCGATGAAATCCGGAACCGTGCGCCGGAAGGCGCGAGCGAGCACTTCCGCAGCAGCGGCGGTCCACCGCCTGCCGGCCAAGAACGGAATGGCGGCGGCCCAGGCGGGAAATCGGCACCTGCTGCGCCAGGGGCCGGTAGCGCCGCCAGCCGTGGAACAGACCCTGCGCTCCGCGGGCCACCCGCTCGAAGCGGGCGCGCGCGCGGAGATGGAAACGCACTTTGGAGCCGATTTTTCGGATGTCCGTGTACATAGCGATGCGCGCGCCGCGCGGTCGGCGGAGGCGGTGAACGCGAACGCCTATACGGTGGGCCAGGACGTGGTGTTTGGCCCGGGCCAATACGCTCCCCAGTCGGAGTCAGGACGCGAGCTGCTGGCGCATGAGTTGACGCACGTGGTGCAGCAGGGCGAGAGCGGAGCCCCGGCCATTCAGCGGGAGGAGAAGAACGAGGGTCCGCCTCCGCCTCCCACCACTCCCCCGCCTGAACAGGCCGAGGCTCGTGTTAGCACCACGCTGCCGAACACCCTGGCCACCATCCCGTTCGAAGGAGGCCGGGTGAAGGACATGAAGGCGATGAACGCCCTGATCCTTCAGATCCGGGGGATCCTCGAGAAACAAAAGGATGCCACCTTCACGGTGACGACTTTCTACGAGACCACCGGGAAGGCGGAACAGGCGGGCGACGAGCAGCAGATGGCCCAGCAGCATGCCGACGGGCTGGTCATCATGTGCAACGTGAATGGCAATATCCCCAAGAACAAATTCAAGACCTCCACCATGGACATCTCCACTTTTTCCGGGAGCGCGCCAACGCTGGGGGTCAACGTTCGGATCGATCAGCCTATCGCGGCCGATACGGCCGCGGCGCCCAGTCTGCCGCTCTATTTCGCGGTGACCGGGATCCCCTGCAACCTCACCGATCCGACCATTGCCAAGCCGTGTCCCAAGGAAACGCCCGACGTTTTCCAGCCGCTGCCTCCCGTGATCGTGCCGCCGGAGAGATCCATCGTCGGGTCCCTGTTGAACACCATCACTCCGGACGTAATGAAGATTCTGAGCGGCCCTCTGGCCTTGGGACAGATGGTGGTCAACAAGATTGATCCCGACGTCAACGTTGTCAAAGAGGTCAAGAACGCTCTGCGCACCGTAGACGAGCCCAGCACGAAACCGCCGTTGACCAACCAAGGCGTCTTTGCGGATAACCCGGCGGACCCGGAATTCGAGCGCCGCCAGGCGGCGATGCAGCCCGACGCGCCGAAGACCGCGTTCAAGGCGTTCCTGTTTAGCGTGCCGGGCCAACAGGGGGTTCCGCAGCCGCCGTTCGATCCGGTGGGTACGACGTTCTTCTTCCGAATACCGGCGTTCACGCTGAAGTCCGGCCTGATTCCCGGGTTGCTCGATCCAGGAAAGGATTCCAAGAAATGAGGGCCCGGCTGGCGGTTCGCACCTCCCGGCAGCAGACGGCGGCCCGGCCGCGGCAGAGACGCCGCGCGGAGCCGGTCCGGGCGGGGGTGCGCGCCGCGGAGGCCGAGGAATCCGCCAGCAATCACTTGCGGCTGGCGTTGCAGGCGAAGCTGCGGGTGGCTCCGGCCGGCGATGAACGCGAGCGCGAAGCGGACCGCATGGCGGCGCGGGTCATGAGCGCGCCGCGCGCGGTGCAGCGCAAGTGCGCTTGCGGCGCGGGGAAAGCCGGGGAGTGCGAGGAGTGCCGCCCGAAGAGCGGAGGCGCGGTGCAGCGCAGCGCCACCGGTGGCCTGCGGCGCGTCGTCGTCCCGTCGATTGTGGAGCGCGTCATCGGCTCGCCCGGCCGGCCCCTGGACGGGGCCACGCGCGCCTTCATGGAACCGCGCCTGGGCCGCGATTTCAGGGACGTGCGCATCCACACCGATGGCCGCGCCGGCGCCTCGGCGCGCGCCATCGAGGCACGGGCCTATACCGTGGGCCGCCATATCGCCTTCGACCGCGGTGAGTTTGCGCCCACCACCGAGCCAGGCCGCCGCCTTCTCGCCCATGAGCTGACCCACGTGGTGCAGCAGAACGGCATCTCCGGCGAGACGGCGTTCCGGGAGGAGAAGGGCAAGAAGCCGAACCTCGGCGCCGGACTCAAGCACCCCGACGCCTTTTGGGAGTGGTGGAAGAAGGTCGCGGGATTCGAAGGCACGGTGGGAGACTGGGAAGCCAACAAGAAGTTCAACGTTAACGACCGGGGTGGCCGCACCAACCTGGGCATCACCCGCGGTACGTTCACCCAGTATCATAACGTGGCAAGTCTTCCTGATACTGATGAGGCTTTCGACGCTATGACGGTCGAGCAGGCCTCCTTAATCGGGCGTTCCTTTTGGAAGAAATCACACGCCGACGAGTTATCCAACCCCGGCGTCGCCATCATCGTCTGCGACTGGTATTGGGGCAGCACCAGCTATGCCTTTGTCGAAATCAAGAAACGGCTCGCGGCGATGGGCTATTTCATCGACAAGGACAAAAAGTTCCTTACCGAGGGCAAGTACAACGTCGACGACCTGGACCCCGACACGATCGCGGTAATGAACACCATTCCGCCAGCCACCTTGACCAAAGCTCTCACCGAGCAACGCCTCGACCACTACGCCCGCATCGCGGCGGATCCGACGCAGAAGAATTTCGAAAAGGGCTGGTTCAAGCGCGCCAACGAACGGCAGACCCAGGCCGAGGAGCTACTAGAAAAAGACAGCTCCGCGGTCCAAGACGCCCATGTTACCGCCGCCCAGGACTTCCGCCGCGCCATGGCCAAGCCTGACTTGGCCGCCGCCGTGACGGCCATCAAAGACTTCACCGCAGACCAGATCGAACACGAGTTCAAGCTTCTGAGTAAGAAAAACATTGCCGAGCTCCACGAAGCCGCCGTTAAGGCGGGGCTCACCGATGAATCCACGCTGGTATCCGTCTCGCGTTACCGCCGGCTGGTCTACCGCTTGAAATCCAACATGGAGGCTCAAAACTGGGTCGAGGCCGCGTGGTTCCTGAACTACTTCGGGGAGTCCGAGATCAAGGAGTTCATCGCCCCGTTGAAGAAGAAGCCCGACCAGCTTAAGGCCCTGCACGAGGCGGCGGCCACGACGCGGGGCGAGGGCAGCAATGCCGCGCGGCTGACCGCCGGAGTCGGGCAGTAGGAATCGCTATGGCCAACGGATACTCACGAAGTCCGAAACTGCTGAAGGGGGCGTTGATCCAGTTTTCCGCGCCGCTGCTGATCCCGATTCCGAACATCATCATTTTCCAGTACAACCCGGAGAACCTGAGCCGCACCCTGACGCCCTGGGCGCCGCCCGGAAAAGAGGACAAGAAGAAGGATCCCAAGGTGGACGACGCCCTGGCGCAGCCCTACGACCCCGACGAGTCGTTCACCCTGTCCCTCGAACTGGACGCCGCCGATGCCCTGGAAGAACCGGCCAGCCATCCCGTGGCGGTGCTGACGGGCGTGGCGGACCGGATCGCCGCGATGGAGATGCTGCTGTATCCGCCGGGCGAGAGCGTGCTGGGCGGGCTGCTCAGCGACGCGCTCGGCGGGGCCGGGGGCGCGCCTCCGCCGCCGGAGCGCAAGACGGTTCCGGTGGTGCTGTTCTTCTGGGGTCCCGGGCGCATTGTGCCGGTGCGGCTGACCAGTTTTTCCGTCGACGAGCAGGCCTTTTCGCCGATCCTCTACCCGCTTCGCGCGAAGGTCTCGATCGGGTTGAAGATCGTGGACGCCGCGGCCTTCGGGGATGACGATAGCGCGGTCGTGAAGATCGCGAAAGCGTGCTACACCTTCACGCGCGCGCAGAAGGAAGCGCTGGCGCTCGCGAATCTCGCCAACAGTGTGGAATCCATCATGGGGATGTTGCCTTTTTAGGAGGAGCAGGAATGTTTGATCCGAAAAGCCGCTACGCGAAATTGACGCCCTATACCTGCGTCGATCGCCGCGGACGCACCGTGGCGGTGGTGCCCGTGCCGCCGCCGCCCACCGATGCACTGCTTGGCGTACACGTGCTGCGGCAGGGCGAGCGCATCGATCACCTGGCGTTCCGCTACCTGCTGAACCCGGCGGGCTTTTGGCGCATCTGCGAGATGAACGGGGTGATGCTGGCGGAGGCCATCACCGAACAGCGGGAGATCTCGATTCCCGCGGGAAAGGCGCGTTGAGCCATTACCCATGGGGCTGGGGATCCAGATCGCAGTGGGTGGCACGCCGGACGACACGATGTCCGAAGCGGTCCTGGTCGAGGTGCAGGAGCGCATGGGCGAGCGCACCACCTACAAGCTGCGGTACGACATCGACATCGCCGAGGACGACTTCGTGATGCTGTCGGACAATCGCTCCGGTCCTGATTCGGAGCTGGCGGTGCTCGTTCCCATCGACGGCAAGACCGTCTGGCTGGTGCGGGGGCCGGTGATCGGACATCAGATCAAGTTTGTGCACGGCGGGGCGGGAAGCTACGTGGAAGTGCAGGGCGCGGACACGTCTATCGCCATGGACCGCGAGACGAAAACAATGCTGTGGCCGGACGTCACCGATAGCGATGCGGTGAGCACCATCCTGGGGCAGTACAAGTATAAGCCGGATGTGGAAGCCACCACCGCCGGCCATTTCGAGGAGAAGCACACGCTGGTGCAGAGGGACAGCGACTGGCGGTTCGTGAAGCGCCTGGCCCGGCGCAACGGGTCGCTTTTCTGGGTGGATTGGGATGAAACCGGCGCGGAAACGGCGCATTTCCGGCGGCCCGAAGTGGTCCTCGAGCCCAGCCGGGACCTCGACATCAACCTCGAGACCAATCATACGGATACCCTGACTTTGAGCTGGGACACCGAGCGGCCGACCAGCGTCGTCGCCTCGCAGGTCAATCTCAACGACAAAAGCACCATCGAAGGCGCGGTGACCGAATCGCCGCTGGCGCCCATGGGAGACGTCCCGCTGTCGGGAATCCTGACGGCTCCGCGGTCGGTGCCGGTAACCATCCCGGTGGACGACGTAGGGGACCTCCAGGCGCGCGGGCAGGCGGCTCTGATCGACGCCGGCTGGTTCATTCGCGGAAACTGCCAGACCAGTGTCAAAGCGGTGAACGGCATTGTACGGCCCTACACCGTAGTGAACGTGCGGGGCGTGGGCAAGCGGCACAGCGGCCACTACTATGTCGCCGCCGTACGGCACACGATCGATCCAGCCGGCCACCAGATGGAACTCGAGCTGGTCCGGAATGCCTGGGGAGCGGCCTCATGATTGACGAGCTGATCCTCGATCACATCCGCAGTCACTACTACGGCAAGTACCGCGGCACGGTCACCAACAACGTGGACCCCACATCGCGCGGGCGCTTGCAGGTAAGCGTGCCTTCCGTGCTGGGCGAGCAGTCGCTGTGGGCCATGCCGTGCGTCCCCTATGCGGGGGTCAAGGTGGGGTTCTTCAGCCTGCCGGCGGTGGGCACCGGCGTGTGGGTGGAGTTTGAAGCCGGCGACGCTTCGTATCCGGTGTGGACCGGATTCTTCTGGGGCGACGGAGAATTGCCCGACGCGGCCACGGGGCCCGACGTGAAAGTCTGGAAGACCGATAAACACGTCCTCAAGCTCGACGATGCCGCCGATGAGCTGCTGCTCGGCAACGACTCGGGCTCGCAGACTACCTATGCCCAGGACGTGAAGACCGAAAGCGGAGGCGCCACGGTGACCGTCGGGTCGGCGGGGGTGGCGGCCGAGATGACGCCTCACAAAGTGGAGGTCACGCAGACCTCCGTCAGCGTCAACAGCGGCGCGTTGGAGGTGATGTAGATGGCGGGCGGCGCTCTGACCACGGCCTCCACGCTGCAATGCCCGCACGGCGGGACGGTGCAGATGACGCCATCGAATCCCACCATCAAGTTCGGGGGCGCTCCGGTGGTGACGGCCAACGACACGTTTATCGTCTCGGGTTGCCCGTTCCAGCTTCCGACCACGCCGCCGACACCGAGTCCGTGCGTGACGGTGCGGTGGACGGTGAGCGATCAGAAGGTGAAAACCAGCGGCGGACCGACGCTCAGCCAGTCGAGCGTGGGCCTCTGCTATAGCGCGCTGCAGGCGCCCCAAGGGCCGGTCGTCATAGCGGCCACGCAAGCGCAGGTGAAGAGCCAATGAAGCCGCCATTTACGAGCATTCATCATCCCGTAGCCGTGGACGCCCCGCTGGGACGACTCCAGGAAGAGACCGATTACGGGCGGCACGTCGACCAGTTGATCCGGCAGGTGCTGTTCACCAGCCCCGGGGAGCGGGTCAACCGTCCGGACTTCGGGTGCGGCGTGCGGCGCATGATTTTCGCGCCGAACAGCGAGATTTCCGCCAGCCTCGCGCAGGTAACCATCTTCGAGGCGCTGCGCCGCTGGCTGGGGGCGGTGATCACGGTCAACGACGTTAAGGCCGCGGCTTTGAACGAGGTGCTGCAAATCAAGATTGTCTACATTCTGAAAGCGCGGCAGGAGCGCCGCTATCTCAACCTGGAGGTGACCACCTGATGGCTGTTCCCGAGCGTCTGGTCGCCTTGCAGGCCCAGAGCAAGGTCACCGGCATCGACTTTGTTTACGTGGACGCGACCCAAACGAAGCTGGACGTCTATTTTCTGCGCTCGCCCGCGACCCTGTCCGTACCGCTGGTCAACAATCTGCCGGCGAGCGCGATCCGGATCTACAGCCCTTCGGGCGGCGAGAGCCTGCCGGTGGTGCCGGTGCAAGCGATCGTCTGGACCGTGGTGCAGGGCCGCGACGTGCTGCGTATCACCACCACCCAGCCCGGGGATTTTTCACGCTACCGCCTGCATCTGGACGACTCCCGCATCGACCGCTTCTTCAACGACGTGGCGTTCAGCTTCAAAGCGAACTGTCCCACGTCGCTCGACTGCGAGCCGCCGCCGCACGAATGCGCGCCGGAGCCGCCGGTCGATTTCCCGGTGGATTACACCGCGCGCGACTTCTGGAGTTTCCGCCAGGCGCTGCTGGACTTCGCTTCCCAGAGATATCCCCAGTGGCAGGACCGCCTGGAAGCCGACGCCGGCAACATGCTGCTCGAAGCGATGAGCGCGATGGGCGACGAGTTCGCCTACAACCAGGACCGTATCGCGAGAGAGGCGTATTTCGAGACGGCCTCGCAGCGGCGGTCGCTGCGGCGTCACGCGGCACTGGTGGATTACCACGTGCACGACGGTCTGGGCGCCACCACCTGGCTCGACTTCCTGGTGAACGCGGCCGGGAACATTCCGGCCGGGACGGTGGTGACGGACCCCACCGCCCGGGTGCAGTTCGAGGCGGGGCGGGGGCTGGACGATTCCTTCAGAGTCCCGCCGGCGCTGCCGAAGCTCTACGCCGTCGATCCGCTGCGCAATGTTCTGCTGCCGCACCAGTGGGACGAGGACGACGTCTGCCTGCCCGCGGGCGCGACCGAGCTCTATCTGGAGGGCGCCCACAGCGCCCACTTGCCGCTGGACGACGTCACGCCTGGAAAGGCGCCCGGACGTTGGGTGCTGCTCCAAACCAAGCCGGCGAATCCGGCGGTCCGGGCGCGGGCGTGGATGGTCCGCTTGATTGCCGTGGAAGATACATCTGATCTGGTGCTGCCCCCGCAGCCCCACGCAGTGACGCGGCTGCGCTGGGAGCCGGCCCAAGCCACCCCCTTCGAGTTGGATCTGACGGTGCTCGAAGTCCATGGCAATCTCGTGCCCGCCACGGCGGGAATCACGCAAGTGGCACGCTTCGCCATCGGGGTCTCGACGGACGCGGCGGATCATCCTACGGCTATCGAGCGCCGGGGACCAGGAGGCTCGATCGCCTATCAGTCCAGCCTGCCCGGATCCGACGCGAGCGGCCTGGTTTTTCGGGGCGCGGCGCCCAATCTGGCCGCCCCGGAGCTGCGGCTGAACGAAGTGGTCCCGGCCGGCGGAGGCTGGGACTACGTTCCTAACGGCGACTGGACCTGGCGGCGCGAGCTGCTGGGTACGAACTCGGCGCTGCCGACCAGCCGCGTCTTCCGGCTGGATGACGGATTCTGGCGGCGCATCGTGGGCTATCAGCGCATCGGGACGGAGGTCGTGCACCGGGACTACGCTGCGGACACGGGCCAGACGATCCGGTTCGGGGACGGTGAGTTCGGCGCCACACCCGCGCCCGGAACCGTTTTCCAGGCGACCTACCGGCTGGGGAACGGAGCGGCCGGCAACGTGACGGCGGGCACGCTGACCCAGTGCAAGCTCGGAATCGTCCAGAGTGTGACGAACCCGCTGGCGGCCGTCGATGGCGCGGATCCGGAAACGCCGTCCGAGGTGCGCCAGCAAGCGCCGGACGCGTTCCGGCAGGTCACGTTTCGGGCCGTGAGGCCGGCGGACTACGCCGAAGCCGTGGAGCGGCTCCCCTGGGTGCAGCGCGCCGGGGCCTCCTTCCGCTGGACGGGTAGCTGGCTCACGGCGTATGCCGCGGCGGACCCACGGGGTTCGTTCACCATCACGGCGGCGCAGCGCCAGGAGGGTGAGCGGCAACTCGACCGCTTCCGGCAGGCCGGGCGCCCGGCGCACCTGCTGGATCCGGTGTACGCCAATGTCGACCTGATGATTGCGGTGTGCGTGGCCCCCTCCGCCTACCGGGGCGAGGTAAAGGAGCGCGTGCTGCAGGCCCTCTTCGGGCTGCAAGGCGTGCGGCCACAACCCGGGTTCTTCTCGCCCGACAACTTCACGTTCGGGACCCCGCTCGAACGCTCGCGCCTGGAGGCCGTGATCCAGAACGTGGAGGGCGTCAAGGCGGTGGAGAACATGCTGCTGCGGCGGCGCGGGTGGTTCGCCTGGCGGGTGTTTTCCGAACTGACCTTCGCCGTGGCGCCGAACGAGGTGATTCGCGTGGAAAACAACCACCTGCTGCCGGAACGCGGGTCGGTCACGCTGTTGATGGAAGGTGGCGGATGAAGCCGAACTGTCCTTGCGACGACATTGTATTCCCGCCGGAGCTGGTGATCCACGCCGGTCTGGAGCGCCTGCCGCGTCAGATCGCGACCTTCCCGGAGTTTCGGTCGGCGCTGCTGTCGTGGATCGGACAGGAACCGGCGCTGGCGCACTGGCGGGCGCGCGGTAGTGACGATTTCGGCATCATGCTGCTCGAGATGTGGTCGTACGTGTGCGACTGCATCTCCTTCTACGACGAGGTGATGGCGCAGGAAGCGTACGTGCGGACGGCGCAACTGCGGCCCTCGCTGCGCAAGCTGGTGGCCCTGCTCGGGTACCTGCCGCGTCCGGCGGTGGGCGCTAAGGCGGAATTGGCGCTGCTGGCCGAAGGCCGCCAGCCGATTGTGCTGCCCCCGGGCACGGCGTTCCGGTCCGGCGCTTTCCCGGGAAGCTCGCCGCAGGTCTTCGAGCTGGAGACCGCGCAGCGAGCGCATCCCTTCACCAACAAGTGGTCGATCCAGCGTACCAGGCCGCTGACGCTCGAACCGGGGCCGCTGTACACCCTCTGGCGCGACCATTTTCTGCTGGACCCGAAGAGTGTGGCGGTGAAGGAAGACCAACTGGTCTTGATCGAGAACACCACCAACCAGAACGAGACGCGGCCACGCCGGGTGGTCTCGGTCACGGATGTGGACGCTTCCGACGGCGCCCGTTACAAGGATCTGCAGGTCTCGGAAATCGTCGTCCTGCCGGGGTATACGCCGGTCTCCCATCTCCGTCTGACGACTCCCACGCAGACCGCCTCACTATGGCGGCATACGGTGCTCAAAAAGAAGAGCGGCCTCCTGCACCTGGGCGGCATGCCGGCACTGGCCTTCGATTCCCTCCAGAAACAGATCCACTTGGGCGACAAACTGATCCTGCAGAAAGGCGACGACCTGCGTTGGTTTAAGGTCACTTCGATCGGGGAATGGAATCTGGCGCTGCCGGGGACCGCGAGCACGACGATCACCAACAAGAACAACAAGCCCCTGATGACCGTAACCCCGCCGCCGACGAAAGTCCCCGTCACCTGGGTGATACTCGATGCCGAGTTCAATGCCTGGCCGCGGCGCGAGTTCGGACCTCCGTGGACCGACTCCGATGGGCCCCACATTCAGGTGCATTTCGGCTTCCGGACCGCGGGTAAAGTGACTGTCCCGGCGGACACGTACCTGACGCCGGTCCAACCCATTCACTTGACGCCGCCGGTAGAAGCGCCGCAGGACGGCAAGGCACCCGGGCGCTTTCTGCTCGAGGACAAAGACTCCACGGGAGCGGCCCTCACGGCCAATATCAACTTCGCCTCCCGGTCGCTGGCTCCCACGGTTCCCTTGGACCACGCGCTGGTCGCGCCGGTCACGGCCTACGGAAACATCGTGACGGCGACGCGCGGAGAATCGGTGCCTGCGGAGGCGCTCGGCCTGGGAAATGGGGCGGTGGCCAACCAAAGCTTCAAACTAAAGAAGAGCCCTCTGACGTACTTCCCCTCGCCGGAAGGTGTGGTCAGCACGCTACGGGTTTACGTCGACGGACTGCAATGGACGGAGGTCCCGACCTTCTTCGGCATAGGCCCGCAGGAGCAGGTCTACATCGTGCGGCAGAACGACGACGGCGAATCCAAGGTGACCTTTGGCGACGGCGTGCGCGGCCGCCGCTTGCCGACCGGCTCCCGCGTGGCGGCGAGCTACCGCTTCGGCGCCGGGAAGGCCAGTCCGCCGGCGGGCTCGATCCATCAGATGGCCAAGCCGGTGAAAGGGATCAGCGCGGTACGCAACCCCGTGGCTTCGTCCGGCGGAGACGACGCCGAGCCTGCCACGGGCCTGCGCGCTTACGCGCCGCGCTCGGCGCTGCTGCTGGGCCGTGCCATCTCGATTCCGGATATGGAAGCGGCGGCCGCGAGCGTGGCGGGCGTGCGGGCGGTCCGCGCGGAGTGGCGGTGGAATGAAGCGCGCCAGCGTCCGCTGGTGCAGATCTGGTACATCGGCGGGAAGCCGGTGGCGCAGGACATTGTCACCAAGCTCAAGGGGCTCAGCGATTCGGTCACGCCGGTGGAAGTGGACCAGGCAAAACCGGTAGTACGCACGCTGTCGCTCTCGATCGCGATCGATCCGAAGCGCGTGGAGGCGGACGTTTTGGCAGCGGTGCGCCGCCTGCTGATGGATCCCGAGACCGGGCTCCTCGCTCCGGAGCGCATCGGCATCGGGCGGCCGCTGCTGCGCAGCCGGATCTTCGAGCACACGCTGGCGGCGCCGGGGGCCCTGGCGGTTAACGGGATTCATTGGAACTCCGAACCGTTTCCCGGATACGGAATTCAGCCCGGCGCCGGCAAGTACTTCGATCTCGAAGCCGGCGCGCTGCTGCTGAACGGAAAGGCAGGCTCGTGATGAACGCCGCCAACGACAATTTCGAGTCCTACTTTACCGAAAAGATCTGGGAAATGATCCCGGCGTATTACCGGGAGGAGGACGGGCTCGCCGAGAATCCGGGCGCGCTGCGGGCGCTGGTCCACCTGGTGGCGCGGCAGGCGGCGGTGCTACGGCGCAGCAATGACAGCCTCTGGAACGACCAGTTCATCGACCTGTGCAGCGCTTGGGCGGTACCTTATTTGGCCGATCTGGTGGCCACCCGCCTGGTCTCCAGCCTGAACGCCCGCGGGCGTCGCATCGATGTCGCCAAGACCATCTACTATCGCCGGCGCAAGGGTACGGTCCGGGTGCTCGAGGAGCTGATCAGCGACATCACCGGCTGGGATGGCACGGTCGTCGAGGAGTTCCGCCGCCTGGCGCGCGCCTGGCATGGCCTGGATGTGAAGCCCGGGCCCCTGGCCGGGCGCTTCACCGGTACGCCACCCGGCGGGTTCGCGGACCTGCGCCGGCCGCGGGGTTCCGAGCTTGTCGACGGGCCGTTCGACGAATACTTCCACACCCCCGATTTCCGCCAGCAGCGTGGGACCGACGGGATTTACAACATTCCGAAAGTCGGATTTCACCTGTACCGCCTGCCGGCGCGCCCGTTGACCGGCGTGACGCCGGCGGCGCTGCCGGGCGGCGTGCGGTTTACTTTTGATCCTTCCGGCCGCGATGTCCCGCTCTTCAGCCGGCGCAACCGGGACGAGAAATTCGACTGGGACGAATGGCACTCCGCGCGCGAGTGGGAATTGCCGGCGCCGATCCGGTGCCGGGAGCTGGGTCACGCCGAATACCTAGTCACCGAGGCCGTGGTGCTGGCCCTGCTGGCAGCGCCCGGGCTGACGGCGGCCTCCGCCGCCGACTTGCGTAAGCTGCGGGGCGAACGCTTTCCGTCGGAAACCGCGCTGCAGACCGCCCTCAGCTTCCTGCCGACGCAAGCGCTGTTGCTGAGTCCGCCGGTG
>JBGOUV010000189.1:0-12780 GCA_041477815.1 Terriglobia bacterium | reverse complement strand
GACCTGGGTACGGGCGGCGCTGGGAGTGTTGCGCCAGGAGCTCGGGGGGACGTCATGAGTTGCGAAGAGTTGCGGGAACTCTACGAACTTTACGCCCTCCGCGCCCTGGAGCCGGCCGTGCGGCAGGAGATGGACGAGCACTTGGCGCGCCGCTGTCCAAACTGCGTGGCGGGGGTCGGACAGGCCCGGCAATGGACCTCCACACTGGGCTACGCGGCGGCATCGGTAGAGCCGCCGGCGAGGCTGCGGAGCCGGGTGCTGGCGGCGGTAGGGGCAGCGCCGGAGAAAGGGAGCGGCTGGAACTGGCTCTCCCACGCCTGGGCCGCGATGGCCCTGGCGCTGCTGCTGGCGGTGCTCTGGTATGGGTACAACACTCGAAGCCTGCAGGCCCGTCTGGCGGTTCTGGCGGCGCGCAACCGCCTGCTGGTCGACGCCCTGGCCCTGGTAAGCCTGCCGGAATCGCGGCAGCTTACGTTTGGGGGCGCGGCGCCGGCGCCGCCGCGCGGGCGGATCTGGGTACATCCCGGGCGGGGCGTGCTGCTCCTGGCGTCGCGGCTGCCGCAGGCGCCGGAGGGGAAGGTATACGAGATGTGGATCGTGCCCAAGTCCGGGGCGCCGATCGCGGCCGGCTTGTTCCAGTCGAACCAGCAGGGCGAAGCGATGCACGTGTGGCCGCAAACGGTGGATGTCGCCACGGCCGGGGCGGTGGCGGTCACGCTCGAGCCGGAGGGCGGGGCGCCGGCTCCCACGTCAACGCCCCTGATTGTCGCCGCCTTCTGAGGCCGCGACCGTCACGGAGCGCCCCGGGGTCCTGCGGCCCACCAAAGGTGATGAAAATGGGCGCGAGCGGCGGTACCATATTCAATGCGAGGAATGGAAGAGGTCGTAACCGCTCTGGAGTAGTGGAGGCCGTAACCGAGTCTGATCCGGATCGCGCGTTTTGAACCAATCATTGTGACGTTCGCCCTTCCGTTCAGGAAGAGCGGTAAGCACGTAAGGGTGCGTATTAAATTTGACCGCGCGTTCTACCACTTCCCCGCCTGCAGTTCGTGAGCCAGGGGAGGTGATTCTCAACCGAGTGGATGGTTCGGTAAACCGGGGGATCCGCTCCCTGACGGTCGCGGATCGGCGCACCCGGGTATAATGGGCGACTTATGAACGGTTTCGCGACCGTGCGCGTACCCGCCTCCAGCGCCAACCTGGGGCCGGGATTTGACGCCCTGGCCCTGGCGTTGGGCCTCTACCTGGAGTGCCGATTCCGAGTGGCGGACCGGCTCACGATTCGCGTCACCGGGCGGGAGGCGGCCGAGATTCCGGCCGATGACACCAACCTGATCTGGCAGACCATTCTGGACGCGGCGCGCTCCGCCGGCCGCACCTGCCCGCCGCTGGAGATCGAAATACGGAACGAAATCCCCGTGGGCAAGGGTTTGGGATCGAGCGCGGCGGCGCGCGTAGCGGCATTGGCGATGGCCGACCGGGCGCTGGCATTGGCCTGGAGCCGCGAACGGGTGCTGGACGAGGGAGCGCGACGGGAGGGTCACCCGGATAACGTGGCGGCCTGCGTACTCGGGTCGGTGGTGGCGAGCGCCGTGGGGTCGGACGGGAGGGCCCGGGCGGTTCGTCTGGAGATGCCGGCCGGGATTGGACTGGCGGTGGTGGCGCCGAATTATCCGCTGGCCACTCCGGAGATGCGGGCGGTGCTCCCCAACCGCTATTCGAGCGCCGACGCCATCTTCAACGTGCAACGGGCGGCGCTGCTGGTGGCGGCGCTGGCCACGGGCGACCGCTCGGCGTTTCCGGTCGCCCTGGAGGACCGTATGCATCAGCCATATCGAGCGGCCGTGGTGCCGGGGCTCGAGGAGATCCTGGCGCTGCGGGGTCCCGGGTTGCTGGGATGCGCGTTGAGCGGGGCGGGGCCGTCGGTGTTGGTGTTCTTCGAGAAGGGCGCGGAAGGCTCGGCCGAGCTGGTGCGCGAGGTATTCAGCCGGAAGGGCCTGTGCGCCGAGGCGTTGCTGCTGGACGTGGAGCCGCGGGGGTACACCATCGTATGAAGGAAAGCCGGGAGGCGCTGGAGCGGCAGGGATTGCCGGGCGGCGAAGCGGCGGCGGCGCCCGCCTCCGCGAAACGGTTTCCCGACGGGGCCCATTACCGGATCGAGATCCCCTCCACGGAAGGCCCGCGGGCGCTGGCAGCGGTGCTGGACGAGGCGTCGAAGCGGCGCGTGCCGCTCCACCGGGTGAGCCAGGGCAGCGGGATCCTGCTCCAGACCGACGACGAGATCCTCGAAATGGCGGCGCTGGGGCGGCGGGCGGGGATCGAGGTGAACCTGTTTGTCGGGCCCCGAGCTACCTTCGACATCGGAGCGCAGGCCTTTGCAGCGGCAGGGAAAACGCTGGGGCTCTCGCTGCGCGGGGCGGATCAGGTCGTCTATGCCCTGGAGGACGTGCGGCGGGCGGTGCGGCTGGGGATTGAGAGCATCCTGGTTTCGGACCTCGGCCTGCTCGCCGTGATGGGGCGGATGAAGAGAGCGGGCGAGCTGCCGGCTTCCATGATCATCAAGACGTCGGTGATGATGGCCCCGGCCAATCCCGCGTCGGCGCGCCTGCTGGAGGACCTGGGGGCCACCACCATCAACGTGCCCTCCGACCTGACGGTGGCGCAGGTGGCGGCGATCCGGTCCGCGATCGACGCGCCCCTCGATTTCTACATCGAGGCGCCGGACAACATCGGGGGCTTCCTCCGGTATTATGAATTGCCGGATCTGGTACGGGCCGGCGCGCCCCTGTACGTGAAGCTGGGGCTCCGGAATTCGCCCGACATCTACCCCAGCGGAGGGCACCTGGAGAACACCGCGTTGGCGATGTCGCGCGAGCGCGTGCGGCGGGCCCAAATCGCGCTGGAGCTACTGGAGAGGTATGGCGCCGGCCTGGTGATGTCGGCAGCGGGCAACTTAGGGCCTGGCTACACCGAGCCGCGACCGTAAGGGAGCGGTTTCCGCACCGGTAGAAACAACCGCTCCCTTACCGGTCGCGGCGCAGTATGGTTGTTCGGAGGTGGCGAATGTTTACGCGACGAGCGTTTCTGGCACAGGCGGCGGCCGGCTTGGCCCCGAAGAAAGGCCGGCTCCTTATCGACACGCACCTCGAGGTCTGGACGAACGACCCGCAGTTTCCCCTCGGGCACCCCGAGCGGCCCAACCTGAAGGTCGACCGCCCTGCTCCCATCGAGAACCAGGTGGAGCAGATGCGCGACTTCGGCCTCAAGTATGCCGTGCTGATCAACCCCCGCTATTTCGGCTGGGACAACTCCTACATCAGCCATAGTCTCCACCGCTATCCACGCCTGTTTGTGGCCCACGGTCTCATCAACCCGGAGGACCCCAAGGTCCACGAGCGGCTGCGCTACTGGGTGAAGGAGCACGGGTTTCAGGGCATGCGCTTCAGCCCCATCTACCACCCCAAGTCGACCTGGCTGAACTCCCCGGAGCATTACCCGCTCTGGCGGGAAGCCGAGCGCCTGGAGGCCGTCTTCAACTACTACATCCTGCCGCACCAGATGCCCATGCTCGAAGACATGGCGGAGCGGTTTCCTGGCGTCAAGATCGTCATTGACCACGCCGGCAAGCCGGACCTGAAGCAGTCCGACCCCTGGCCCGAGTTCCGCAAGATGTTTCGCCTGAAGCGATTTCCGCAGGTGTGGGTGAGCTCCTCGGAACCCTACGAGATGACCGAGGTCAAAAAGTATCCCTATCCCGACACCTGGCCGTTCTACAAGGCCATCTACGAGGAATTCGGCCCCCGGCAACTGGTTTGGGGGACCGGGTACCCGCGCCCCCGCTGGGAGCTGCCGATGGACCAGGAGCTGGAGTTCGTCGACCGCTACTGCGACTTCTACACCGACCAGGACCGCGAGCTGCTGCTCGGAAAGAACGCGCTGCGGATCTGGAAGTTCCCCGAGTAAAACGGAGCCGGAACTAAAATTCCGACATCCACAAATTCCCGGTGGTCTCTACGATGGTGAAGGCAGCTTTATCTCGCGCCACCGACAAACCCACGAGCGCGCTCCGGGCGTTGTGGAAGTGATGGACGGCAGAGGGCGGCCCGAGCGGGCGCTTCGTGGCCGCGTCCAGGCGCTGCTGCCATATGCAAGAAAACCCATCCCGCTCCGAGGCGAAATAGATGCGGGCGCCGTCCGGCGACCAGCAGGGACTCACGATCGGACCGGAGTCATCGGTGAGGAGTATCCAATCGCTTTCCGGAATGATTCCTCGACGGAAGGGTGCGACGGCCACCCGCGCCCGATTCGCCCCCGTTCTCACGATAAAGGCGATCCACCGGCCGTCTAACGAGAATCGGGGATGCGCCAGAGTATGCTTGGGGTGCTGCAGCAGTTCGATCTTCTCGCCGGACGTGGTATCCAGCAGGCCAACCCGTCTTCGATTCGCCCAATAATACAAGATCCGTTTCCCGTCCGAGGACCAGTCCCAAGGCGCCCCGCAATCCTCGCAAATCTTCTCGGGGACTCCGCCACGGGTATCGATGGAGTAGATCGCGGCCTTTTCGGCGGCGAAGATCCAGTAAGCCGCCTTGGAGCCATCGGGTGACAAGACCGGGTAGTCTTCGTTGGCCGGCGTTGCCGTTAAGGCGACACTCTTGCCCGTTTCCAAATCGTGGAGCCAGATATCGTTTTTGCCGGAACGAAATTGCAGGGACGCAAACGCGAGCTTCTTTCCGTCGGGCGTGAGCTTGAGAGTCGAGCCTGCTGCGTCGCTCTGCGTGATTGGCTGCAACTGACCCGTGACCTTGCCCTGGTTCGCGTCGAGCCCCAAAGTCCAGGCGCGGCGATTCGACTGTAAGCCGGCAAACAGGAGACGCGTTCGCCCGGAAGGTCCGGAAACCGCGGAGGGCTGCGTCTCGATGCCTGTCCCAAAGGTCAATTGTTGGGGGGCGCCATCCATCTTCCCGGTTCGGGAGGAGAGCCCGACCCGCCAGATATTCCTGGTCGGCCCGAAGGAGCCGGCAAACAGGATCCCGTCCGGATCGGGCCTCCACGCCGCCGGCGTAAACGGAGGAGGGTCGGCCTCCAAAGGGGCCAGTTTCCGAAATACCTCGTAGACGCCCGTCTTTGTCGCCGGTCCCGCCTCCACGGGCGCGATCCACCAATCGTAATTCTCTAGGATCGACGCCCGAGAATCCCGCTGGCCGAGAAAAAGGAGACGCTTGCCGTCCGGCGCCCAAACCGGGTAACGGGTCGCTTCGAATCCCGGCTGGATCTGCCGGGGAGAGCCGCCTTCGGCAGGAACAACGAAGATTCTTCCGCTGTCCGGCGCTGACGGCGACCCACGGGCCAATCCCACCCAGTAAGCGATCTGGGCGCCATCGGGAGAAAAGCGAGGTCCGCGGCCAGCCTTCGCCACCAGGCGCGCCTCACCCCCCAGGGCGGAAACGACATAGACTCCCGGACCCGAGCCTGACTCCCGCTCCGAGTGGAACGCTATCTTGGCGCCATCCGGAGAAAAGGAAGGCTCATCCTCATCGGCCGGATCGCTGGTCAGCCGAATGGGCTCGCCGCCCGCTACCTGCTGCACCCAGATGTCGAGGTTGCCCCCGCTGCGATCGGACGCGTAGGCCACCAGCTTCCCGTCGGGCGAGAGTGCGGGATCGGTGGTAAGGCCCGAGTCGGCCGTCAGCCGCGTAAGGGTTCCACCCCCTCTTGGACTCTCTTTCCGAGCGATCCACCAACCGAGGCCCACCGCCACGACTGCAAGCGCCAGCGCTCCGACCGCGACCGCCCGCCAACCTGTCGCAGCAGATCGCCTCGCACCCGCCGGCACCCCCACCGCCAGCCGCCCGGAGTCGGATTCTTCTTTAAGAGCCCCCAGCGCAACCTTGACATCCTCCATGTGCTGCGACCGCTTCGCCGGATCCTTCCGCAGGCACTGCGCAACGATCCACTCCGCCTGCCGCGGGACTCCCTCGGAGATCTCGCTCATCGGGCTGGGTTCCTTGTTCAGGATCGCCGACAGCGTAGAGATCTTGGTCTCCCCTTGGAACGGCCGGCGTCCCGTGAACATCTCGTACAACACCGACCCAAAGGAGAAAATGTCCGAGCGCGCCTCTACCCGCTTGCCTTGCGCCTGCTCGGGGGACATGTAGGCCACGGTCCCAAGGATGACGCCTTCCTCGGTATGCGGGCGGTCCTCCCGCGTCATGGACAGCGTCGCCGCCGATTCGTCGCTAACCTCGGGTTCCGCCAGCTTCGCCAGACCGAAATCCAGGACCTTCACCAGCCCCTCGCCGGTCACCATGATATTGGCCGGCTTCAGATCCCGGTGCACGATGCCGGCATTATGCGCTTTGGCCAGAGCGTCGGCGATCTGGATCGCGTACTTCAGGGCCTCGCCCAGCGGCAGCCCGCGCCGGTCGATCACCCGGTCCAGCGTTTGCCCCTCGACGTACTCCATGGCGATGAAGTCGACGCCCTCGGCGCTGCTGATGTCGTAAATCGTGATGATATTCGGATGGTTGAGGGCCGAGGCGGCCTGCGCCTCCTGCACGAAACGCCGCTTCCGCTCCGGGTTGGCGACCGCTTCCGCGTGCAGCACCTTGATGGCCACCGGGCGCTTCAAGCGAGTGTCGTGGGCCAGGTACACGGCGCCCATGCCGCCTTCGCCCAGCTTGGATTCGATGCGGTAGTGATCGAGGGTTCGGCCGATCATCGGACTGCTGCGATCTTATCACGCGCCCTCGCCGGAGCAAGGTAGAATGGGCTGCGGGCGACAGAGATGAGCAGACTGACAATATGGTGTTGGATCGCCCTCGGCGGCTTTCCCCTCCCCGCCCAGGACGTCGGGCTGGGCGCGCGCCGCGGCGCCGGCGGCGTCCGTTTCGAGGCTCCCTATACCCTGGAGATCGAGACGCCGCATACCCCGTGGGCCAAGCCGCTGCCCGGGGGGCCGATCCGTCTGCTCGCCGTCCCCACGGTCGATGAAGGCCGCACCCTGGTTGAGCTGGCCCAGCGCCTGGAGCTCGATCTGACCACGGTCTCGATCGATCCCGCCTGGGACGTCAACAAGTGGACCATGTCGTTCGGCCGCAACTACGGAGCGCGGGCCGAGAAGGGCGACCTGAGCCTCATTTATTCCTATCTCGAAGCCGAGCTCACCAGTGACAAGAAGTTCGACGCGATACTGCTGCCGCTGAGCCACGGCTGGGAGCGCCTCACCCCGGCCTCGCGCCAGGCCCTGGTGCGGCGCGTGGCGGAGGGCTGCGGGCTGGTGCTGGTACGGCCGTTCGAGAGCGAGCTGACGCCCCTGGTCCCGGCCGGAGCGGTGAAGCCGCCGGCGGACGCCTCCGCCCCGCTGGAGCCGGGCCCGGCGGTCTCCGGACCCTGGCGGCGCACCGGCGAGCACTACATCACCCGCGGCCTCCCCATCGAGAGCCTGCCGTTCCGCTACCTCGAACACTACCCCCTCCGCCTCGCCGCGAACGCCACCGTGCTGGTCGAGGGCGGCCATCCCGTGGTGGCGGTCAAGACTCACGGTAAGGGGCGCGTAGTGGCCTTGGGCTACCGCAACGCCGGCCTGAGCCCGTACATGCCGATGACGGCCCGCGGGCAAGTGTCCCCTGCTCATTGGGAGTACCTGTACGCCCTGCTCTGCCGGTCGCTCATCTGGGCGGCGGGACGCGAAGCCTCGGCTTCCGGCGACTGGCATCTGCCGCCTCCGCCCGTCACCCCGGCCGACCTGCCCAACCTGCGCGTCACCCCCCCGGTCATCTCGGAGGGCGACAACGTCGAAGTACGCTGGGACTCGCCCGGCCCCCAGACCATCGAGCTGGCGGACGGTTTCGGCCGCGTGATCGCCCGCGCCACCGGGCCTAGTCCGCTCGGTTTGAAAGCCGGCCGCGCCCTCACCCACAGCGGCTTCGTGCGCCACCTCCCAGTCCGCTTCGCCGCCGCCTCGCGCGAATGGAATGACTACGAGGTAATCCTCCCCTGGTACGGCCCGCGCTCCTACCAGCCCTGGCTCCCGGTGGTCGACGAGCAGCTCCGGCGCATCGGCGTCACCACCCTGGCCTCCCCCGAGCGCAATTTCAAGATCATCGCCAAGGCCGACCTGCCGGGCTTCGGCATCTACTGGTACCGGCGCGACAACTACTTGAAGCGCAAGGCCGCCTACCTCGAAACCGGCGATAAGCAGTACCTGACCCGCGATGTGACCCTGCAAGCGCCCGACTACGACGCCGGCGTCCGCGCGCGCCTCGCCGAGCGCGTTACCCCCATCGCGCCCCTGAAACCGATGGCCTACTATCTGGCCGACGAGTCCTCGCTCACCGCCTACGCCGACGCCTACGACGTCGACTGGTCTCCCGCCGCCCTCGACGGTTTCCGCCGCTGGCTCCAGGGCGAATACCGCACCCTCGACGCCCTGAACGCCTCCTGGGGCGCGGCCTTCCGCTCCTGGGAAAGTGTCGTACCCATGACTACGGAGGAAGCCCAGAAGCACGGCAACTTCGCCCCCTGGGCCGATCACCGCATCTACATGGAGAGCGAGTTCGTCCACGCCTTCGCCCGGGCCCGCGAGCTGGTCCGCGAGATCGATCCCGGCGCCCGCGCCTCCATCTCCGGCACCCAGATCCCCACCCCCCACAACGGCTGCAACTGGTACGAGATCGACCAGCAACTCGACTACCTGCAACCCTACTCCGGCGGCAGCCAGGACGCCATGCATCACCTCTTCCGCCCCGGTCTTCTGCTCACCGGCTTCACCGGCTACGGCCTCACCGGCTCGCAGGCGCAATACGAGCAGTGGCGGCGCCTGTTCTACGGTCACGCCGGCGCCTCTATCTTCTGGCACTACACTCTGCTCAACCCCGACCTCACTTTGAGCGACCAGGGAAAGGCCCTGGCCGAGGCCTTCGGGCGGATACAGTCCGGCATCGGACGCCTCTTCCTGAACTCCACCGTCCGCGAGGACGGCGTGGCCATTCATTTCTCCATGGCCTCGATCCGCGGCGCCTGGATCACCGACGGCAAGATCACCGCGGGCATGGGCCCGGCCCAGCGCACCTCCAAGAACTTCGCCGAGCTGGCCTCCCGGCGCGACGCCTGGGTCCGGGAGCTGGAGCGCCAAGGTATCCAGTTCCGCTTCTTGGCTACGCCCCAGATCGAGACCGGCGCCCTGGACAAGTTTCGCGTCCTTATCTTGCCCTACTCGATCGCGCTCTCGGACCGCGAGGCCCGCCAGATCGAGCGCTTCCTCGACCGCGGCGGCATCGTCTACGCCGACGATCAGACCGGCCGCATGGACGAGCGCGCCCACTGGCGCCAGCCCCCGCTTTGGCAGGATCCCCGCCCCGGCTTGATCCGCAGCGGCCCCGGTCCCCTCGACGTGCAGCCGGCGTCCGCGCCCCAAGGTGCTTCTCTAGTCACCGTACGCGACTTCGGCCGTTCCCGCCTGGTGGGCCTGCTACCGCGCGAAAAGACCAAGGTGCGCGTCCCCGCCGGCGTGGTCTACGACCTCCTCCGCCACGCCCCGGCAGCCGCTGAGATCGAGGCCTCCCCCGAGCAACCGGCCCTGTGGCTGGAGCGAGCCACCCGCATAGCCCGCCTCGACCTCGACGAAAAGCTCACCCTCCGCCTCACCGACGCCGCCGGCGCTCCGGTCGACCGCTCGGTCGCGCGTCTCGAGGTCTTCGATCCCGCCGGCCGCCTGGTCCGGCACTACAGCGGCAACGTCACTATCGTCGACGGCCAGGCCAGCTGGAAGATCCCCTGGGCCCTGAACGACGCGCCCGGCCGGTGGCGGCTGCGGGCCCGGGATGTGGTGAGCGGCTTGATCGCCGAGCGCGACATAATGCGGGCGCCCTGACCCGCAAATATGCCATAATTATGGCATATGCGCACCACCATCGAACTCCCGGACGATCTCCTCACTCGAGCCAAGAGTCGCGCCGCTCTGGACGGAATCTCGCTCAAGGAGCTCTTTATCCAAGCCATCGAGCACAAACTCACGCCAGAGAAGCGCAAGACCCGTCGGCCTCCGCCGGCAATCGGCAGCTCGGACGCTCCCCGCATCGGGGTCCTCACGCCGGAGCAAATGGATGAAGCGATGTTTGGTTGACGTGAATGTCTGGTTCGCGCTGCTGGTGCGCCAACACGAGCATCACAGGTTGGCTCGCAAGTGGTTTGACACTTTGACGCCGGCGGAGGCCGGCCTTTGCCGCTTGGTCCAGCTCGCCCTGATCCGTCTGCTCGCCAATCGCTCCATCCTGGGCGCTGATGCAGTGTCTGCCGCTGCCGCGTGGAGTCTGATCGAGGAACTACTTCAAGATGACCGCCTCGATTTCATCGCCGAGCCTTCCCATCTCGATTCCATACTGCCGACTCTGTTGCACTACCCGATCCCCACGGGCAAGCTCGTTACCGACGCCTATCTGGCTGCGTTTGCGATTGCGGCGTCGCGGCGGCTTGTCACCCTGGATAGCGGCTTCCGGCCGTTTCGCGGATTACAGCTCGATCTCTTGGGCCGCTGAAGCGCCGCCGGTAGAGCGGTTTGATCGCCGGGCGCGATATAATGAGGGCGCCATGGTAGCCACCGAAGCAGAAGTCGTTAAGATGCACCCCAAGTCCGAGGGCATCAAGACCCCCCGCAAGAAGAGGCCGAAGGAACTCGCCGTCATTACGGAGTGCTGCACCGGCTGCGCCGGCTCCCCGGCCTGCGTCCCCTACTGTCCGGTGGAAGATTGCATGTACTGGATTCCCGATCCCGACCATCCCCCCTTCGGCCGCATCGACGTCGACCCGCAACTCTGCATCGGCTGCAAGAAGTGCACCAGCAAGGGTCCCGACGATACCTTCCTGGACGGCTGTCCCTGGGACGCCATCGAGATGGTCGATACCAATCAGTGGGAGCAGGAGCACGGCGTTAAAATGAACTATTAGCAGGCAGAAGGGACGTTCCAGCCCAACCGCGATCGAGCGCCCGGTGCAGCCGCGCGGCGGGCGGCCTCCTCGCCGGATGCTAACCAAATCAGGGTCCCGTCAGAAGCTTCCGGACATCTCGCGATCCATGGATGACGCGAATGATCTGAATCGGACGCGCGGCAGCCCGGTAGATGATGAGGTACGAGTACACCGGCCAGAAGCGGAGCGGCTCGTCGGCGAGATCTTCGCGCAGGTGACCCATGCCCGGATACTCGGCGATCTTGCGCATGGCTTGCCGCAGCCTGGAGCGAACCCTCTCGGCAGCCTCAGCACTGTCTTTCCGGATATAGTCGTCGATATCCTCCAAGTCGGCACGGGCTGCCGGGGTCAGTGAGTACCGGCGCCCATCAGCGACGCTGCCGGCCGGCTCGCTGCTCCAGTGCTCGAAAGACAGCCTCACCATCGAGGAGTTCCCCGCTCCGCGCTTGCTTGAGTCCGACGGCGATCTTTTGGCGCAATTCGAGGAGCGCGGCTTCTTTCATGGCCTCCTGCTCCTCCAGCAGTCTCAAACCCTCTCGGATGACCTCGCTCACGGATTGATAGCGGCCACCGGCCACCCGCGAATGCACGAACTGCTCCAGGTGAGGTGTAAGAGAAACGTTGACTGTTGTTCGACCGGCCATGCTGGGAGGGTAACAAAGGCCACCCGGCTGTGTCAATTTGTGCTACAGCCCGACCTTAGCCCTACCACACGTAAAGCTTCCTCCCCTCCGAGTCCTTGAACTCCCCGGCGAGGATCAGGATCAAGTCGGCGAGCATGCCCAGTCCCGCAAACCCCAGCGTAAACAGCCACAGCAGCCCGGTCCCGACCTTCCCCACGTAGAACCGGTGCACCCCGAACACCCCCAAGAAGAAGCACAGGAGCGCCGCCGCCAGCCGCTTCTTGTCCGACACATTGGCTGGTATAGGGGCCGGAATCGGTCCGGCCGAATCCCACCCGCATTTCCGACAAAACCGGTCCTCCCTCTCCATGGCCGACCCGCATTTCTGGCAGTACAGCAAGCTCGTCTGCACCATCGCGCCCATGATCCCATGCCTCCTGCCATAGGATACGCCTTCCGGTACCAGAAGTTCCCCAGGACCTTTTTCCTAGTTGCCACCGCCCCCCCAATTGCGTTACATTCGTCAAGGTCCAGCCATGACTGCCGCAACGGTGGTACCCGAAGTTAGCCAGGACCTCTGCGAGCGCCTGCTCTACTACCTGGAGCTCATGCGCGAGATGGAGGACCGGATCGAGTTGAAGCTCTACCGCCAGGGGAAGATCCTGGGCGGATGCTATACCGGACGGGGCCAGGAGGCCATCCCCGTCGGCAGCGCCATCCTGGCCGAAAAAGAGGACTGGCTCTGCCCCACGCACCGCGACATGGGAGCCTTCCTGGTGCGCGGCATGGAGCCCCGCCGCATCTTCGCCCAGTACCTGGGCCGCGCCGCCGGCCCCACGCGCGGCCGCGACGGCAACATGCACATGGGGGATCTCGGCCTCCACTTGGTGCCCATCATCTCCTCCATCGGTGCGAGCGTCCCCGTGGCCGGCGGCATCGCCCTCGCCCTCCGGTACCGCGGCCTGTCCAACGTCGTGTTCTCCTACTTCGGCGACGGCGCCACCAGCCGCGGCGACTGGCACGAAGGCGTCAACTTCGCCGCCGTCCAAAAGCTGCCGGTCGTCTACCTCTGCAACAACAACCAGTACGCGTATTCGACGCCTCTCTCAAAGCAGATGGCTTGCGCCAACGTGGCCGACCGTGGCCCCGCCTACGGAATTCCGGCTGAGACGGTCGATGGCAACGATGT
>JBGOUV010000250.1:0-10413 GCA_041477815.1 Terriglobia bacterium | reverse complement strand
GAATTCATTGATCGCCAGAATTTCCCAATCGCCGGCAGCACGCAACACGACAACCTTGCCGTGTTCGTTGGCGATGTAGACTTTGCCGTCGACGCCGACCGGTGAGGCGTAGTAGTCTTCGAGCGCGCCCGTCAAACGCGCCTGCTTGAGCACTTTGCCGGTCGGAGCGTCCAGAGTGGTCGCGATTCCGCCGCTTCGGACGAGGAAAACCACGTCCTTGTAAACGAGGGGCGACGGCACGTCGGGCAGCGACTTTTCAAAGCGCCAGCGCACGTGCGTGTCGGTCACGTCGCCGCTGCCGCCGAGCTTCACAGCGAATATACCGTTGCGCGAAGCACGGCGAGTGCGGAAGAACGTCCATTCCCGCTCGTCCAGAAAGCCATCCCGATCCAAGTCGATGGCACGCCAGGTTCCGGTGGGCTGCCAGGGCTGTGGAAGTTCGCTCTGGGAGAGCTTCCCGTCGTGATTGGCATCGGCTGCGGCGATCACCTCGGCGAAGGTGGGCAGTTCAACCTGCTGTCCCGCGTCGTTCCCGGTAGTCCAACCATTGAAGTAGACAACATCGCCGGCAATCGTGGGCGCCGATTTGGGCTGGCAGGTGAGACCCCGAACGAACCAGACCGGTTCGCCGTCCGCGATGGAATACGCGGTGAGCTGGTAGGAGCCGGGTGCGATGACTTGCGCGGGGCCGCGGGCCGGACGGTAAATGATCGGCGTGGAGTACCCGTTGATGACGTGGCGTGGCGTTTTCCAGGCGATCTTGCCGCTATCTGCATCCACCGCGATAATGTAGGCGGCGGTGTCCGTATCGCAGACGAGGATCACTCTTCCATCGGCATGGACGGGCGATGCCACCACCCCGTGTTGACTGTTAAATGGTCCGAGCGGCAACTGCCAGCGCTGTTTACCCTCGAAATCATAAGCGAGCAGGCCGAAATCAGCGAAGAAGACAAAGACGCTCTTGCCATCGGTCACCGCGGTGGGCGCGGCGCGGTGATTGAGGGCGTTCTGGGCTTCGCGCCTGGCAGCGCGGATGGATCGCCGCCACTGCACCTTCCCGGTGGTGCGGCTCAGGCACATCGTAATCAAATCATCGCCCTCGGAAGCGGTGAGAAAAATGCGATCCCCTGCCAGGACGGGAGAGGACTTCCCTGCCGGCAGCTCGGTCTTCCACAGAACGTTCTTTCGAGGCCCAAACTCGGTGGGCAGTTGCCCGCAGGAAGGGCACAGTCCGGAGCCGTTCGGACCACGAAACTGCGGCCAGTCGGCGCCGCATAGGCCGAATGCGAGCATTGGATAGAGAAGAGTGCGCATTTATCTGTCAACCATAGTAAGCTGCCGGCGAGGGTGAGGATTTGGCGCGACGGCTTTCAGTATAAGCCTGGAGCAAGCGTAGGGCAAGTGAGTGAGACCTCCCAGCGCCTTCCCAGCGCCTTGCCCTCGCCGTTCTTGCTTTGACATCGCCTCCAAGTTGCAGGCGCGCGCTACAAGCGAAGCCGACGGGCACGTACGGCGTCCAGAGCTGTTGACAGTACTTTGATTCATAGAGTACTTTTATGTTACGAGTACTTTTATGCTACGGGAGCTGAGAGCGAGCCCACAACCGGGAGGGCGAACGTGGCGGCGCCTCACCAGGCGACGCGTGCTGGTCTTCCTGCTCGGACTGGCCGCCGTCCTCGCCGTGTTCCTCGGCAGGTGGCTGAACGCGACCAAGCGCGGCGGGCAGCAGCCCGCCGAACCGTTCCGCATCGCCGGCAACCTTTACTACGTCGGCGCGAACGACATCGCGGCCTTCCTCATCACCGGGCCCGAGGGCCACGTCGTGCTCGACGGTGGCTATCCCACCACCGCGCCGATGATCATGGCGAGCATCGCGAAGCTCGGCTTCGACATCAAGGACGTCAAAGTGCTCCTGAACTCGGAGCCGCACCCCGACCACGCGGGCGGGCTGGGGGTGCTCCAGCAGGCGTCCGGCGCCGAGCTGTGGGCCAGCGAAGCAAGCGCGGACGCCATCGCCGCCGGCGGCGACGACCCCGACATCGTCCTGCCATTGAGGGTCCTCATCCGGATCGGGATCCTCGGCTACCCGGCCACGCGCGTCGGCCACCGGTTCAAGGACGGCGACACAATCCGTGTCGGGCCGATCGCGCTCACCGCGCACGTCACGGGCGGCCACACCCGCGGCTGCACCTCGTGGTCGTTCCCCGTCCGCGACGGTGACCGCGTGCTGAACGCTGTGAGCGTGTGCGGCCCGGGGGTGCTGGGAGTGTTGCGGTATCCAGAACAAGGGGCCGACCGCGAGCGCAGCCTGCGCGTGCTGCGGAGCCTCCCGGCCGACATCTGGGTGACCAACCATGCACGAGTGTGGGGCAGGTACCGCAAGTTCGTCGCACGCGCCACCGCGAAGAACCCGGTGGACCCGTTCATCGACCCCGAGGGCTACCGCGCCTACATCGACACCGCCGAGGCGGAATTCCGCCAAGGGGTGGTGCACTAGCGGCAACACGGCGCCTCGGTGTGGTGGAAGCTGGAGTTCGAATCCCAACTGGGGTCTCGCGAATTGGCTCCCCCCAGTCTGGACACGTTTCGAACTTTTGCGGCCAGGATGGGAGGCACTGGAACCCGACAAAACAGTCGATTGTGTAGAGCATCGCCTCAAACACCGAGACCGATCCAGGATGGGTATCCGAGTACAGGCCTCAAGGTTTTGAGAGCCATGGGCCGCCTGTTTTTGGGAAAATCAAATCATCCGTCTGGAGACTGCGCCAGGAAAGAATCAAGCTGAAAGAGTCGACGCCATGCCACCGTACATTTACCGATCAGCCTGCGAGCTGGCTAGATTGATCCGCGAGGGCCGGGCCACCAGCGTGGACATCGTGAAAGAGCATGTGATCCGCATCAAGGAGCGCAATGGCGAACTGAACGCGTTCGTGGACTTGTTTGAGGAGGAGGCCCTCGCTGTTGCCGCCGAACGCGACCAGCAGGCCCAACAGGGGAGATTCCTAGGGCCTTTGCACGGTGTGCCGGTCAGCGTCAAAGAGCAGTTCTGGATCCAAGGCAAGAGCAGCACCATCAACGCGAAGATGCACGAGGATTTCGTTGCCGCCGAGGATGCGGTGGTCGTGGACCGGATTCGCAAGAGCGGAGCCGTGATCCTCGGCCACACCAACGTCCCCCGGTTCCTCCTGGACTACCAGGTGTGGGGCGACCTCTACCCCGAAGGTAAGAACCCCTACAACACCGATTGCACGCCGGGCGGCAGTACCGGCGGAGGAGCCGCGGCGGTGGCGGCAGGATTCTCGCCCCTCGAATTGGGGGGGGATTTGGGCGGGTCGATCCGCGCCCCGTCCAATTTCTGCGGCCTCTACGGACTGAAGCCAACTGAAAGCACGGTTCCTCTGCATGGGAACATTCCCTTGCCCAAGAACGCCAAGACCTTTATCGTGCACCTGACGCAAGCTGGTCCTTTGGCCCGGACGCTCGAAGACATCGAGATCCTGTGGAAGGTCATTGTCGGTCCCCACGAAAGCGACCGGAATATACCTCGCATCGAATGGCGGGCACCCGAAAAGAGGTCATTGTCTGAGTATAAGATCGCATGGGTGGACGGCTGGCCTGAACATCCCGTGAGCGAGCAGATCGCCGGAGCGATCAGAGGGTTTGTCGGAAAGCTCGAACAACAGGGCTGCGCGGTGGAAAATAAGTCCCCCGAGGGCAATGTGCACGAGGAATCGCTCGAGCTGTGGATGGGGATCTTCCCTTACATCATGGCCCAGGGTGTCCCTTGGTTTATCCGGCCTCTTCTGAAGATGGATTTGAATTCCAAAGTGCTGAAGGGCTTGAAGAAGTATCGAAAGGATTTTGACAAGGCCTTTGGAATGTCCGCCAACCACTACGGCGAAATGATGCTGCGCAGGAGCATCGCGGTATCCAGGTGGGAGTGCTTCTTCAAGGACTATGATTTCTTGATTTGCCCGAGCGGATTTGGCCCGGCGTACCCGCGAACAAAGGTCGGCGGCAAACTCCGCTACGAGGGCACGGAAATGATATACAGCGATTACGTGTGGCCCTTCATGGCCTGCTTCAACGCCTCAGGGCATCCGGCCATGAACATCCCGCTCGGGCTTGGCAAAGAGCGGCTGCCGTTAGGTGTCCAGATCGTCGGCCCTTACTGGAGCGAGCCCGAGCTAATCGCTTTTGCCAAGCACGCATCCCAACTGACCGAGGGATTCGTGAAGCCTGCCGGCTACTGAGTGACGGCCTGCAGCTTTCTGTTCGGCAGCTCTTCGACCACCAATTCGAGTCTGGAATCGTGGATGGGTCGCTCCGCCCAACGTGTGCTGGGTGGAGTTCGAATCCCGCCTGGGGTTTTGATAATTGGCTCCCCAGGTAGGACTCGAACCTGCGCAACCTTCGGGTAGCAGCCCAGGAGAAGGCGACAGCAACTCCAACCTCGCCCTAGCGGCGATACAGAGTTACAGCCGGACAATCTTCTCCGACCGTACCCCCCGCAACACGTTGCGGGTGTCGATGATCAGGGGCGCCAGCTCCACCACACGCCGGTAATCGACCTGGGCGTGGTCGGTTACGATGACCACGCAATCGGCCTGGCGGCAGGCTTCTTCGAGGGGTTGGGAGATCAGCGCCCCGCCGTCCCACCGCATTTGCGGTACGTGTGGGTCGGTGTAGCTGATGGCGGCGCCGCGGCGATCGAGCAGCGCGATGATGTCCAGCGCCGGCGATTCCCGAATGTCGTTGACGTTGCGCTTGTAGGCCACCCCTAACACGTGCACCCGGGAACCCTTGACCGGCTTAGACCGATCATTGAGCGCCGTCTGAATCTTCTCCACCACGAAATGGGGCATCTCGCCGTTGACCTGGCCGGCCAGCTCGATGAACCTCGCCTCGGCGCCCGCCTGCTTGGACTTCCACGAAAGATAGAATGGATCGATCGGAATGCAATGCCCGCCCAAGCCCGGCCCGGGGTAAAACGGCATGAATCCGAACGGTTTGGTGGCCGCCGCCTCGATCACCTCCCACACGTCGATCCCCATGCGGTCGCACATGACGGCCATCTCGTTGGCCAGACCGATGTTGATCATCCGAAACGTGTTCTCCAGCAGCTTGACCATCTCGGCTACCCGGGTGGAACCGACCGGTACCACCGTATCGATGGCCTGGGCGTAGAAGCGTGCGGCGATTTCGGTGGACCGCGGCGATACTCCGCCCACCACCTTGGGGATATTGCGCGTCTGGTACTGCGGGTTGCCGGGGTCGACTCGCTCGGGGGAGAAACAAAGGAAAAAGTCCCGCCCTTCCCGCAAGCCGCTCTTCTCCAGCAGGGGCAGGATCAGCTCTTCGGTGGTCCCCGGGTAGGTGGTGGATTCCAGGATAATCAGCATGCCCGGATGGACATACCGGGCCACTTGCTCGGCCGCCGCCACCACGTAGCTCATGTCGGGGTCTTTGGTCTTCCGCAGCGGCGTGGGGACGCAGATGTTCACCGTGTCCAGCCCGCTGAGGACCGAGAAGTCGGTGGTAGGCTTGAACTTCTGGGTTGTCACCAGCTCCCGGAGCACGTCGCTGTCCACGTCCTCCACGTAGTTATCGCCTCGCGCCAGCCGCCCGACCTTGCCGGTGTCCACGTCGATGCCGGTCACCGGAAAGCCGACCCGCGCCATCTCCACAGCCAGCGGAAGCCCTACATAACCCAGCCCGATCACCCCCACCTGGGCCGTGTGCTTCTCGATCTTCTCCAGCAACGCCACATCGTGGGCGGCCGGAACTTCACTGCGCGCAGACATCGATTACCTCACGACCGGCGGCCTCGCCGGCCCATTCCCGAATGACCCGGGCCACGTGCTCCTGGGCCGCTGCCGGCAGTTCGGGATAGAGCGGCAGGGCCAGGACCTGCTCGGCGGCTGCCTCGGCCTGCGGGCAGTCGCCTTTCCGATACTCCAAGTAAGCAAAGCACTTCTGCAGATGCAGCGGCACTGGATAGTACACCGCCGTCTGCACCCCCTGGTCGGCCAACCGCCGGACTAAGGCATCCCGGCCCTTGACCCGGATCACGTATTGGTGGAAAACATGCGCGCCCTCCGGACCCAACTCTGGAGTTTCCACTGCATCTCCCAGCAGCCGCGTGTAAACGGCGGCCTTCTCTCGTCGGGTTTGGTTCCAGCCCTCCAGCCGGCGCAGCTTCACCCGTAGCACCGCAGCCTGCAACTCGTCCAGGCGGCCGTTGATTCCGACCTCGCTCGAGATATAGCGATCCTCCTGACCATGCACCCGCAGACGACGCAGCCGGCCGGCCAGACGGGCGTCGCTGGTTACCACCAGGCCTCCGTCGCCGGCGGCGCCCAGGTTCTTGGTGGGGTAAAAGCTGTAGCAGCCCAGGGCTCCGAAGGTGCCGGCCATGCGGCCACCCAGCCGTGCTCCCAGGGCTTGCGCGGCATCTTCCACCACCGGCACCTGGCAGTGGCGCGCAATCTCCAGAATCGACTCGATGGGTCCCACCCGTCCGTAGAGGTGAATCGGCAGGATGGCCCGGGTCCGGGAGTTGATGCGGCGCGCCAACTGGTCCGGGTCGAGGGCGTAGGTCCGGGGGTCGATGTCGACAAAGACGGGCCGGGCTCCCAGCCAATGGATCACCGCGGCCGTAGAGACGAAGGTGAACGGCGCGGTGATGACCTCGTCGCCCGGCCCGACGCCGAGGGCCAGCAGGGCCAACAGCAGCGCATCGGTACCGGACCCGCAGCCGATGGCGTGGGCGGCGCCCGTGTAGGCCGCCAGCTCCCGCTCCAGACACTCCACCTCGGGCCCCAGAATGAACCGCCCGGAGGCCATCACCCGTCCGATGGCCTCCATCAGCTCCCCGCCCAGGGCGGCATGTTGGGCCGCCAGATCCAGTTGTGGTACCTTCATCGGGTTGCTTGGTATAATAGTTGACTGCGTCGGCGGTCTGGGCCGCCGTTTCTTTAGGATACCAGACGCAGAAGGAGAGACTACATGAGCGTTAGCGCCACGTCGAAACCGCAATTGGTGGAGGCAGCCGAGGAGGCTCCCGCGGGCGCCCCCGGGGCGGTCCGTCTGTTTGTCCGGATACTGGACTGGATTACGCAGGACCGGTACCAGCTCATCAATATCACCGACCGCATCAACGAGATCGTCCGCAAGAGCGGCATTCGCGACGGTGTGGTACACGTGCAGTCGCTGCACACCACCACCGCCGTCTTCCTCAACGAGTGGCAGGAGGCCCTGATCCACGATGTGGGCACGTTCCTCGACCAGGTGGTCGGCCGGCACATCCCCTGGCGTCACAACGACCCGGCTTTCTCCGACTGCGAGCGCAAGAACGCCGATTCGCACCTGAAGGGCATGCTGCTCGGCCAAACCCTGTCGCTGCAGGTGCGTAATTCTACGGTCCTGCTGGGCACCTGGCAGGCGATCATTCTGGCCGAGTTTGACGGGCCCCGCTCGCGGTCCATGTCCGTGCAGGTGGTGGGACAGTAAATGGATCGGATTACCCGCAAAAGCCTTAAAGACGATAAGTTTGCGGCCGAGGTGACCCACTCGGTCGAGTACCTTTCCGGACATCGCCAGCAGGTGCTGCGCTACGGCGGCGCGGCGGCCGTGGTCCTGGCCCTGGCGGTGGGGATTTTCCTCTATCGCCAGCACCGCAAGACGTTGGTGCACCAGGCCCTCTACAAGGCGCTCGAAACCCACCACGCCCTGGTGACCGACGAAGACCGGCCCGGTCGCGTCACCTTCAAGACCGAGGCCGAGAAAAACAACCGGGCCGCGCGGGAATTCGAAGCCATCACCAAGGATTTTTCCGGCACCACGGAAGGCCATATCGCCCGCTACTACCTGGGGCTGGTGTATCAGGACATGGGCAAATCGGCGGAGGCCCAGAAACAGCTCGAGCAGGCTACCAAGGAGGGTCCCGACTACTCGCGGGCTCTGGCCCGGCTGGCCCTCGCCGACGTCTATATGGCCCAGGGTATGGACGAGGACGCCCGTAAGGCCTACGAGTACCTGATCAAGAACCCGACCGATGCGGTGTCGGAAGGCCGGGCCCAACTGGCCCTGGCGCGCTACCTGACCTCCCGCAAACCCGACGAAGCCCGCAAGCTGTTGCAGGATTTGATCCGGCGCCCCGGCGCCATCTCCGCCGCCGCCGGCATGATCCTCCGCGACCTGGACCCCCACTAGTTGGCTCCTCTCGCCCACCTGCGTTTTCCCATCGAAAAATCCCGCGGCCGGCGCTATCCCGAACCCCCGCATCCCTATCGCGGCGATTACCAGCGCGATCGCGACCGCATCATCCACTCTAAGGCCTTCCGGCGTTTGGAAAGGAAGACCCAGGTATTCATCTCGCCCGAGTCGGACCATTTTCGCAATCGCCTGACCCATACCATCGAAGTGGCCCAAATCGCCCGCACCGCCGCCGTCGCCCTGGGCCTCAACGAGGACCTGGTGGAAGCCCTGGCCCTGGCCCACGACATCGGCCATCCCCCTTTCGGCCACTCCGGCGAGGTCCGCCTGGACGCCGAGATGCGCCGCTGCGGCGACCGCTTCGACCACAACCTCCACGCCCTCCGCATCGTCGAGACCTTCGAGCACCGTTACGCCGCCTACCCGGGCCTCAACTTGACCTTCGAAGTTCGGGAGGGTATTGCTAAGCACTCGCACGACTACCTGCCCGGCGAGTGGCCCGAGCTGGCCGAGTACCGGCTCGACGAGAGACCGCCGCTCGAAGCCCAGTTGATCGATCCCGCCGACGAGATCGCCTACGACTGCGCCGACCTGGACGACGCCACCGACGCCGGCATCCTCCCCATTGCCGCGGCCCGGGAGCGTGTCGGGCTGTTCAACCGTCTCTGGGAACAGGCCGAGCAGGAGGGCGCCGAAGCCAGCGAGCGCCAGACGTTCTACCAGGTCCTGCGCCAGATGCTGGACGTCCTGGTCTCGGGACTCATCGAAGGCGTGCACAGGGAGGCCCGGCAGGCCGCCGTGCGTTCGGTAGAGGAAGTGCGCTCCCACCCGCGCCGCTTGGCCGTGACCACCCCCGCAGCGGCCGCCGCCGGACGAGAGCTCAAGGCCTTCCTAAGGGAGTGCGTCTATACGGCCCCGCCCCTGGCAGAGCAGAAGGAGCGCTCGGCCCAGAAAGTCACCGACCTGTTCCGGCTCTACCTGGAGTCGCCCGGCCGCCTGCCCCCGGCCTACCAGGCCCGCGCCGCCGGCGAGCCGCTGCACCGGGTGATCTGCGACTACGTGGCAGGCATGACCGATACGTATTTGCTGCGGCTGCATGCCTCGGAGCTGGGATAACCCCGGCGGGGCGACCTGGCGGTTGGTTCCACAGACTCTCACCGCCAACTACAGCGCAGTTTGTCTGCCTGAAAGCACCCGGTGAAGATAGCCTAACTTAGTAGGCCCAACTCTGGCTTGCTTGGGTTGTGCTTTAACCAAAAGCCCCTGCCTTCAGTCGTGGCCATTGAGGTTGAAAACGCCTCGGGCATCACCCGCCGCCCAATTTCTTGGACGGTCGGGTGAATGCCTTCGTTGGGCGGGAACACCATGACCCACTCACGAGTGAAGCACAGTGCTCGCAGATATCAGAACGTTCCGGGCGACAAACTGAATCAACTCAATATCCAAATAAAGCAGCTCGGCCTCCTTTGAGAATGGCAGCTCTCCGCACCGAAGAGTGAGAGCGGTTGACGGTCCCGTCCCGTTGGCAGGTGAATCCTGGCGTACTTCTCACCATCCCAATTCTCCAGCAGCTCGAAGTCGATTTTGGCTGCGGTGCAACGAGATTCCAGGTCCGTGACGAGCCGGGTGAACTCGGATGGGTCTTCAGTTGATTCTGCTTCGTCGAGAATCACATCATCAGCCATGTCCCTCTCCTGCGATAGTTTCGCCAGTGCCTAACGCCTTGTTTAGGCCGCGACTTCGATGGTTGCGAAGAAATCCACACGACGCGATGTGCGCGTCGGGGCCACCACGCGCTGTCTTGGCCGGGGAGGCGCTAGACCGTCTTGGCGCATACCACGAATATGAAGCGCGATCGCCCCCTCGATGCGGCGAAGAGCTTGGTCTATCGTTTTCCCAGTCGCCACACAGCCGGGCAGGTCCGCACCCGACGCCCCCCAATCGCTGTCGGGGTCCTTATCGATGCAAACCAAATACTGGAGCTTTCTCATCGCTTCCCTCGCTTGAGGCCCGCCTGCCGCATCACGGAGGCGAGCGTTCCTTTGGGCATGTCGTCACTTCCCCGAAGCAGACCTGCGAGCGCACCGTCTCCCGCTCGCGCATAATGCGGTCAGGCCGCGGCCCGGGCAACTCGGACGCCGTGGGGGGAGGCCGCCTTTCGCGTGGGAGCGATCTACAATGAGTCTGTCGCCTTGG
>JBGOUV010000138.1:0-15527 GCA_041477815.1 Terriglobia bacterium | reverse complement strand
TTGGTGGCGCCCCAGCCGACCTGTCCGTCGGCGGTCTCCAGGCGCAGAAACACGTGCTTGCCCACCATCGACTGCCCGCCCACCAGGCCGCGGCTGAGGCGGAACACGCTGCGGAACTGCACCCCCGTCGGCAGCACCTCGAACTTCTTGATGAGCGCCCCCTTGGGCGTCGGGGCGCCGAAGGCCGGCAGGAGCGCGGCTCCGATTCCGGAGGCAAACGTTCGTCGCGAGAACTGGCTCATGGTGCAGTCTCCTTTAAGGGTTTTCCTCTGGTGGCGGCGGCGCCACGACCTGCATGCCTTCGGGGGTGAAGATGACGGTGCGGGGGTGGCCCACCGGTCCGACGGACGGCTGCTGCTGGCCGTTGAGGGTAACCTGGATATTCCCGGCGTTGCCCACCCGGATCCGTACCCGCTCCTGTGCCGTGGCCACCCGTTTCTGTTCGGCATGCAGGATGCCGGTGAACACGGGCTTGCCGTCCGCGGAGGCCGTCACCCACACCGTGTCGGTAGCCAGCAGTTCCACCCGAACGGGTGCATTCGGATCGTCGGGCGGGACGGCCGGCGCAGGGGCCTCTGCCTTCACCTCTACCTTGGGCGCCGGGGGCGGTTCGATCTTGGGTTCCGGCGCCGGCGGGGGTGGCTGCGACACCACCACCGGCGGCGGAGCGGGCGTGGGAGCCGGCCCGGCGGGCTTCTGCTGGATCCAAAAATACGCTCCCGTCGCCACCCCTACTACCACGGCCGCCGCCGTCGCCCACGTCCTGATCCGGCCCTTCCGTTCTTCGTCCCAGTCGTATTCCAACGTGGATGGCTCCGGCGCTGCGGCCTCGGCCGGGTCCGTGGTCAGGGCGCGAAACTCGCCGACCACCCGGTCCTCGTCCATCCCCGCGTGCCGCGCGTATTGCCGCACGAAGTTGACGTTGAACACCCCACCCGGCAGGCGGCTGAAGTCTTCGTTCTCGATCGCCTGCAGCAGCCGGACGCTGATCTTCGTGGCCTTGGATATGTCTTCCAGGGTGATCCCGCGAGTTTCGCGCTCTCGCCGAAGGCTCTCCCCGAAAGTGCCCATTTTGGCCGGAATGCGCTCCCCCGACTTATAATACTACAGCCTGCCGGGCCTTCTCTCGATGACGGTTTCCATCGTAGTAGTCAACTGGGACCGGCGCGATCTTTTGCGCGCCTGTCTGCGGTCCCTGGAGGCGCAGACGTTTCGGGATTTCGAGATCCTGGTGGTGGATAACGGCTCGCGGGACGGCTCGGCCGAGATGGTGGAGCAGGAGTTTCCCCAGGCCCGCCTCCTCCGCAACTCGACGAACCGGGGCTTCTGCGCCGCCAACAACCAGGGCATCGCCCTGGCCGGCGGCCGCTATGTCGCCCTGCTCAATAACGACGCCGAAGCCGACCCCGCCTGGCTCGCTGAGCTTCTGGGCGCCTTCGGCCAGGGCGCTGACGTCGGCATGGCCGCCTCCAAAATCCTGGTCTGGGAGAACCGGTCCACCATCGACAAAGCCGGCCATCTTATCTACCCCGACGGCCAGAACCGCGGCCGCGGCACGGGCGAGACCGACCGCGGCCAGTATGACCAGGTGGAAGAGACCGCTTGGCCCGACGGCTGCGCCGCTATGTATAAAAAGGAGATGCTGGACGCCGTGGGCGGCTTCGACGAGGACTTCTTCGCCTACGCCGACGACGCCGAGCTGGGACTCCGCGCCCGCCTGGCCGGCTGGCGCTGCCTCTACCTCCCCACCGCCGTCGCGTACCACCACCGGGGATCTACCTTGGGGCGGTTCTCGCCGGAGCGCCTGGTGCTGATCGAGCGCAACCGGATCTGGCTGGCTGCCAAGCTGTTCCCCTGGCCGATGCTGGTCCTGACGCCGTTCTATTTCCTCCTGCGGGTGGGGGCGGGAGCCTACGGGGCCGCGGTGGGACGGGGCGAAGCCGCCCGCTTTGCCGGACGGCAGAGCCTCGGAGTGCTGATAAAATGTTTCCTGAGAGCCAATGGGGCCGCCCTGGGCGGCCTGCCGCGTATCCTGGCCAAGCGCCGGGAGGTGGCTCGGATCCGCCGCCTGTCGTCCGCCGAGGTTCGCGCTCTGCTGCGGCGGTTCCGCATTCGTTTGCGTGACCTGGCCTGGAACGCTTCATGAATCCGCCGACACAGGACTGCCCGCGTTGCTGCAAGAGCGACTTCGCCACCCTGTTTGGCGGCTCCGACCGCCTCTACAACACCACTAACCGCCGCTTCCAGGTGGTGGAATGCAGGCACTGCGGCCTGCTGCAGCTCTACCCGCGTCCCACCGCCCGGGAGTTGAAGTCCTTTTATCCGCTCGGCTACTGGTGGGCGCCCGACGACAGCGCCGTCTCCCGCCTGGAAGGCTTTTACCGCAACGCGGTCCTAAGCGATCACGTACGGTTCGTGTGGCCGGGCGTCGAGGAGCGCCAGCCGGTGCTGGACGTCGGCTGCGGGGGCGGCTCGTTCCTGGCCGCTCTGCGCCGCCGGGGTGCGAAGGTGGTCGGTTTCGACTTCTCTCCGCAGGCCGCCCGCGTCGCCTGGCGCCAGAACCGCGTCCCCGCCGTGAGCGGCGTCGCTACCCAGGCCCCCTTCCGGCCCGGGACCTTCGGAGCGGTGACCCTGTTTCATGTCCTGGAGCACCTCAGCCAGCCCCACGTCCTGCTTCAGGCGGTGCATCCCCTGCTGCGCGACGAGGGACGTCTGTACGTGCAGGTTCCCAATGCGTCGTCGTGGCAATTCCTGCTCTTTGGCGAGTTGTGGAGCGGCATCGACATCCCCCGGCACATGATCCACTTCCGCACCTCGGACCTGGTAGGGCTGGTCGAGGAGTGCGGCTACCGGGTGCTGCGCACGAAGTTCTTTTCGCTGCGGGACAACCCGGCCGGTCTGGCCACCAGTCTCTGGCCGCAGCTCGAGCCGATGTCGCGCCGGGTGCGGGGGGTTCACGAGGCCCTGCCGGTCCGGCTGTTCAAGAATGCGCTTTACCTGGGCCTGGTGGTGGCCGCGGTCCCCTTCACGCTGCTGGAAGCCGCCTGTGGGGCCGGGTCCACGGTCATGATCGAGGCGGTGAAGGTGTGAGTAAACCGTGGCACCGCCGCCTGATCGCGAGGCTGCCCGGAGCTTTCCGCCGCGCCGCTCTTCGTATCGAGGCTGCCGTTGACGACCGCGTCGCCGGCTTCGCCCAATCCCTGCCCCCGGCCACCCGCGTGCTCGACGCCGGAGCCGGCGAGGGCCACCACGCCCGCCATTTCGCCCACTGCCGCTATGTAGGTGTGGACCTGGCGGTGGGCGAGGCCGCTTGGGACTACTCCCGCCTGGACGCCCTAGCCGACCTCGCCCTTCTCCCCTTCCCCGACCGTTCCTTCGCCGCCGCCATCAACGTTGTGGTGCTGGAGCACGTCCCCGAGCCCGGCCGGGTGGTGGCGGAGCTGGCCCGGGTCCTTCAGCCCCGCGGCCGGCTTCTGCTCATCGCCCCGCAGGAGTGGTGCGTCCACCAGGCCCCCCACGACTACTACCGCTACACGCGCTACGGCCTGGAGCACCTGCTCACCGCCGCCGGGTTTCAGCAGCTCCACATCGAGCCCCTGGGCGGCTTTTTCACGTTGCTGGGGCGCCGGCTCCTCGATGCCATCCTCTACTTCCAGGGCGGCTGGCGCTGGCTGCTGTTCGTGCCCGCCGCCCTCCTCTGCGGGCCCCCGGGGCTGGTCCTCCCCTGGCTCGATTTCCTCGACACCCGAAAGGACTCCACCCTCTGTTACTCATGCCTGGCCCTAAGACAATAGCGATACTCTTTATGACCCTGCCCGCGCTCGCCTTCGATGGCGCCGCCGCCCTGGAGGCCACCCGCCGCGCCGTCTCGTTCGGTCCCCGCCCGGCCGGTTCGCCCGCCCTGGTCAAAATGCGGACGTGGCTCACCACCGAGATCCGCCGGCTGCCGTGCGAGCTGGTGGAGGACGCCTTCACCGCCCGCACCCCGCTGGGTCCCCGCGCCATGGTGAACCTGATCGCCAAGTTCCCGGGCTCCTCGGGGCGGGTGGTCGTCGTGTCGGGTCACTACGATACCTACAGCCGCCCGGGCCTGCGTTTTGTCGGCGCCAATGACGGCGGCTCCTCCACCGGCCTGCTCCTCGAGCTGGCCCGCACCGTGGCGGCCCAGAAGCGGCGCGACAGCGTCTGGATAGTCTGGTTCGACGGCGAGGAAAGCCTGGTCGAGTGGAGCGGAGACGACCACACCTACGGCAGCCGCCACCTGGCCGAGGTGTGGCGCCAGGAAGGCGTGCTGCGGTCCGTAAGCGCGCTGCTCAACGTGGACATGATCGGCGACGCCAACCTGAACCTGCTCTACGACCTGAATTCCACGGCCTGGTTGCGCGACCTGGCGTGGTCCACCGCGGCGCGCCTGGGCTACGCGGCGCAGTTCTCCAGGAATCAGTCCACCGCCATCGAGGACGACCACGTTCCGTTCCTGCAGGCCGGCGTCCCCTCGCTCGACCTCATCGATTACGACTACGGGCCGGGCAACGCCTACTGGCACACCGACCGCGACACCATGGACAAACTGAGCCCCCGCAGTTTTGAAATCATCGGACAGGTCGTCCTGGAGACGATCCGGGCGCTGGGAGGACGATAATGCTTCGTAAAGGCAGGAGCAATTCACCACGAACAGAGTCACGTGGTGCAAATTTGCACCACGGCAAGTCGTTGATTCTGCGGGGTTGAGAGTCCGGCAAATTTGCCAGGTCTTATTTCCGCCACGGACTGCTAACCTAAAGACACCAAGAAGAGCAATCCGTGGTCTTCTTAGTGTCTTGGTGTCTTAGTGGTGAATTGCGTTCCAGAGGACGACAATGCTTCGTGATCGCAGTCTGCATCCGCTTTCGCACCAGCACCAGCACGGCCTGGCCCTCTGCGTGGTGGTGGAGCGAGGCCTGACCCGCGACTCCTCCCCCGAGAACGTGGCGGCTCTGGCGAAGAAGATTCGCTACAGCTTCGAGGTGGAGCTGGTCAATCACTTCGACCTGGAGGAGCGGCTGCTGTTTCCGGCCATCCGGGAGCACCTGGGAGACGTGACTATCGTGGGGGAGCTGGTGGCCGATCATCGGAAGCTGGAGGGGATGGTGCGAGGATTGAGGGAGCCGGCGGAGCTGCGGGCTTTCACGGTGCTGCTCAGCGCGCACATTCGGAGGGAGGAGCGGGAGTTGTTTGAGGATATACAGGGGCGCTTGCCGCGGGAAGCGCTCGACCGGCTGGGGGAGGCCTTCGAGGCGGAGGCGGTCCGGGTGTGTTTGTAGGGCTGCGCCAGGAGGCAGGAAACAGAAGGCAGAATGGTAGCGCGTGCAGGCCCCCTTGGTTAGCCCGCCGCCGCACTGATGCGGTAATAGTGTTCGCGCACTCGGGCGGACCACTTGAGTAGTACCTCACGGAAGCCCTCAAGACTCGCTCCCTTGAGGTCGCCGGGCGGCATGTCGTGAATGAAGACGTCCGTCACCCCCTCGTCAAACACTCCACCCTTCATGGGCTCCTCCCTAAAGATGAGGAGCGGGAGTTGAAGACCGAAAAGAATCCCGGCTTCGAGTTGATTCCATGGACTCGGGAAGTGCTCCGGCTTGCTGCGTTGCAATGGTCGCTGTTCCTTCGTCCCTTTCTTCCAGACGCCGGCCGTGGCAGTGAGCTGACGGAATCCCAAGATGATGCCACCGGAACAGTGCTTCGCGATCACGTACACTTCCCGCAGGGGGAAGTCCGACGGGTAGTCGCTGCGGCCCAGCGCCCGGGGTTCCAGTTGAAGCCTCGCGAGCTCCCGCACGATGCGATCGCGAGATTGGTTCTGCGCCTTGTTCAACTGCGTGGGACCGGAAACGAACACAGGTATCTTCATCGCCCTTGCCTTGTCGGGCTCCTGGTCTGCCAGCCGGAGTCCGCGCCGGTGTGTCCGAGGACCCTCTATCTCGAAGCCGTATGCGACTGCTGGTAGTGCCCGGCGAGCAGATCGTCCCCGAAGTCGCCGTTGAAGTCCCGCCACACCGAGTGGATGTGGTTGGCGTCGTTCTGGGTGTTGTCGTACTCGATCAGGAAGGTCGGGCCCTGGATGATGTAGTAGTGTCCCTGGCCCCGGTCCGGCCCGCCGGCCCAGCCGAAGTGGATCTTGTCGAGTCCGGCTTTGCGGGCGGCGTCCATGCGGACGGCGGCCAGGTCCTCGGGCATGTTGGCGGCGTATTCCTCGATGACCGTCATCAGCAGGTCCTGCTGCTTCTTGGTCAGTTTCGCGGCCGGAATCCCCTTGGGAGCGCCGGGATCCACTTTGCGCTTGTTGAAGGTGAGGATGTCCTTGGGGGCGGTCGGATCGAGGACGGCCACTGTTTTCTGCTTGGCGTCGAGCGCCAGCAGCAGCTCGCGGGCGGTATCTTCTTCCCGCGCCAGCACGCGGAGGCCTTTGCGCGGTCCGGTCTTCACCTCGGCTGGATTGGCGCCGAAGAAGCAGGGTGTGGTGGCGATGGCCTGTCCTTTCACTACCGTGAAGTTCAGGGCCAGGTGATGACCCTCGACGCGCCAGCCCCAGGTACCGCTGTCGGAGGGCTCGCCGAAAATGGTGAAGAAATACTGCGCCGGGTCGCGCCGGCCCTGGGTGTCCTTCTCCATCACCTTCAGCACGTCTTCGAGGCTCATAATGGTGGAGGCTTTCATAGCGCCACGCTGGCTGAGCCCGGAGCTCAGCAACGCATGGGCCAGAGCCTGCTGCGCCGAATCCATTTGTTTTAGCGGCAGACCTTTGCGCTCGCGGGGCACGAAGTGCCAGTTCACCCGTTCCTCGTGGTTCATGGCGTAGGTAGCCTTGGCCTTCTGGTCGGCCGAGAGCGTCACCAGGAGATTATTGGCCGCCCCGGCCATGGTAGTGGTCGACTTCGACCGGTAGTACGCCGCCGTCAGCGCCATCGCGCACAACAGCATCGCCGCCAGCCGCAACAGGTTCTGCCTCATGTGTAGCCTCCTATGCGGGCAATTATAACCCGATTCGTGCCGCAAAGCGCGAATCGGATCTAATCTTGCCGCCCGGCGCGCCGGCAGCCAGGTGGAGGCCGGCGAGACTGCGTCCAGATCGTCGAACGACCGGCTCTGACCGCTTCCCATCCAGGTAATTCGGGACCGACGCCGGCCCCTGCTGGATTCCCCACTTCGCATGGCCCTGCCAGACAAATACCACCTTCTCCGGCGCGGGGAACGGAAGCGGCCCGCAACAGGACCGTGTTCACCACACCGCAGAGTGCGGTATGGGCCCCGATGCCCCAGGCCAAGGTCAGGGCGGCCATCACGGTAAAGATGGGGGCTCTGGTCGGTTAGCGGCGGCCGGACACGAGCACCGCGAAGAAGGCGATCAGCATCATCAGGAACAGGAAGACGCCGGCGACCAGCATTTGCGGCGTGGTCATGCTGGCGATACTGGCGCCGGACGGAGTCCCGGGGACCGGCCGCACCAGGGGCGGCAGGCTCACCTGGGGGGGCGCTTCCACCGGGGGCGCCGGAACCACCGCGGCCACCGGCTTCACCACCGGCCCGGGAGCGACTGCCTCCAGCGCCTCCCGAAACTCCTTAGCCGTCTGATGCCGGTCCAGCGGCTCCTTGGCCAGCGCTTTCAGAATGACGTCGTTGATGGCTCCCGGCAGCTCGGGCTGCCGCTCCACCGGGGGCTGCGGCGCCTGGTTGACGTGTGCCAGCATGAGGTCGAACTGGCTCGCCGACTCGAAGGGGAGTTTCCCCGTCACCGCCCGGTAAAACACCACTCCAAGGGAATACAGGTCCGCCCGCCCGTCGATGTGGGGCGCCCCTTTCACCTGCTCCGGAGAAATGTACTGGAGCGATCCCATCACCGTCCCCACCTGGGTAAGCTGCGGGGCGTTCGCCGCCTTGGCCAGCCCGAAGCCGGTAAGCTTGAGGGTTCCGTTCGGCGTGATGATCATGTGTCCCGGGGTAATTTCCCGATGCACCACCCCTTGCTCGTGCGCGCACTCCAGCGCTGCCAGCGCCTGGCCCATATAGCTTACGGCGTCGGCCACCGGCAGCGGGCCGACTTCCAGGATCTGCTCCAGAGTGAGGCCCTCCACCAGCTCGGTGGTCATGACCATCTGGTCTCCCAACTGGCTGGCGCTGTAGAAGGCGACGATATTCGGGTGCTCCAGCCGCGCGTGGACCTTCATTTCGCGCAGAAATCGCTCGGCCCGCTCCTGGTCCTCTTGCCAGCCGGAGGGCAGCACCTTCAAGGCCTCGAACCGCTGCAACAGCACGTTTCGCACCTTGTAGGTTACGCCCGCCTTGGAGCGCTCCAGAACGTCTATGAATTCGTAACCGCCGACGGTTTGTCCGAGCTCAAAGCTCATGAGAGTTTGGAACCCGTTGTGATCATACGACAGACGTATGCCTGGGTCACTAAGGCTTAAGACTGACCCCGCCGGCCGAAGATACAGTAGGACCACCGCTACCGCGGGGGGACTTGGGGATTGGCGGGCTTCGCCGTTGAGCGGCAATTCTCAAATCCTCAAATTCTCAAATCCTCAAATTCCTCTGGTAGACTGGGAAGCACCATGAAACCTCCGGATCGAAGGACCTTCCTGCAAACAGCGGCTGGCGCGGCGGTGGCCGGGTCGGCTTCCCGTATTCTCGGCGCCGGCGAACGGATCAACCTGGTCGTGATCGGCGTCGGCGGCCGCGGCACCAGCCATGTCAACAACTACAGCAAGTTACAGAGCTGCCGGATTGTCGGGATCTGCGACGTGAACCAGGCCGCGCGCGAGCGCGCCGTGGCGCTGGTGGAAAAGGCCGGCCACCCCCGGCCCAAAGAGTATCCCGACATGCGCCGGGTCTTCGACGACAAGGACGTCGATGCGGTGTCCATGGCCACGCCCAACCACTGGCACGCCCTGGGCGCCATTTGGGCCATGCAGGCCGGCAAAGACGTCTATTGCGAAAAACCGGCCAGCCACAACATTTTCGAGGCCGGCAGGATGGTGGAGACGGCGCGGAAGTACAAGCGCATGTGCCAGATCGGCTCGCAGGGCCGCAGCACGCCCCACAAGATGAAGGCCATGCAGTTGCTGCAAGACGGCGTCATCGGCAAGGTGTATCTGTCCAAGGGCCTCTGCTTCAAGCGCCGCAAGTCGATCGGCCGCAAGCCCGACGGACCCGTGCCGCCCGGCGTGGATTGGGACATGTTCCTCGGCCCCGCCCCCCTGCGGGCGTTCAACGAGAACCGCTTCAAGTACAATTGGCACTGGTTCTGGGACACCGGCAACGGCGACATCGGCAACCAGGGCGTCCACGAGATGGACATCGCCCTCTGGGGCCTGGGCAAGACCGGGCTGCCCCACAGCGTCGTCTCCACCGGCGGCAAGTTCGCTTACGATGACGATCAGGAAACCCCGAATACCCAACTGGCCAGCTTCGATTACGGCGACTCGAACCTGGTCTTCGAGGTTCGCGGGCTGTTCACCGGCGACGAGGGCGGATTGAAGATGCGCGGCGGCAACTGTGTGGGCAACCTGTTCTACGGCACCGAGGGCTGGATGGCCGTGGAGGGCTCCAGCTTCCAGGTGTACAAGGGCGAGAAGAGCGAGCTGGCGATGGATGAGAAGGGGCTCGGCGACGGCACGGCCCTGCATATGCAGAACTTCCTGGAGGCGGTCCGCAGCCGGAAGAGCGAGGACCTGCACGCCGAGATCGCCATCGGCGCCCGGGCGGCGTCGCTGTGTCACCTGGCTAACATCAGCTATCGGCTGGGGCGCAAGCTCGCGTTCGACCCGGCGGCGAAGAAGTTCCCGGCTGACAACGAAGCCAACCGGATGCTCACGCGCGACTACCGGAAACCCTACGTGGTGCCGGAGAAAGTGTAGGACAGGTCTATGCCTAGAATTCTGGTTCTGTTGACCCTGGCGGTGGGGACCGTAGCCCTGGTGGCGGCCCCGGCCAAGGAGACCACCGTCACCCTGACCATAACCGGCCTGCATTGAGAGTCCTGCGCCGATGTGGTGCAGGCTGCACTGCAACAGGTAAAGGGCGTCAAGGACGCCAAGGTGTCTTACGACAACAAGGAGGCGGTGGTCAGCTACGATCCCGGCGCCTGCAAGGTCGACGATCTGCTCAAAGCCGTCCGCGAGGCCAAGGGGATGAGCACCTACGACGCCAAGGTCAAGAAGAAGTAGTCAGATTTTTGAGGCTCCTGGCTGCTCCGAACCGCGACCGTCAGGGAGCGGTTGGCTCGGGCCGGGGCGGGAGCCGCGCCCTGACGGTCGCGGCTCGGTGCAGCCAAGTCTCTTACAGTAGCTTCTCGATGTCGGCGAGCAGTTGGGGATCGGTCCAGTCCCGGGCCCCCACGATCTTTTGCACGATCTTTCCCTGCTTGTCGATGAAATAGGTTTCCGGGACTTTGAAGGTGCCGTAGCTGTGGCTGACCTTCCTTCCCGGGTCGAGCACCGTGGGAAACCGCACGCCGGCCTTTTTCAGGAATTCCCGGTAGACGTCGGCGTCTTCGTCGATGCTTACGCCCAGCACCACCACGCCGCGTCCGGCCAATCGCTCGTGGAACAGGTTCAACGACGGTAACTCCTCCAGGCACGGCGGGCACCAGGTGGCCCAGAAGTTCACTACCAGGAACTTGCCGCGGAAGTCCCGCAACTGCATCGTCTGTCCGCGCTCGGACATCAAAGAGAAGTCTGGGGCGTCATCGCCCACTTCCACGCCGGTCCCCGTAAGATTCTGAAACGAGGGCCACAGGGAGCCGATGAAAGCCACGGTCAGGACGGCGATGCCACCCGGAATCAACTGCTCGCGGCCAAGTGCCATATAATTAAGAATAGCATCCATGGCGGGAAGCACGAGAACCTCGATCACGCGACGGGCGGACTTTTCCGCCTCGCACCAGTGCGCGCATCCGGAGCGCAGCGAGGAGGAGAACCGCGCGCTGTACGGGCCGGCCACCCGCGTCCATGGCCACAACTACCGGCTGGAGGTCACGGTGTCGGGGGAGGTGGATCCGGTCCTCGGGATGGTGCTGGACCTCAAGGAGTTAAAGGCCATCCTGGAGCGCGAGGTGGTGGGGCCTTTCGACCACCGCTTCCTCAACTACGAAGTGCCGCCCTTCGACCGCGTGATCCCGACCGCGGAGAATATCGCCCGCGAGATCTGGCGTCGTCTGGCGCCCCCGTTGAACCAGGACGGCCGGCGCCTGGAGCGCGTTCGCCTCTACGAAACCCCCGACCTGTGGGTCGACTACGCCGAGTAACGACCATGACCTCGCTCACCCGCCGCTATCCGTTCTCGGCCTCCCATCGGCTCCACAGCGAGCGTCTCGGGCCCGAGGAGAACCGGCGCGTGTTCGGCCAGTGCAACAACCCGTACGGCCACGGTCACAACTACTTTCTGGAGGTGACGGCCGCGGGCGAGATCGATGCTCCCACCGGCCTGCTGGCGCCGGTCTCACGCCTCGATGCGCATGTGCGCCAAGCCGTCCTGACCCGCCTCGATCACGCTGACCTGAACCGGCTGCCGGAGTTTGCCGAGCGCGTCCCCACCACCGAGAACCTGGGGCTCCAGATCGGACAGTGGCTCGACCAGGATTGGAAACAGGTCGGCCGGGTTCGGCTGGCCCGCCTCCGCCTGGAAGAAACCGGCTCCAACGCCGTGGAGATCGAATTCCATGGATCCTAAAGAAGAAGACGTGTTGGTCGCCGCCATGGGTGAGGCCATCCGACGGCTGCTCGAGCAGGTCGGCGAAGACCCCGCTCGGGAAGGCCTGGAGCGCACCCCACTGCGGGCGGCCAAGGCTCTCCGTTTCCTCACCAGCGGCTACCGCGTGGACCTGCAGCAGTTGCTGAACGGCGCCCTGTACGAGGTCTGCTACGACGAAATGGTGATCGTCAAGGACATCGAGCTTTTCAGCCTGTGCGAACACCATATGCTGCCCTTCTACGGCAAGGCCCACGTGGCCTATCTGCCCGACCGTAAGGTCATCGGATTGAGCAAGATCCCACGCTTGGTCGACATGCTCGCCCGCCGTTTGCAGATCCAGGAGCGCCTAACCAGCCAGATTGCCCAGACCATCCAGGAAGCCATCGAGCCCCGAGGGGTTGGGGTCGTCATCGAGGCGCGGCACCTTTGCATGATGATGCGGGGCGTCGAAAAGCAACATTCTTCGGCAGTTACGAGCGCCATGCTGGGCGTGTTCCGGACCTCGAAGCAGACCCGTGACGAGTTTCTGTCCCTTATTGCCCACCGCACCAACGGGTTCTAGGGAGGATCGTGGATCGTGGATCGTGGGCAACCCTGGCACGCCCCAGGCAAGCCCCAGGTTTTCCTGCGATCTACGATCCACAATCCACGATTTGTGCTATCCTGATAGACGTATCTAAGCGAGATAGAAGCCAAGAAGGAGTACGGAACCAAAGAATGCCGCTGGCGATTGAAGCGAAGAATAAGACCATCAGCAGTTTTCGCACCCATGGAAAGGATACTGGTTCGCCCGAGGTCCAGGTGGCCTTGCTGACCGAACGGATCCTGGGTCTAACCGAGCACCTGAAAACCCATAAGAAAGATCACGGTTCCCGCCGGGGGTTGCTCATGATGGTGAGCAGGCGGCGCCGTTTGCTGACGTACCTGAAGGCGCACGACGCCGAACGGTACAAGGCGCTGATCCAGAAGCTCGGCATTCGCCGGTAGCGTGGCGTCGGTTCCAAACTGGGAATGAGTCAGGCGGAAGCGGTCGCAGCAGCCCTTTAGGATTGCTGTCGGCTGTCCGCCTATTTTTGTTTGAGCGCGTTGTTCGCTGTCCTCCCTCCCCACCTCCAAGCTTCCGTTTTCGCGGATACCAAGACATTCGTGAATCGAGAAAGAAAAGAGAACATGATCCATACTGTTGAAGTCGAGATCGGTGGACGCACACTGAATATCGAGACCGGAAAAGTTGCCAAACAGGCCGGTGGCGCTGTTTGGGTGAGTTGCGGCGATTCGGTGGTCCTGGTGACCGCCACGTCCGACACCGAGCCCCGCGTGGGCATTGATTTCTTCCCCCTGACCGTGGACTATCGCGAATACACGTACTCGGCCGGCCGTATACCGGGCGGGTACATCAAGCGCGAAGGCCGGCCTTCGGAGAAGGAGATTCTTACGAGCCGGCTCATCGACCGGCCCATTCGTCCCGGGTTCCCCGACGGGTTCGCCTGCGAGACGCAGGTGATCGCCATGGTGCTTTCGGCGGACCCGGACTTTGATCCCAGCACGCTCGGCATCGTGGGCGCGTCGGCGGCGCTGGCCATCTCGGACATCCCGGCGTTGCACATTCTGGGAGCCGTCCGGGTGGGGCTGATCGACGGCCAGTTCGTCGCCAACCCGACTTATACCCAGCTTAAGGACTCCGCCCTGAACCTGGTGGTCACGGCGGCCGAGGACGGCATCGTCATGGTGGAAGCCGGGGCCAGTGAGCTGACCGAGGCCCAGATGATCGAGGCCATCGATTTCGGCCACCAGGCCTGCAAGAAGATCGTCGCGGCCATTCGGGAGTTGCAGGCGAAGGCCGGAAAGCCCAAGCGCGTGGTCACGCCCCCGGTCCTCGATCCGGCCCTGACGGCCCAGATGGAGGGCAAGTATCGCGAGTCCTTGCGCGCTGCGCTGGACACCTCGCGCTTGACCAAGGAGGAGAGCTACGACCGCGTAGCCGCCATCAAGAAGGAGATTCTGGCCGGCTTCACCCCCGAGCAGGTAGACAAGATCCGGGAAGCGAAGAAAATCCTCGAAGCTTTGCAGGAGCGCATCTTCCGCGAAGAGGTGCTCGATAACCACCGCCGGCCGGACTCGCGCGCGTTCGACCAGATCCGCCAGATCACCTGCGAGGTCGGGGTTCTGCCGCGCACGCACGGCTCCTCCCTGTTCACCAGGGGCGAGACCCAGGCCCTGGTCACCGTCACCTTGGGCACCAAAGAAGACGCCCAACGCCAGGAGCTGCTGGAAGCTCCGGAGTACTTCAAGCGCTTCATGCTGAACTACAACTTCCCGCCGTTCTCGGTGGGCGAAGTGGCCTTCCTGCGCGGGCCCGGACGGCGCGAGATAGGGCACGGGGCCTTGGCCGAGCGCTCCATCGTCCGGATGCTTCCGGATCAGGAGACCTTCCCTTACACCATCCGCGTGGTCAGCGACATTCTGGAGTCGAACGGTTCGTCCTCGATGGCCTCGGTCTGCGGCGCCACCCTGAGCCTGATGGACGCCGGCGTTCCGATGAGGGCGCCGGTGGCCGGCATCGCTATGGGCCTGGTGAAGGAGGGGGACAAGTACGCCGTCCTCACCGACATCGCCGGGGCGGAGGACCACTACGGCGACATGGACTTCAAAGTCGCCGGCACCAGCGATGGTATTACCGGTCTGCAGATGGACATCAAGACCACCAACGTCTCGGTGGCCATTCTGGAGAAAGCCCTGGCCCAGGCCCGGACGGCGCGCCTGAGCATCCTCGAAAACATGAACCAGACCATCTCCGAGCCGCGCGTCGCGGTATCGCCTTACGCCCCGCGCATCTACACGATGAACATCGCCACCGCCAAGATCCGCGAAGTCATCGGGCCCGGCGGCAAGGTCATCAAGGGCATCATCGAGCAGACCGGCGTGAAGATCGACGTCAGCGACGACGGCACGATTCACATCGCGTCCGCCGATGCGGCCGCGGCCGGCAAGGCCATGCAGATGATCAGCGACATCACGGCCGTGGCCGAGGTGAATAAGACCTACCTGGGTAAAGTGGTGCGGCTGGTGGACTTCGGCGCCTTCGTCGAGATTTTCCCCGGTACCGACGGCCTGCTGCATATCTCCGAGATCTCGGAAAGCCGCATCAAGCAAGTCCGCGATGAGCTGAACGAAGGCGACCAGATCCTGGTGAAGGTTCTGGGGCTGGAAGGCAACAAGATCAAGCTCAGCCGCAAGGCCATCCTCAAAGAGCAACGCGAGAAGCTCAAGAAGGAAGAGCCCACCAAAGCGTAGCAGGCACCGCGCGGCGATCAGTCCGGCACCAGTACGATCACTCAACTTCTAGTACTTTAGGATTGCACAGCAGTACTATTCTGGTCTCTGGCGCCTCATTATGTGTCTCCACTGACGCGTGTTTGCGATTACAATTCATAGAGACGAGTAATCTATTCGTCGGTTCTATTGCCATCGGAGGGTAATTTGCGAACGATATTCTTAGGTGTTTGTCTAGCGGCAAGCGTCTCTACGCTTTCGGCTACTATCATCTTCACAGCAGAAGCTCCTGGGGTTCAGGCGACGACTACGGCCAATACGACGACGGTCAATTTTGATTTGATAGCTCCTGGTGCTTTAGGCACACTGGTGTCGACGATTGGTACCTATGGCCCCGGAGCCGTGATCGTAGCTCCCGACAACTTTGGAGGGGCAGGTCAAACGAGATACATCTCGGTGGGCGCACAGAGCCAGACTTTGAACTACACTCTCACGTTTACTGGCGCTCAGAGCTACTTCGGACTGTA
>JBGOUV010000059.1:0-22323 GCA_041477815.1 Terriglobia bacterium | reverse complement strand
GCAGGCCGGAGCGCTCGATGCGCTCGTAGATGGGGTAGAAGGCTTTGTCGTCGTAAGGGGCGGCGGGGTTGTGGATCTTGAAGCCGCGGAAGCCTTGGGCGACGTATTGGTCGACGACCTCGGGACGGTCGCGGCCCAAGTCGAGGAAGGCGAGGCCGATCACCCGGTCGGGATGCTGTTCGAAGGCGCGGCGGACCTGGTCGTTGGTGACGTGGCCGAACATCTCGCCGGCGGAGCAGAGGCAGATGCGGTCGATGCCGGCCTGGGGGAGCAGGTCGAGCAGGCGGGGGAGGAAGTCCGGCTGGTGGGGGTAATGCGCATGAAAATCTATGACCAGCGGGGGGGCAGTGGCCAGCCGGGGGGCAGTGGCCAGTTGGGGAGGGTCATCGGAAGGTTGGGGAGGTGGGGGCTGCGGTGGCTTGGCTGGCCACTGGCCACTGCTTGGGGAGATGGGAGCTGCTGTGGCTTGGTCCGTGTGGACCATTGCGTCGGGGTGCCCTTGCACCAGGGTGACGGGGTAATCCGTCGAGACCTCGCCGGCTACGGCGATGCGGAAGACAGCGCGGTGGCGCTCGCCGCCGGCGCAGTAGAGCCGGATCTTGCGGGAGGATAAGATATCTTTCATACCCAACGTGACGGCCATGGGAGGGATGGCGGCGGGGTCGCCTCCGGCGGTCAGGATGGATTGGACCACGATGGAGTCGCTGCCCAGCACTACTACCCGGGTGAGGGAGGCGCGGAGCTCCTCTTCGGAAAGGCGGCGCCAGCGGGTGTTGGGGGGTTCGTTGAAGGCGACGTGGCCGTGATAGCCGACGCCGCCGTAGCAGGCGTCGATGCCGCCCACCTCGCGGATACGCTCGCTGATCCGGTCGGGGTGGAAGGGGTGGGGGACTTCCAGGTGGTCGGGCGGGGGCCGCAGGTCTTCGTCGATGGCGGCCAGGAGGCGGGTAAGGAGGCAGCCTTCGAAGCTGAGGGGATGGGACAGGGGGAGGGGGCGGCCTTGCCAGTCTAGAAATTCGTCCATCTGGAAGAGATAGACATTCTTCCAGCTTAGGCGCTCGCGGTTGGTGATCTCGGCAAGCTGGGGGTACTGGCCGACCGGGCCTACGGGGACGATGAGGCGGGTCGGCTCGCCGCGCTGGTTGTGGGCGCGGATCTCTGCGGCGATAGACTGGGCGAAGTGGGTGAGCAGGCTGGGGAGGTCGGGCAACAGGCGGAAGGGCAGGCGGGCGCGGCGCTCCAACTCCTCGACCGGCATGTCCATCAGGCCCACGGGAGGAATGTTACCATTGACCGCTTGAGACGATGGCTCATTCTGGGGTTGTTGTTCCTTTCCATTACCATCAATCTGCTGGACCGGCAGGTGTTGTCTCTGGTGGCGCCGATCTTGCGGGACCAGTTTCGACTTACAAATACCCAATATTCCTACATCGTATTCAGTTTCCTGTTGGGGCTGACGCTGTCGCAGATGCCGGCGGGGTCGCTGCTGGACCGGCGGGGACCGCGGTGGGGGATGGCTCTTCTCATGACCTGGTGGTCGGCGGCGAACGGGCTGCATGCGCTGGCGCGGTCGGTGGGGACGTTCAGCGTGTTTCGGTTTCTGCTGGGGGTGGGGGAGAGCGGCAACTATTCGGCGGGGGTGAAGGTCATCTCGGAGTGGTTTGAGCCGCGGCAGCGGGCGCTGGCGGGAGGTATTTTTAATACTGGATCGGTGATGGGGGCGCTGGCGGCGCCGCTGGTGATTTACCTGGCCACGCGGCATGGGTGGCAGGTGTCGTTTCTCGTACCCAGCGCGCTGGGACTGCTGTGGATCGGGCCGTGGCTGGCGGTGTACCGCAGCAGGACGCCGGCGGGAGAAAGCGGCGGGCCGGCGTGGTCGGTGTGGTCGATGCTGGGCCGGCGGGAAGTTTGGGCGGCGCTGCTGGGACGGGCGCTGACCGGGCCGGTGAACCACTTCTACTGGTATTGGCTGCCCGAGTATCTGCGGCGGGAGCGGGGATTCAGCCTGGAACAGATCGGGGTCTGGGCGGGGTTGCCGTACTTGTTTGGGGGCCTGGGGAACGTGGTGGGGGGCTGGATTTCGAGCGCGCTGATCGGGCGGGGATGGCCGCCGCTGCGGGCGCGGGGAGCCGCCTGGACGCTGGGAGTGGGGTTCTGCCTGGCGAGCCTGGGGGTGCCGTGGATGCCGAACGGATACGGGGCGCTGGGGTTGATCTGCCTGGCTTCGTTCGGGATCGCGACCTGCGCGGCCACCTGGATCGGGGCGGTCACGGACGTGTTTCCGCAGTCCGTGGTGGCCCGGGTGACCGGGATTGCGGGGATGGGCGAGGGGGTCACCAACATGTTGCTGACGCTGGCCACGGGGCGGGTAGTAGACCGCTATTCCTACCTGCCTGTATTCCTGGTGGCGGGACTGTTGCCTTCTTTCGGGGTGGGGTCCTTTTTCCTATTGCTGGGGAAGCGGGTTGGCCGATAAGGATAACGAGGAGGGCTAAGCCATTCGCTCGATTTCCGCCAACGCGCGACCTGCCTGGGGAGTGTTCCGCAATCTTTCGATCCAGCGGAAGCTGACCCTCATTGTGATGCTGGCCAGTAGCCTAGCGTTGCTGCTGGCCTGTGGGTCGTTCATCGTTTACGAAGTGACCAGGTTCCGCAGAGCCATCCGGGACGAGGTTTCGACGGTAGCGCAACTGATCGGGGCCAATAGCACCGCGGCGCTGACCTTCCAGGACCGGCGGGCGGCGACGGAAACGCTGGGCGCGCTGCGAGGGGATAGCCGGATCCTGGCGGCGTCGATCTACACGGCCAGCGGCGAGCTCTTCGCGCAGCACCTGCGGGACGCGCGGCACGACGATTTCATCCCGCCCCGCCCGCGAGCAGCCGGCCATTCCTTCGAGGGCCGGGCGCTGCTGCTGTTCCAGCCGATCATGCTGGACTCCGAACAGGTGGGAACGATCTATGTCCGCAGCGACATGCAGGAGGTGTACTCCCGGCTGAACCGGTATTTTCTGATCGTGGGCGCGGTAATGGGGGTGGCGGCGCTGGCGGCGTTCCTGCTCAGCTCGCGGCTGCAGCGCCTGATCTCCGATCCCATCCTGCACCTGGTGCAGGTGGCGCGGCAGGTGTCGGCGGAGAAGAATTACGCGGTGCGCGCGGAGAAGCATAACGAGGACGAACTGGGCCTTTTGGTCGACTCCTTCAACGAGATGCTGGAACAGATCCAGAGCCGGGACGTGGCCTTGGGACGCCACCGCGAGCAACTGGAGGAACAGGTGGTGGCGCGAACGGCCGAACTGGTGAAAACGAACCGGGAGCTGGTGGTGGCCAAGGACCGGGCGGAGGAAGTGGCGCGGCTGAAAAGCGAGTTTCTGGCGAACATGAGTCACGAGATCCGCACGCCCATGAACGGCGTGCTGGGCATGACCGAACTGGCCCTGGATACGGCGCTGACCGCCGAGCAGCGCGAATATCTTCAGACCGCCAGGATCTCCGCCGATTCCCTGCTGACGATCATCAACGACATTCTGGACTTCTCCAAGATCGAGGCGGGGAAGCTGGCGCTGGATCCGGTGGAGTTCGACCTGGAGGAGATGCTGAGCGAAACGATGAAGACGCTGGCGCTGCGGGCAGATCAGAAGGGGCTGGAATTGCTGTGCCACAGCACTGCCGACGTGCCGGGGAGAGTGGTGGGGGACGCTGTCCGGGTGCGGCAGGTGCTGGTAAACCTGGTGGGCAACGCGGTGAAGTTCACCGAGCAGGGAGAAATTGTGGTGGCGGTGAAGAAGGGCCTGACCGTGGGCGGGGAGGTGGGCCTTCACTTCAGTGTGTGTGACACCGGGATCGGGATCCCGCCGGAGAAACAAAAGAGCATTTTTGAACCCTTCGTGCAGGCCGATGGGTCGACCACGCGGCGGTATGGGGGTACGGGACTGGGACTGGCCATCTCGGCGCAACTGGTGGAGCTGATGGGGGGCAAAATCTGGGTCGAGAGCAACCCCGGCCCCGGGAGCACGTTCCACTTCACCGGACGCTTCGCGCTGCCGGCCGGCCAGCCGCCGGAGACGACGCCCGCCCTGCCGGTCAACTTGCGGGATCTAAGAGTGCTGGTGGTCGACGACAACGACACCAATCGGAAGATTCTTACGGAAGTGCTGGCGCGGTGGGAGATGTCGGCGACGGCGGCATCCAGCGGAATGGCGGCGCTCGACCTGATCCGGCGGGCGGCGGCGGCCGGCCGGCCGTTCAGGCTCATCCTGTTGGACGCCCACATGCCGGAAGTAGACGGCTTCGAGGTCGCGCGACAGATTCACGAGGATGCCAGCCTCTCCCAGCCGATCCTGCTGATGCTGAGCTCCACGGACCGCCAGGTCGGGATGGTGCGGTGGAGAGAGCTGGGCGGCGCGGCTTACCTGACCAAGCCGGTTTCGCGGGCCGATCTCTTGCAGGCCATTGTGAAAGCCATGGGCGGCGCTACCCGGGTGCAGCCAAGCCGGGAGCAACCCGGTCGGCGGGAAGGGGAGTTGCACGGGCTGCGCATTCTGCTGGCGGAAGACAACCAGGTCAACCAGCGGGTGGCCTGCCGGATGCTGGAGAAGAAATCCCATCGCGTCGCCCTGGCCGCCAACGGCCTGAAGGCCCTGGAACAGTGGAGGCGGGAGCCGTTCGACCTGATCCTGATGGACATGCAGATGCCGGAAGTGAGCGGGTTCGAGGCCATCCGGCTTATCCGGGCGGAGGAAAAGGCCAACGGCCGCCATATCCCGATCATCGCCCTGACCGCCCACGCCATGCAGGGAGACCGGGAGCGGTGCCTGGAGGCGGGGGCGGATGAGTACGTCACCAAACCGATCCGCACGCAGGAACTGTTCGAGAAGATCGATATGCTGGCAGGACCGCGCTCCGCTCTGTGCGGCGAAGTTCCTGCATTTTGACCCGGCGGCAGCACCACAGGACGCGCGCAGAGACCGCTCCACCCCCTGGCCCGGTCTGCCCGAGTCCGTAGGTGCGGCCGGCCAGTCGAGCCGCCCACATTTTCATCCCTACTCAACGGCTTACTCGGCTCGTAAGGCGCTGAGCAGAGGCGCCCGTACCACCGCCGCCACCGCCGCCAGCGACGCCGCCATCCCGGTGATAACCACGCCGGCCAGCAGCATCCCCAGCGACGCCGCCGAAAGATGCCCGCCCCGCGACAGAAACGCCGGAGCAATGGCCAGCAGGGCGCAGAGCGTCCCCGTCCCGGCGCCGGCGGCTACCAGTAGCGCATTCTCGGCCACCACCATCCAGGCCAGATCCCGCGAGCGATACCCCACCGCCTGGAGCAACGCCAACTCCCGCCGCCGCTCCAGCACGTTGCGGAGCAGCACCGCGGCGAGGCCTGCGGTTCCCAGCAGCAGCCCCAGCCCCCCCAGCATCTGGAATGTCGACAGGTAGGTGTTTTCCACGCGATCGAACGCCGCCAGCCGGTCGGTGGTCGAAACGACATCGAAGCCGTAATCGGCCAGAGCTTCTTCGAGTTTGCCGGCGGCGGCGGCCTCCAGGAGGAAGAAGCGGTAACCGGGTTCTTCCGGAAACAGGCGCACGAAGTTCCTCTCCGCAATCAGCAGCTCCCCTTGGAACAGGCTGTGCGAAAGGGCCCCCACCAGCCGCAGCCGCTGTCCGCCCACCACCACGTCGTCACCGATCTTCTTGTGCAGGACGTAGGTGATCGAGTTGGCGTCGGCGAGGGCGGGGGTGGCGCCGTCCGGCAAGGGCTGTTCGAGCAGCGACCAGCCCTGGAACCCGAACCGGGCCTCGCGCAGCAAGGCGGCCGGAACCCCCAGGACGCGGGGATTGCGCGGTTGGTAAAGGTTCAGGCAGCTCGCATCGTCCCCCGGGCGCAGGCGAAAAGGGACGAACTTCACACCCTCGATCTCAGCCAGGTTCACGATCGGGATCAAGGACTCAGCCAGCAGCGGGAAGCCGCCGGCCCCAGACTGCCTGTCCTCCCACCCGGGCCGCGGCGGCCGCCGGAAGGCATCGACCGACACCAACAGGAAGATCGCCGACGCGATGAGGCTGATCGACAGGAGGCTTCGCCCCGGCCGGTGAGCCGCGTTGCGAAACCCCAGTCCCGACACGCTGCTCATAGGACGCCCGCGGCGTCCGGCCAGCCAAATCCACTGGCCGCACAGGGCCGCCACCAGCAGCAGCGTCCCGGCGCCGAAAAAGGCTCCGGTGGCGGGGATATGTCCGGTGAGGGAGCCAAGGAGCAAGCCGGCCGCCAGCAAGACGGACGAAAGAGCCCAGGTGGGGCGGCCCCCCTGGGCCGCAGCCGGGCCCCCGGCCGGCTTCCCGGGGGCCCAGTGCAGGCCAGAGACCTGCCCCACGCCGCTCAACAAGCTGCGCGGCGAGGTCCCCCGCAGACCCCGCAAGGTCCAGGCAATACAGAGGACGGCGGTCAGGACGCCCCCGACGCCACCCGCCAACAGCGGCATCGCCGATAGATGCAAAGTGATGGAGCGCGTCCCCACAGCGTCCACCCACCAGGTACGCAACCCGTGGAGGATCAAGCTGCTGTATCCCCAGGCACCAGCCAGACCTACCAGACTCCCCGTCACCGCCAGGGCCAATCCTTCGGCCAGGAAGAGGCTCCGGATCCGCTCCGGCCCAAAGCCGAGCGCCCGCAACAACCCGATCTCCTGCAGGCGCTGCTCCACCCCCAGCCGGAAAAACAGCCCGGCCAGCAAGAGCGCCGCCGCCACCAGGAAGAAGCTGAAGTAGACGAAGTACTCGCCGAAGTCGGTCGCTCCCTGGGACGCCTCCAGACCCTGCTGCCGCGCCGGCAGGATCGAGATGCCCGTCTCCAGCGGATCGAGAGCTTCGCGCAACGCCGCCCGGTAGCGGTCCAACTCGGACGTGGTAATGCGCAGAGACGATAGCCGGCCGAACCTCGATCCCCACAGCTCCTGACCCTTTTCGAGCAGGATGAAGGCCTTCGGGGTGGTCCGGTACTGGTGCCAGTAGTCCTCATCCTTAGGACGAACGCGCTTCAGGTCGAGCGGGAACGGTGGATCCCAGTCGTCGAGGTTGGCGGAGTCGGTGATGCCGGGGTAGTGGGGCGCGAGGTCGCGGTCGGCGGCCGCCCCCTGGATGGGGACGATTCCTTTCAGAGCAAACTGTGTACGAGCCGTAGCCAGGCGTCCGTCACTACCCCATAGGTAATACTCTAGGGAGACCTCGTCGCCGACTTTGGCGGCCAGGTCGCGGGCGGCCCAATCGTTGAGTACGATGGTGGCGGCATTCGTCGAGGCAATCTGCTCGCCCTCAATCGCGGACACCAGCGAGTACGGGACCTCCCGGTCTCCCACTCGAATCGCGTTGGCCAGGTAGGTGAGGATGCCCTGGGTACGCAGGCCGAGCTGGGTTGCCGCCACGCGGGCCTTCGCGGCCAGGGCGTCGGACAAGAGCAGGCTGTCGCTCTCGACCGACAGGGCGCCGCGCTCGGGCAGCGCCCGCAGCCGGACCCCCAAGTCTTCCAGCTCGAACCGCTCGCGCAGCGTTTTCTCCGCTCCGGCGCCGTTCGCCAGCAGAATGGTGTTGACTTTGCCGGCCTGATCCAATTCCCTCTGCAGCCGCCGCAACGACACAAACACGGCCCGCACCACGCCCTGCTGCGGCCGCAGAGAAAACTCGCCCAACTCGCGCGCCTCCAGCGCCCCGCGCATCGACAACCGGATGGTGCGTCCCAACTGGTCCCGGCGCCCGTGCAGCGACTCGGCCGGAATCGCCGAAGGGCTCTCCATCCGCACCAGGATTCCATCCCCCGGCTTGCTCCCCAGCTCCTGGGCCAAGGCGGCGCTCAGGAGCACTTGCCTATCAGTGAGAGTCTCCGAGCGCCCGTGGAACTTCCAGAAGCGCTCGTCCACGCCATAGACCAGCACCCCCGAGCCGCGCCGTCCGCTCTCCTGGTGGGTCACCATCCCGGCCAAGGCCATCAGGGGGCAAGCGCCAGGAAAGGCATCGGCAAGCTTCTCTCGGAAGTACCCGCCGGTAACCACTGCGGCATCCGTATTCCCCAGCCGGACGAGGAACAGATCGCGCAGGCTGGCCCGCACCGAATGTCCCACCAGCAACGCGCCGGCCAGGACAGCCACGGCAGTCGCTACGCCGATCACAACCGCGAGGTTAGTCCTCCAGTAGTAGGCCAGACTCCGCCGCGTCAACGTCTAGCCGCCCTTTCCCGGCACTGAGGTGTCGCCATGTCTTTTCAATCCCCGCTCCGCCAGCTCATACCGCGCCGGAAACCGCGACGCCAGCTCCAGGCTGTGCGTCACTACCACCAGGATGGTCTGTCGCTTGCCGTGCAGCTCCAGCAGCAGATCCGCCACCGCGTCAGCGGACCGCCGGTCCAGGTTGCCCGTGGGCTCGTCGCACAACAGCAGCAGCGGCTCGCGAATCAGCGCCCGCGCCAGCGCCACCCGCTGTTTCTCCCCGCCCGACAACTCCGCCGGCCGATGCTCCAGCCGGTCGGTGAGCCCCACCAGCTCCAGGAGTTGGCGCGCCCGGTCGAGGTAGTGGTCAGCCGGCTCGGCCACCAGCGTCGGCACCAGGACGTTCTCCAGCACCGTACACTGCGGCAAGAGGCAGTGATCCTGAAACAGGAAGCCGATCTGCTTGTTCCGGAACGCGGCCAGATCCTTTTCCGGCAGCTCGAACGGGTTGCGCCCGTCGAGGGTAAACGTGCCGGACGTCGGCGGCTCCAGAGCCCCCAGGATGTACAGCAGCGAGCTCTTGCCGCTGCCCGACGGTCCCATGAGTGCGGCGGCCTGACCGCGCTCCAGGGTCAGCGACACACCCGAGAGCACCGCCACCGGCCCCCGTGGGGTCGGGTACTCCTTCGAGATGTCGCGGGCTTTCAGCACAACACCGGAGAGCCCAAGCTCGCGTAGACCTCGATCGCCCGGGCGGCCATGTGCGCGGCGCTGTAGTGACGCCGCACGCCCTCGGCGCCCCCGCGCCCTATCTCCGGGTCCCTCCAAACCGCCAGGAGCGCCTCGGCCAGGGCGTCGCAGTCATCGGGCTCCACCAGCAGGCCCCCGCCGGTCTTCTCCAGCATCTCCGGAAACGCCCCGCGCCGCGGCTGGATCACCGGCACGCCGCTGGCCATCGCCTCCAGCACCGACAGTCCCTTTGGATCGGCGTACACCGCCGGCATCGAGAACACATCGAGACCCGCCAGAAACCGGACCTTGCCCGCACGGTCCGGCGACCCGTGGTAGCGGAACTCCTCCCCCAGTCCCCAGGCCTTCATCTGCTGCTCTATGCCGTCCAAGTACCCCCGATGCTCCGGCCCCAGGTAGCCGGCGACCTCCAGACGCGACGGCGGTGAATCCGGGCGCTGCCGCATCCGGCGATACGCCTCGCACAGGATATGCAACCCCTTCTCCGGCGCCACCCGCGCAAAGTATCCCACCACAAACTCCTCCGCCCTCTGGCGGGTCTGCGGGGTGAAGTCCCCGGCCCGGATACCGAGCGGAACCACCTGCATCTTACTCCGTGGTATTCCCAGGTATCCGGACATGAACTCCGCGTAGTATTCGCTCACCGGCAAAAAGGCGTCGACATGCTCGACGTTGGCCCGGATCAGCTCCAGCGACTGGGTCCGGTAAGGCTCCTGCAACCCTTCCAGGAACAGATCGTCGCTCTGCAAGGTGCAGCACACCGGACGTCGCAGCGCCTGCTTCAGCGGCTTGGCGAGGGAGATCAGCAGCGAGAACGGGATATTCACCACCTCCGGCCGAGGCTCGTTCTCCAGCCATTGCAGTAGTTTTTCCAGCTCCTTGCGCTGATGGCCCTCCTCGCCCCGCAGAATCGAGACCGTCAGCTCGCCGAGCAGCCGCGGGTCCACCTGGATCGAACGCCTGGAGGCCGCCTTCAAAGCGAACTTCGAGTCCCACAGGCGATCCAACAGCCACGGCGTCTTGCGGAACAGCCCCGAATGCTGCTCCAGGTAAACGCTGATCCCGCCGAAGAATACCCGCTCCTGGCTGACGTTGGCCTCGTCGGTCAAGGTCGGCGTGTAAAGCGGCACCAGCGTCACGTCGTGCCCCTGGGCCAGCAGCTCCGCGGCCAGGGCGTTGTCACGCAGACAGCTTCCGCAGTACATACTGGCGGCGCCGGCGGTGAGCAACAGAATCCGCAATCAGTACACCCCCACCGTGGTCGAAGCCTGCAGCCGCGAGAACGGCCGCACATTGCGGACCCCGTCCCACGGATACAGGTCGCACGGCGGCTCCCGCTCCGCCTCGTCGCGCTCCAAAAAACCCGGCATGAAGAACTCCCGCGTGAGCGTGGTCAGCCGCACGCGGCCGGTCTGGCCGTACTCTACCACTTGATCGGTTGCGTCCGGATCCACCACCTCGATCATGGCCCGGGGCGACGGCGGATAGTAGAGGATGGCGAAGTCGTCCCCCGCCGCGCGTGGCTTGTGGCAGGCCAGGCCCGTCAGAGTGTTGCCGTAGGTAGGAGCGAAGTACACCCCGTCCAGCAGCTCCTCGACGGCGTAGCGGTGGAATTCCGGCGTCATCTCGGTGCCCCCGCAAAAGACGCCGGTGATCCCCACGCGCTTCAGCTTCACCTTCTCGCACAACGCCTCGAGCAGTTTGGGCGTGGTGAACAGGCAGCGGATGTTCTCGTGGGCGCGCAGCAGCGTCAGGGCCTGCTCGACGGTGTGTTGCTTGTAGCGCTCGGCCGCGTCGTACTGGCCCGCCTTGAGCACCTTGATCACCCAGCGCGGGTCCAGATCCACCATGAAACAGATGCCGCCCCGGTACTGGGCCAGGTGTTCGACGGCCAGCCGCAGCCGTCGCGGCCCGGTGGGGCCGAGCTGCAGCCAGTCCGCACCCTTGGGGAAATACTGGTCCGGCAGCGTCTCGCTGAACATCTCGTAGTCGATGCGGAAGTCCTCGATGTTGATGCGCGACTTCGGCACCCCGGTGGTCCCGCCGGTCTCGAACACAAAGATGGGCCGATCCTTGTAACCCTGGGGCACCCAGCGCTGTACCGGGCCGCCCCGCAGCCACTCATCCTGAAAGTTGCCGAGCTTGTCCAGGTCGCCGTAACTCCGGATCTCTCGCCGGGGGTCGAATCCCAGCTTGCCGGCATAGTCCAGCCAAAACGGGCAGCCGGTAGCCGGATCGAAATGCCACTCCACAACCTCCCGCACCCAGCCGTCCAGCTTCTCGCGGGCGGCCAGGGCCGCCTCTGTAGTAAGATTTCTTCGTGCCATCAGCCTTAGTATACCTGTCGTTGGCCTTGCTCATGGCGGGACCGTCGCTGGCCGGGGAGTGGACCCAGTTCCGCGGGCCCAACGCCTCCGGCCTCTCCGACGAGCGCAACCTGCCGGTCGAGTTCGGCCCGAGTAAGAACGTCGTCTGGAAGACCCCTCTGCCCCCGGGACACTCCTCGCCGGTCCTCACCAGCGACCGCATCTTCCTCACCGCGGAGGAAGAAAAGAAGCTCTGGGTCTTCTGCCTGAACCGCGCCACCGGCAAGATTCTGTGGCGGCGCGAGGCGCCTCGGCCCCGCATCCAGGAGCTGCATAAGTCGAACCACGCGGCCTCGCCCAGCCCGGTCACCGACGGCCAGAACGCCTATGTCTTCTTCACCGACTTCGGCCTGATCGCCTACGGTCCTGACGGCAACGAACGCTGGCGCACGCCGCTCGGCCCCTTCAATAACCCCTTCGGACAGGGCGCCTCGCCGGTCCTGTCCGGCGATAAGCTGCTCATGATCTGCGACTCCGAAAGCGGCAGCTTCTTCACCGCCGTGGACAAGAACACCGGCCGCACCATCTGGCGCGTGGAGCGGCCGGATGTCACCCGCGGCTTCTCCACTCCGGTTCTCTACCAGCCGCAGGACGGGAAGCTCCAGGCCCTGGTCGCCGGCGCCTATCAACTCACCGCCTACGAGGTAGACACGGGCAAAGCGGTCTGGTGGGTTCGCGGCCTCACCTGGCAGCTCAAGCCCACTCCGGTGCTGGGCCAGGACGTAGTCTTCGTCCAGAACTGGGCCGGCGGCGCCGACGACGGCCAGCAGGAGAACGTCCCGCCCTTCGAGGACGTCCTGTCCCGCTGGGACGCCAACAAGGACGGCAAGCTCTCCCCCTCCGAGGTCCCCGACACCAAAATCACCAAGGCCTGGCGCGAGGCCGACCTCGACGACACCGGCTTCCTGGAGGAACGGGACTGGCGCTTCATCCGCTCCAAGCGATCGGTGCAGAACGCGATAAACGCCTTTCGCCTGGGCGGCCAAGGCGACATGACCGAAAAGAATTTTCTGTGGCGTTACACCAAGTCGCTCCCCAACGTCCCGTCTCCCCTGCTCTACAAGGGCGTCCTCTACATGGTGAAGGAAGGCGGCATCGTCACCACTTTTGAACCAACCACCGGCAAGGTAATCAAACAGGCCCGCCTGACCGGAGCCCTGGAGCTATACTTCTCCTCGCCGGTAGGCGCCGACGACAAGGTGTACACCATGAGCGAGGCCTGCAAGGTATCGGTCCTCAAGGCGGGCGGCGACTGGGAGATCCTGGCCCTCAACGACCTCGGCGATGAATCCTGCCACGCTACGCACGCCATAGCCGACAGCAAACTCTACATCCGCACCAGGAGCGCACTCTATTGCTTCGCCAAACCTCCCCAGCGCTAGTGTTGCTTCTGGCCACCCTAGCCCCTGCCGCCGCTTGGCCCCAATTTCGCGGACCCAACGCTATCGGCACCTCCACCTCCACCAACCTCCCAGTCGAATTCAACCCCCACAAAAACGTGGCGTGGAAGGCCACTCTCCCGGTAGGCAACTCCTCCCCCGTCCTCACCCCCGACCGTATCTTCCTCACCGGCCACGAAGGCGACCGCCTCTTCACCCTCTGCCTGGACCGCGCCACTCCTGCCGTGGTGGACGGCAAGATCTACCTGCGTACCCGCCACACCCTCTACTGTTTCAAGAAGAAACCGCCTGCCGAATAGCCGCCCGAACGGCCTCCGCGTCACCAGCGGTGACAATGGCCTCCAGCAGCGATTCAATGCGCTCGGGGCTGGTGATGGCATCCAACTCGGGCAGGGTCTCCAATCCGGAGAAGCGCAATACCAACAACCGGCGCAGCACCCGCTGGGCTTCTTCAAGCCGGCCGGTCTGCGTCCCCTTCTCCATTCCCTTCTCCATTCCCTTCTCCATCCCCCTCTCCATTCCCCTCTCGAGGATCATCTGGTAGTAGCTGGATTCCTCCAGTTGTTCATTGGTCAGCATGACGTCTACCCTCCCCAACATCTCTGCCAGGTCACTCCTATCATAAGGCAGTCCTCCCAGGACGACGAACTCGGCGGCGGTCCTGGGATCACCCAACGAAGCGATCTGCCGGGCCGCCTGTTCAAGAATCTCCGGTGACAGGCGCATCAGGCTGACCCAAGGCCACAGGCTGGTGCGTGGTGATGCGAGCACCGGCGCCGGGTCGATTTCCCACAGCCGCACCACTCGAAACCTCACCCCGGCCTGCAAATCGCCGAGATCGATGTGATAGTGATCCGGCGCCACCGCTGGAGCGTGGCGCTCCACCAGCAGGACCAGCGCGATCTCCAGCGGCAACTGGAACCCCAGTCCCAGCGATATCGCATACCACGCCAGCCGCTTGGGCAGGTCGGACTTGTATCGGGTCTGGACTTCAAAATGGGCCAGCCACTGCCGCTGGGGCGTCCGAATCACATAGGCGTGATCGACCGACAGCAGCGGAAGATTCTGTTCCCGCTCCAGAGCCTGCACCTCCGCCTCGGCGTCCAGCGGCAGGCTTCCAAACAGGTGCAGCAATCCGCGCGGATCGCCCTCGGCGAGCGATTTGAACAGGCGGTCGTAAGGCTTGGACATGTCGTCATTGTACCCGCCCGGACCAAGCGGCAAGAGCCGCGACCGTAAGAGAGCGCTTGCCTTCTATGCAGCGCCAGAACCGCTCCCTGACGGTGGCGGCTCGGTGCCGCCAATTCTCAGATCAAAACGGCGTCTCCGCGCTCAACGGCTGCAGATTCGTGAACGGACCGGTGGGGTTGAACCGCAGCCCCAGCGCCGCAATTCCCCCCGAGCACCCGAACAGCGGGAAGAGTTTCAAGTAGCCTCGTTTGCCCGCCAGCTCCGGGATCCGGTCCGTGGCCACAAATGCCGTATGCCCACTGGCCCCGAGGTTGCCGGCCACCTTGGGCTGGCTCGCCAGCGAGTTTCCCGCTTCATCGAAGATGGGGAAAACCCCGACCGTGCAGCCGCTCACGCCCAGATTCACCACTGCGAAGCCGGTGACCAGACCCTCCGTGTTGTCGAACGGAAAGGTGATCGAGGCGGCCGCCCGCATTCCGGCCGCCACGGCCTCGTAATCAGGCCGTCCCGGAACCGTCTGCCGGAACACGGCATAGGCCCGCACCGGGGTGCTTCCGCTGATCTGTATGATCTCTACCCACCCCGTCTGCACCTCCGGGCCCGTCCCGGACGTCTCCAGGAACAGCGACCGTTGCGTTCCCAGCTCCACGTCCAGGGAGCTTACCGTGCCGTACTGCCCCAGCGGAACGGCGACCTTTTGGCCCTCCGATCCGCGAAACTGGATAACCACGTGGGCAAAATCCACGCCAAACGTGTTGAAAACGGCGATTTGACTCTTCCATCCCCCGCCGTCGGCGAAATGAGAGAGCGCGAGCGGTGACGTTTCGGCCCCCGCCGGCAGGCCCACCACGAACAGGGTTAGTACCAAAGAACGCAACATACCAGGGTTACCTCCTGCCTCCCTTATACGCCGAAAGGACGCCCCGTGCTATGTGGCTTTTCACCTAATACTACTTAAGCCTAGTGCGTTTTCTTACCTGGCCAGGAACCGGAAATCGCTCAACCCTACCTGGTCCCGCCCGGTCACCCGAAACGCGAACGGCCCCGCCAGCATATTGCCCCCCGCCTTCCGAAACTCGTCCAGAAACTCCCACTTCTCCGCGCGCAGCAAGCGGTGGATCACGGCCTCCGAGCTCACGTCGATCTGCACCGAGATATAGGTGTCCCGATCCACGCGGTGCGGCGCCCGCACCGCCTCCCCCCGCCGCCCGTTGACCATTTCCACCCGGCTGAAGTTTGTTTTGTCTAACTGATACTGGACATAGTTGCGGTCGTCTACGTAGTTCAACAGCCACTCCAGCCGCGATCCCCTTTGCAGCAGGATCGTAAAATTATAGGACCCCGCCAGCGGCGCCAGCGGCGCCACCACCACGTTGCCCCCCCGCCGCACCAGCAGGGGCCCTTCGCGCGTCCATCCGCCGGTCTTCTCCCAGTCGGCCAGGGTCAGGACCGGCGCCTTCGCCACCGGCTGGGGGACCTCCACCCGCCGCAGCGCCAGCGCCGCCGTCGCCGTCCGGCCCGCCGTCACCCGCACCGTGACCGACCCGGCCTGATACCCATTAGCGCTTCCGGTTACCCGGTACGTCCCCTCCGGCAACGGCATGGTGGTCTCGCCCACCGTCCGGTCCGCTTCCCCCTCCCGCCGCAGCGTCAGCCGGATCTCCGGCGGCGCCGGCGTCGCCTCGATCCGCAGCGTTCCCAGCGTCGTCTCCAGGCCCCCTTCCAGCTCCGACGTCACCCCGGCCGGAAAATCCATGTCGAACTGCCGCGGCTGGTGCGACTCCTTCCGCATCGTAACCGTGTGCTTCCCCGGTGGATCCAGCTTCGGAAACACAAACATCCCGTCGGCCCCCACCGTCCCGATGTGGGTCCCATCCAGCATCACCTCCGCCCCCGGCGTCCCGTTGCGCAGCCGGAAGGCCGCGAATTTCGGCGGCGCCGCCAGCTTGAACTCCAGCCGTGTCTCCTCGCCCCGCTGTATCTCCACGGTCTGCTCCGGCGGCGGCAGGAATCCTTCTTTGGCCACCCGCACCGTGTACTTCCTGGGCGCCAGCGACAGCAGCAGTCTCCCTTTCTGCGTCGTTCTCTTCTGCCGCTGCCCGTTCAAAAACACCGCCACTTCGTCCTCGCTGGCCGTAATCCGCAACGATCCCAGCGACGTGTCCGCCCCGATGAAGGCAGTCAGCAGTGGTATGGCTTCGCTGGTGAACACGATCTTGTGCTGCGCGCCTCCCGCTCCCAGCGCCAGTTCGTGAGACCCCTCCGCCAGATTGTTCAGTTGCACCCCCTCCGTCGTCAACGCCCCCGCCGCCTGACCGTCCAGGGTGGCCTCGCCGGCTTTCAGATTGGCCCAGGCCCGCGCCGTCGGCCCCAACCCGGCCACCACGATGGTTCTCAAGCCCCCCGGCTCCAGGGGACGCCGCAGCCATGGCGGCAAGGCGTCCGCCGCCTCAAATGACACCGTCGCCCGCCCCGACGGCCCCAGCACCGTCACCGTGTGCGTCCCCGCCGCCACCGTGCGCAGCTCAAACTCCCCGTTCTGGATCTGCCCCGCCGGCTTGTCATCCACCAGCACCGCCGCGTTCTCCAGGTCCGAAGCCACCCGGACCACCGTCCCCGACGGCACGAGCGTCAGCAACACCGGGGCCACCCCGGCCGGCCCCACCGTGAACTCCACGGTAGCGGTCTGATACCCAGCCAGACGCGCCTCCGCCAGGTAGGTCCCCGGCGCCAGCCGTGGCTCGCACTGCGACACACCACAGGGCTGCCCGTTCACCACAATCGCCGCCCCCGGGGGCAGCGCGCTCAGGCTCACCACCCGCGTTTCCGCCGGAACCGGCGCCGGCGTCCGCGACCGTTTCCCCCGCGCCACCACCGACACCACCGCCACTGCCACTACAAAGATCGCCGCCAGCGCCACAGCCGGCAGCCACCGCCTCACCGCCGGCCCTCGCGGTTTGGCGGGCAGGGGCTTCCTCTTGACAGCGGGCCCTGCCGCCGGCGTGGGCTCCCGCTCCAACTCCTCCACCGCCGGCCTCTCCGCTAACTCCGTCTTAGCCGCCGGCTCTGCCCCCCTCCCCTCCAACTCCTCCCGCAGCTCCACCAATCGCGGCTCCTCCGGATACGTCAGCAGCCCCTGCTCCAGCACCGCCCTCGCCCCCGTCGTGTCTCCCGCCTCCTTCAACCGTCGCGCCTGCCACCCGCACCACTCCAGGTATTCTTCCCGCCGCCGCGTCGCGATCTGCTGGCGCAATTGCTGCGCCTCGGCATGCTGCGGATCGAGAGCCAGGATCCGGTCTACCATCGACTCGGCCGCGTCCGGATCCGCTCCCATCACCCGCTGCGCCTGCTCCAACAGCGAGTTCACCAGCACCGTGGTCACCACGTTATCCGACGGCTCCACTTCGTGCGCCTGCTCGGCCAGCCGCAGCGCTTCCTCCGGCTGCCCGGTTTCGTCCAATTGCCGCGACTGTTGGAGCAGCGTCATCGCCTCCTGCGTACGCTCCCGCCCTCGCCGCACCGACTCTGCAATGGCCGCCAGATCCGCATCCTCCGGAAACTCCACCCGTGCCGCCCCCACCGCCTGCAGTGCGCCCTCGTGGTCCCCCGCCCGCTGCAGTCGCTCGATCTCCCCCATCCAGCGTGACCGCGCCTCCAGTTGCGATTGCCGCTCCCGCCCTTGGGCCGCCCGCTCCCGCCCTTGGGCCGCCCGTTCCCGCTCCGCCTCCAGCCCGGGATACGCCGGATCGACCGCCCGCAGGATCTCCCATTGGTCCAGCGCCTCGCTGTACTGCCCGTGCTCCTCCAGGTACCGCCCCCGGTTCTTGATCGACGCCACCAGGTCTCGCTTTTCCCGCGCCAGCGAGAGCGCCCGCTCCAGTTGCGGATCTCCAGGATGTTGCGCCAGCGCCGCCTCCAGTATCGCCACCCGCTTCTCCGGATCCGGCTCCTGCTCCACCCGGCGGTCCACTTCCGCCACAAACGACGACATCGCCTGCCGGCGCTTTTCCTCCACGTCGCACCGCAGCGCCTGAAACAGCGCATGGCTCGGAAACCGCATGAGGTACTGCCGGCAGATGACCAGCGCCGGATCGAAATTCCCTGCCCCGAACTGCCGCCGCGCCTCGTCGTACGCGGCGTTGATGGTGTCCCGCTCCGCCCGTACCTGGTCATAGAACTTCTGATACATGTCGTTCTGTCCGGACGGGTCGGGCTGGTCCCGCACCAGCGCCAGCAGCGCCTCCAGTCGGTTAAACGCCGCCGCGATGTCCCCCCGCTCCCATCCCTCCATGGCCAGCTTATAGAGCCGCGCCTTCTGCTCCCGCGAGCGGTGCAGCTCCTGCTCCCGCCGGTCGATCTCGGTGCGCAGCCGCAGGATCTCCGGATCGTTCGGCCGCAGCTTCACCAGACTGTCCACCGCCTCGCGCGCCTGCCGGAACTCCAGGTTTTGCAGACTTTGCCGCGCCACCTGCGTCCACTCGTGCATCTTCCTCGCCGACCGCGCCTTCTCAATCTGCGACTTCAGCGCCAGCACATCGGCATTCTCCCGATCCAGCTCCAGCGCGTCGTCCACCCTCCGCAGCGCCAGCGAATGCTCGTGGGCCTCGAAGAACCGCCGCGCCGTTTCCAGCAGCTTCCCGATCCGCACCTGCCGCATGGCTTGGTCCAGCTGCCGCCGGAGCAGCGTGATCTTGGGGTCCAGGTGACCCTCGCCCTCCAGCTCCGCCAGCAGCTCCGAGGCGAAATCGTAGTCCCCCTGCTCGAACGTCCGCGCCGCCCGCTCGATTCGCGGCTGGATCGCGGCCACGTCGAAAAACTCCAGCGGCTCGTTCCGAACCGCTTTCTGCAGCGCCTCCCCGAACTCCTTCGCGCTTTGGAACCGGTGCCACGGCTGCTTGGCCAACCCCTTGTGAATCACCTGGCTGATCGCATAGTTGATGTTGGGATTCAGGTCCGACGGCGCCGGTGGATTCTGATGCAGCACCGCCGCGATCACCTCACTGTCGGTGGCCCCCTGGAACGGCCGCCGCCCCGACAGCGTCTCGTAGGACACCACCGCCAGGCTGAACAGATCCGACAACGGCGACGGTGGTTTCATCTGAAACTGCTCCGGCGCCATGTAGTACACCGTGCCTTTCAGAGCGGTCCCTGACGCCATCCGCGCCAGCCGCGCGATTCCGAAATCGATCAGCTTAACCGAATCGTCCTCCATGACGAAGATGTTGCTCGGCTTCATGTCCCGGTGGATCAGTCCCAGCTCGTGCGCCGCCTGCAAGCCCCGGCAAGCCTGGGTCAGGATGGCGATCGTGTTCTCCACCGTCAGCCGCGCACTCCGCTCCCGAATCAACTGCTCGAGGGTGACCCCCCGCAGCAGCGGCATGGTGAAGAAAGGCCTCTTCACCCCCTCCTGTTCGAACTCCCCCACGTCGTAAATTCCGACGATATTCGGGTGGACGATGGTCGCCAGCAACCCCCACTCTTTATAAAAGAGTTCCAGCGCCGCGGTGTTGTCCACGTCCAAGAGAGTCTTTAGCGCCACCTCGCGATTCATCTGGGTGTCGTACGCCTTGTAGACGACGCCCATCCCCCCGCGCCCCAACACCTTGCCGAGTTGATACCGCTGCTGGGGATTCGCACTTTCCGCCATCGTAACGATTGTACCCCGAGTCTGGCTGGGTTATACCGCGCCCCTGAAACCGGCCTCGCGCCTGGGCAATTTGAGTGTGTCTCCGAGGTAGCGCGCTAATCCTGGGCGATAAGGGTCTTTCGCCGACCGCGACAAGGAGTGGATCCTCGGCCGCAACGCTCTCAAGATTTGGAAATGGTAAGTCTTCAACGTCCCTCGGTGAATTCGGCGCGAAGCATGTCCTCGACCTGGACGCGCAAGACCGGGACCCGTGGGATCCCAGTACGCCAAACCTCTTCCCAATCGATTCCAAAGCAGTGGTGGACAATGATATTCCCCTTACCACTTATACCCGGCCACGGGATGTCAGGATAGCGCTCGAGTAACTCACCGGAAAGCGCTTCGCCAATGATCGTCAGTTGATGAGCAACGCGCTCCGGAGCATGCGATTGGCTTCAAACGATCCCAAGTCCTGCTCCTGGATGAACGCGGAGATGGCATCTGCTGCCGTGAGGATGTCTTCCAGGTAAAGCTGCTCACGCCGCATAGATGAGCAGGGCTTGGGAGAGGACCTCTTCCCGCAAAGTACTCCGAAGCGCCCGCTTGGAGACGAGGTCTACCTTTCGGGCAAGGAGCGGCAGAATGTGGCTCTTGCCGCCCGACGAGTGCGGATCGGCCCAGTTCCGGTCTGAGGAGATTCAGCCCCGTATCGACGCCTTCCAGCGAATCTGGAAGCCGCCCGCGCAAGCGGAGGCCTTGTGATTCTGGCGTTCGGAGAGCCTTGCCTTTTCCTGGCTCTCCTCATCTCAGAACATGAACAGAGGCACACCCTGGCTGACCGAGTCGGCTGACTCCTCCTCGCCTTCGGCGACCACCAGCACCGCTTCCCGTACGGGCCGGTAGTACATGCCGTTGTCGCCGAGATAGATCTCCAACTCCGCCGGGTGCGGCAGGTGGCCCTGGATCAGGGCCTCCGACAGCGGATCCTCGATGTACTTCTGCAGCGCGCGCCGCAGCGGGCGGGCCCCGTAACCCCGGTCGGCGCAGGTCTTCTCCAGTATGTACCGGGCCGCGTCGTCGGTCAGGCGCACCCGGATCTCCTTCGGCGCCAGGTTCACGTTCACCTGCTCGACCAGCAGACCGATGATCTTGACCAGATCCTCGTCGGTCAGCGACGTGAACAGGATCACCTCGTCCAGCCGGTTGAGGAACTCGGGATTGAACACCCGCTTCAACTCGCCCTTCACCAGGTCCTCCATCTTGGCCTGGGTCGCCTCCACCGAGGACGACTGGAAGCCGAGCGACGAGCGCTTCTCCAGGAACCGCGCGCCGATGTTGGAAGTCATGATGATGATGGTGTTCTTGAAGTCGACGGTGTTGCCTAAGCCGTCCGTGAGATGACCGTCCTCAAAGACCTGCAGCAGGATATTGAAGACATCCGGATGGGCCTTCTCGATCTCGTCCAGCAGGATGATCGAGTAGGGAGCGCGCTTGACGCGCTCGGTCAACTGGCCGCCCTCCTCATAGCCCACGTAGCCCGGGGGCGAGCCGATCAGCTTCGACACTGAATGCTTCTCCATGAACTCGGACATGTCGAAGCGGATCAGCGCCTTCTCGCTGCCGAACAGGAACCCGGCCAGCGCGCGGGCGACCTCGGTTTTGCCGACGCCCGTCGGCCCCAGGAACAGGAACGACCCGGCCGGACGGTTGGGCGACTTCAACCCGGCGCGCGACCGGCGGATGGCCCGCGCCAGCGCCGATATGGCTTTCTCCTGGCTGATGATCCGGTGGTGCAGCTCCTCCTCGATCCGGATCAGCTTGGCCAGCTCTTCTTCCTTGATGGCGGTCATGGGCACGCCCGTCCAGCGCGCTACCACGTCCTCGATGTCGTCCTTGGTCACCACCCCGATGGAGCTTTCGTCCAGGTTGTACTTCTCCCGCAGCAGACGCAGGTTCTCACGCTCCTTGCGCTCCTCGTCGGAATAGAACCGCGCCTTCTCGAATTCGTGGTTGGCGATGGCGTTCTCCATCCGGTGGACGATGAACTTGATGCGTTTCTGGATGTCGGCCAGATCGTCCGGCAGCGTGGTCTGGCGCAGCTTCACCCGCGCCCCGGCCTCGTCGATCAGGTCGATGGCTTTATCCGGCAGGAAGCGGTCGGGTATGTAGCGGCTCGACGTGTAAACCGCCACCCGCAGGCAGTCGTCGGTGTAGCTCACGGCGTGAAACTTTTCGTACCGATCCTTGATGCCGAACAGGATCTTGATGGCGTCCTCTTCGTTCGGCGGCGGCACCTTCACCGCCTGGAAGCGCCGCTCCAGGGAGCGGTCCTTCTCGATCGACTTGCGGTACTCGCCGGGCGTGGTCGCCCCGATGCACTGGATCTCGCCGCGCGACAGCGCCGGCTTCAGGATATTGGCGGCGTCCAGCGACCCCTCCGCCGAACCCGCCCCTACCAGCGTGTGCAACTCGTCGATGAAGATGATGGCGTTCTGGTTCTCCATCAACTCCTTCATGATGGTCTTGAGCCGCTCCTCAAACTGCCCGCGATACTTGGTGCCGGCCACGATCAGCGACAGGTCCAAGGCCAGGATGCGTTTGTCGGCCAGGAATGACGGCACCTCGCCGTCGGCGATCCGCTGGGCCAGGCCTTCCACGATGGCCGTCTTGCCCACGCCGGGCTCGCCGATCAAAACGGGATTGTTCTTGGTGCGGCGGCAGAGGATCTGAACCGCTCGTTCGAGTTCGTTTTCGCGGCCGACCAGCGGGTCGAGCACGTTGTCGAGCGCCGCCTGCGTGAG
>JBGOUV010000167.1:0-14159 GCA_041477815.1 Terriglobia bacterium | reverse complement strand
CTCCCGCTCGGCCTTGCGCTCCACCCGATCCTCGTCCAGCCGCTGCTGCCGCTCGCCTTCGACGCGCTTCCGCTCGCGGTCGGTGCGCGCCAGGTCCACCAGGTCGAGGGGAATTTCCTCCCAGTCGCTCCGCTCGACGCTGTAGTACAGCACCCGACTGTCCTCAATCTTGTAGTCCCGGACCAATTGGTCGGTGCCATCCTTCAAGTACAACTTGAAGTTTCCGGCGGCGATGGCCAGCGCCCCCGCCAGTACGACCATCGTTGCCAATGTCCTACGCATGCTGGCCTCGCATCTAAACACAAGTGTACACTATGGTTTGACGCCTGCGACCCACGCCGCGGTTGCGGCCGTGGTGGCTTGCCGTGTACGCCGCCTGCCCGTCGCGCTGGCGGCGGCTTTCGGCCTCCACTTCGTCTGCGACCTGTTCTACCACTTTGAGGCGTTCTATCCCCTGTCCGTCCTGGGACGCTGGGACCTGGAACGCACCATGTTCGGCCTGTTCGTGGTGCTGGCGGTGCTGGGAGCGCCCCTCGTGATTTGGATCGTGCGACGCGACCGCCAGACGGCCCTGTTCGCGCTCTACAGCTTCCTGCTCTCCCTCCTCCCGTTTGACCCGAACCTGGACCGGCGCGTGGTCGGGGCCGTGGCGCTGTCCGTGTTGTGGCTGGCCCTGACCCGCGATGCCGAGATGCGACGCTGGGTCCCCTGTGCCCTGGCCGCCTACCTCCCCGACCTGATCCGCCACAGGATCCCGGCGCTGCGTCAGTTTCACGAGTGGGTGCACTACAACTCGCAGTTGGACGTCGGCGACTGGGTGTCGTTACTCGCGCGGGGCCGCTGGCGCGTCCACGTCAATGAGCGCATCTTCGACCCCTTTTACCGGGCCGGCTACGCCCTGGAGATCCTAGGGGAGGCGGCCCTCCTGTGCGGCTGCCTGTACTGGCTCACCCGCCGTCCCTCAGTGACAGATCTGTCCCCCGTCCACGACCAGGCTAATCCCGTTCACGAAGGAAGCCTCGTCGGAGAGTAGGAAGGCCACGCAGGCCCCCACCTCTTCGGGCTTGCCGAACCGCCGCAGGGGGATCTTCTGGTGATAGGCCGTCACGAAGTCCTGGTCTTCCAGGGCTTTGGCGGTAAGCTTGGTCTCGATGAATCCGGGGGCCACGGAGTTCACCCGGATCCCGAAGGGGCCCAGCTCCGCCGCCATGGTCTTGGTAACCCCTGTCACCCCGAACTTCGAGGCGTTGTAGGCGGTCAGCATTTCCTCACCCACCAGCCCGTTGGTCGACGAGATGTTCACGATCGCCCCGTGGCGGTGCTGCACCATCCCCCGCGCCGCCGCCCGGGAGCACCAATACACACCGGACAGGTTGATATCGATGGTCCGGCGCCAGTCGGCGTCGGAGGTTTCGGTGCAGGAAGCGGAGGGGGCGATGCCGGCGGCGTTGACCAGCCCGTCCAGCTTTCCGAACTCCTGCTCCACGTGGTCAAATACCATCGCTACCTGGTCGGATTTGGACACGTCCAGGAGCAGGAACAGGGACTCCGGGTGGGTCAATTCACCGAGCAGGGCTTGCCCGCGGGGCTGGTCCACGTCGGCCACCAGGACGCAGGCCCCGCAGGCATCCAGGGTCCGGCAGATGGCGGCCCCGATGTCGCCGGAACCCCCGGTCACCAGGAAAATACGGTCCTCGAAGCTGTAGGGCATGTCTCCAGGATGCTAGTATACTCTCTCACATGCTGCGACTTGCCGGCGCTATCCTTTTCAGCTTCGCCCTTAGCGGAGCGAGCCGCTTCGCCCTTAGCGGAGCGAGCCGCTTCGCCACGCTCGGCGGCCACCGGGTCCACTACCAGAGTTACGGCCAGGGCCGGGAGGCTGTGGTCTTCATCCACGGCTGGACCTGCGACCTGACTTTCTGGAGCGGACAGGCTCCGGTTTACGAGAAACGCCGGTCGCTGCTGGTAGACCTCCCCGGCCACGGCCAAAGCGACAAACCCGACATTCCTTACACTATGGAGTTGTTCGCCGGCGCCGTGGAGGCGGCCATGCGCGACGCCGGTGTGGACCGGGCGACCCTCGTCGGTCACAGCATGGGTACTCCGGTAGCCCTGACGTTCCTGCGTCTCTACCCGAAGAAGGCCGCGGGCTTGGTCGTCGTCGATGCCTTCATTCCTCTGCCTCTCAAGGACGACGCCGAGCGCGAGAAAGCCGCCTCCGGGTTCGCCGCCCGAGCGAAGGCGTACCGCGACCCGGGCTACCAGGTCCCGATGCGCCAGGCCATCGACTCCATGTTCACGGTCCAAACCCCCGCCGCCCTGCAGGACCAGATCCGCTCCAAGATGCTGTCCACTCCGCAGCACGTCGCCGCGTCGGCCATGGAAGGCATGGGGGCGATGGCGGAGCAGTACCGCGAGGGGTTCCGGTCCTCGGTTCCCGCCCTGGTCGTGCTCGCCAAGCGCCCGAACCGCGGCGGCGATACCTACGAGACTTACCTTCGCACCCTGTTCCCCAACCTGCGTTCCTACCAGGAGTGGGAAGGCGCCGGCCACTTCCTCATGATGGAGCAGCCCGAACGCTTCAACGCCGCGTTACTGGATTTTCTGAAGCGGTGACCACGTTCGCAGCACCGTGTACCGGGCGATGGCTTGGAAGTCACGATCCCGGTGCCACACCGGAACCCGGTTCTCGATCGCCACCGCCGCGATCAGACAGTCGACCGTAGACCGGATGGTGTATCCCCGCCGGCGGCCCTGGCGGAAAAGCTCCGCCGCCTCGAGGAAGATTTCGAACGGCAGCGGGTCGCCTAGACGGGGCAGGGCCAGCAAGGCTTCCCCGAGCGCCTCGCTACCGGCCCCTCTCGCAGGCCCTGCCGGACCTCTTGAACGATCGGCCCGCAGGTGCAGAACTGCAGCAGGGCTGGCGTCGTCACCCGGTATCCGAGCTTCCCGTTGAGCAGGTCGATCCACACCGACGTGTCCACCAGGGTCATCGGCGTTGGCGGCGGTCCCCTCGCATCTCGGACAGGTTGCCCTGCCACAGCCCCTTTCCGAAGAACTGCGGCAGGCTCCGGATCCTGCGGACGTCGACCACCTCCTTGAGAGCCTGGTTCACGGCCGCCGAGTAAGTCTTGACCCCCAGCACGCGCACCGCCTCCTCCAGGGTCTGCTCATCGAGCACAAGACTTGTACGTTTCATGTGTATTAGGCTAGCGTATGAGCTCCGGAGCGGAGGAACCGGCCCTACTGCACCTTGGTCACCTCCACCTCCCCCAGCTTCTTCAGCGCCTCCCCGATCTTGGACGCGTCGCCCACCACCACGATGGTAGCGTCACCTGGCGCGATGTACTTCTGAGCCGCCTTCTGGATCTGGTCGGGCTCGGTGCTGCGGACCCGCGTGGTGTAGGTTTCCAGATAGTTATTGGCCAGGCCCATGGTCTTCACCAGCACCAACTGGTCGGCCAGGCTGCTCTGGCTCTCCAGGCTCATGACGAACGTGCCGCTCAGGAAGTTCTTGATGTTGGACAGCTCCACCGCCGGCGCGGGGGCTTGGGCCATCTGGTCCAGCTCGGCCAGCACCGCGTCCATAGCCTCGCCCAGAACCTCGTTGCGCACCTGGGTGATCACCGAGAAGTAGCCCGCTTCCCGGTATCGCATCAGGATCGAGTTGGCCTGATAGGCATAGCCCTTCTTCTCGCGGATGTTCATGAACAGCCGCGAGCTGGTCCCCGAGCCCAGGATGGCGTTGCCTACCACCAAAGGGAAGTGGTCCGGATCGGACCGGGTCAGGGCCACCTTCCCCACGCGGATATCGGCCTGCACTGAGCCGGGACGGTCCACCAGGGCGATCCGTCGCTTGTTCTCGGGCGGCTTCGCGGCCGGACGGGCGGGCAGGGGACGGCGCTCCCAGCCCCCAAAGCGCTGCTCGATTTGCCTCAGCAGGCCGGCCCGCGCCGGCAGCTTCCCCAGCACGATCAGGACAGCATTATTAGGGACCAGGTAGGTATCGCGGAATTTCGCCAGGGCCCCGCCGCTCAGCTTGTCGATCGCCTCCGGGGTCGGGTTCACGCGCGCGTAGGGATGCGACCCGAACAGCAGCGCGTTGAAGCGCTCATCGGCCTGGAACTCGGCCTGCGCGCGGCGCGCGGCCAGCCGCTGCTTCTGGTTCTGCTGGTACAGCTTGACTTCATCGGCGGGAAAGACGGCGTTTCGCCCCATGTCGGACACCAGCTCCAGGAGTCTTCCCGCGTGCTCGGCCAGCGCCGATGCTCCGATCGTGATCGAATCGCGGGTGGCCTCCCCCCGCAGCGACCCGCCGATTTGGGCCAGCTCTTCCGCTATCTGCTTCGACGGCCGGGTCTTGGTTCCTTCCTTTAACAGCGTCCCGGTCGCTTCTGCGAGTCCCGCCAGATCGGGCGGGTCCACCTTGGAGCCCGCCTCCAGAAACGCCAGCCGCACCGTCACCAGCGGGAACCGCGCGTCCTCGACCAGCTCGACGGCGAGACCGTTGGCCAGCTTGGTCTCATACGCCGGCGGCAGCTTGAACGCCGGAATCGGAGCGGTCTGCGGCGGCTTGGTCCGATCCACCGTCTGGGCCGCCACTATACCTACTGCCACCAACAAGGCCAGCGCCGGGGGCCGCATTACTTGGCCTCCTTCGGCACCGGGACGATCTCCAGCGTCACGCGTTTCTCCGGAACCAGATACTTCTTCGCCGCCGCCTGCACCTGGGCCGGGGTCACCGACAGAAAGGCGTCCAGCTCTGCGGTGATCCACTCGGGCTTGCCGTCCAGCAGCTCATACTGCGCCAACAGTTTGGCCCGGTTCAGGGCGTTCTGCATCTCGCGGAGGCGGTAGGCGCGCCACTGCGCCCGCGCCCGGTCCAGCTCCTTCACCGGGACCCCGTCCTTCTGGATCTTCGCGATCTCCACCTCCACCTGAGACGCCACCTCGCGGCCGGAGACCTTCGGCTGGTGGGTCAGGAAGACGCCGTAGATTCCGGGGTCCACATATTCCGAAGACCCACCGAAGGGATATCCCAGGCTCGCCTCGAACCGCACCACCGACTGCCGTCCTTTCACCAGGGCCTGCTGGAGCCGCGAGCTGTCGCCCTCGGTCAGGACCAGGTCGAGCATTACCATGGCGTTGTAGTCGGGCGACCGGCGCTGCGGTCCGGGCCACGCCACCAGCACGGCCGGCACCCGCGCCAGCGGATCGCGATAGACGTCCGCGCGCGTGGACCGCTCGCCCGGCTCGGTGGCGTCGGGATGCTGCGGCTGGGGCTGCGGCTCCAGAGGCCCGAAATACGTCTCCACCAGTTTCTTGGCCTCCGGGACGCGCAGGTCGCCCGCGATCGCCAGCACGGCGTTATTCGGGGCGTAGTAGATCTGGAAAAACTTCGAGACGTCCTCCACGGTGGCGGCGTTCAGGTCCTCGAAGGAGCCGATGAGGGAGTGGTAGTTCTGCCAGTTGCGGAAGGCCAACTCGGGGAAGCGGTCGACCAGGGCCGTATTGTAAGGCCGGTTGTCGAAGGTGAGGCGCCGCTCCTGCTTCACCGCTTCCTTCTGATTGGCGAGATTCTCGGCGGTAATGTTCAGGCCGCGCATCCGGTCGGCCTCCAGCCACAGGGCCACGGCGAGCTGGTTGGACGGCAACACCTCGAAGTAATCGGTAAAATCCACGTGGGTGGAGCCGTTGAGCGCCCCCCCGTTGGCCTCCACGGTCTGAAAGTGCATTCCTTTGGGCGCGTTCTTCGACCCCTGGAACATCATGTGCTCGAACAGGTGGGCGAAGCCGCTGCGTCCCTTCTCTTCCGACCGCGCCCCCACGCCGTAAATCAGGTACACCGCCACCACCGGCACGGCGTTGTCCTGCGCCAGGATCACGCGCAGGCCGTTCTGGAGGCGGTATTTCTCGAAACCAACGGTAAAATCGCCGGCGGCGGACAGAGGCAAGGCCACCGCGGCGACGAGCGCTAGTAGCTGTTTCATGTATTCTCCATTGTACCCGCTGGTAGAATTAGACTGTGCGACGCGGCCCGGCGGAAGCATTCTTTCAGTGGGCGCTGGTATTCTTGGTTGCCACCGGCTTTGGGGCCCTGGCGTCGACCGGCCGGCTGGACCCTCCCACCGCCGCGCTGGTCGCCGCCGCCCTGCTGGTCCGCGCCCTGCTGGTCGGACTACGCCGCCGGCCCCCGCTCTCCGAGCGCGCCGTCCGGGTTCTCACCATCCTCTACATCGGTTTCTATCCTATTGACTTCCTGTACCTGTCCGCCAGCTTCCTCGACGCCACTATCCGGCTGGTATTGTTTCTGGCGGTGGTCAAGCTGCTGGCCGTCGGATCGGGCCGCGACTACTTCCACCTGGGCGTCATCGCGTTTCTGGAGCTGCTGTCGGCGGCGGTCCTGACCACCAGTCCGGCGTTTCTGGGATTCCTGGCCGTATTCGTGCTGCTGGCCGTGGGCGCCCGCGCGAGCTACGAGGTGTGCGGCGCGCCTGCGACCACTCCGGCCCCGGCGCCCGCCGGCCGGCTTAGCTCGCGGCTGGCGGCCACCAGCGCAGCCCTGGTCGCCAGCATCGTCCCGCTCACGCTGCTTCTGTTCTTCGTGGTGCCGCGGGTGGCGGTCGCCTACCTCTCGCGCCTGCCCTCCAGCGGTGAGGCTCCGGTGGGCTTCGCCGAGGAGGTGAACCTGGGCGACACCGGCCGCCTGCGGCCCAGTTCGGCCACCGCGCTCCGCGTTAAGATTCTGGAAGGACGCCCGGCCGAGGGTCTCAAGTGGCGCGGTGGGGCGCTGCAGCATTTCGACGGGCTGAAGTGGTCGAATCCGCCGGCGCCGCCGCAAATGATGCGCAGCACACAGGGCTTTTTTGTGGTGGCCCGGCGCCAGCAGCGCCTGCGTTTGGGCGAGCGCTTCAGTTACCGCGTCCTGCGCTCGCCCATGGAAACCGACGCGCTATTCCTGGCCACGGTCCCCGAATCGGTGTCCGGCGATTTCTCCCGCCTGGAGGTCAGCGTCACCGATGCCATCACTCTGCCCGGCAGCCGCTGGAGATCGCTGCGCTACGAAGGCAGCAGCTTTGCCGGGGTGGAGCGCACCGCCACGCTCCGCTCTACCAATACTGGAAATCTGTATCCGCCCAATATTCAGGCGCTGTTCCTGGAGCTTCCGCCGCTCGATCCCCGTATTCCGCAGCTCGCCCGCTTCATCACCGAATCGCAGGTGAGCCCCTACTGGCGGGCCGTGGCCGTGGAGCATTACCTGCGCACCGAGTTCGGCTACACGCTCGACCTGCCCGCCGAGCGCCTCGCCGATCCCCTGGCCGACTTCCTGTTCCGCCGCCGCAAGGGCCATTGCGAGTACTTCGCTTCGGCCATGACGGTGATGCTGCGGTCGGTGGGGATCCCGGCGCGCCTGGTCACCGGCTTCCAAAGCGGCGCATACAATCCTTTATCGGACTCCTACACAGTACGCGCCAGCCAGGCCCATGCCTGGGTGGAAGCGTATTTCACCGGTTTCGGCTGGGTGACCTTCGACCCCACTCCGCCCGACCCGCGCGCCCGCGAGACCGGCCTCGTCGCGCGCATGTCCTTGTGGGTGGACGCCCTGGAGACGTGGTGGCAGGACTGGATCATCCAGTACGACGCCGGCCGGCAGCTCACGCTGGCCCGCGCTGTGCAGGGTCGCTGGCTGGATAGCGGCGAAAGAGTGGCCCTGGGCTGGGAGCGCGTGCAGCGGTGGCTGCAGCGCACCGGCCGCCAGATCAAACAGAACCCGGTGAGGTTGTTGTGGCCGGTGGTGCTGCTGGCGGCGGCCTGGGCCGTGTGGCGCGCTTGGCCGGGCCTGCGCGCTTCGCTGGCCTCGCGGCGGGTCGCGCGTGGCCGCGGCACCCTCCAGGACTGCACCCTCCTCTACACCCGCGCCCTACGCCTGCTCGAGCGCCGCGGTTTCCTCCGCCAACCCTGGCAGACCCCGGACGAGTTTGCACGGATCGTGGAGCCGCGCGAGCGACGGCGAGTGTTCGCCGAGTTCACGTCCCTGTACACGCGGGCCCGGTTTGGCGCTGACCTTGACGCCGCCCGGCGACTCGCCGAAAAGGCAGGCGCCCTGTTCTAGGATCGTGCCGGCACGGCGGAACCAAACTGCCTTGGCGATCAACGTTCGTAGTGTGCCACGGGCGATCTGCGCGTGATTGGGAACCGAAAGCGTCGCGATTGCGCCCGGCTTGGTGAGCACAATGTGGCTGCCTCGTTGTCGTGCAATCTGCCAACCCAGGTGCTCGAACCCGCGAACAACTCGCGAGGGCGAAGCAGCGGGAGAGCGGGCATTAGACCGCCACTTCGACCTCGCGCGTAGTGACGGTCAATGGCATTCCGAGTTCGGCCCGCACCGCCAGGCATTCGCCGATGGCATCGGCGATGTTGGATTCCACCTCCGCCTCCGTTTGACCTTGGCTGACGCAGCCCGGGATCGAGGCGCATTCGGCAATGTAGACCCCGTCTTCGTCCCGATAGATGCTGACGATGAACCTCATGCTGCTTCATATTCTAACGCCGGCGTCCAGCGTCCTGCAAAGCGGCGCTGGATCGCTGTGAAACCGTGGCGTTTGAGTCGTCGGATGGGACGGGCCGTGGTAGAATGGGTGTCAGCACTTTAACACCTGACACCTGCCTCCATGAAAATTGGTTTTGTCAGCTTGGGGTGTCCCAAGAACCTGGTCGATAGCGAGGTCATGATGGGCCTGCTCGCCGCCCGTGGCCACGAGCTGACCCCCCGCGCCGACGAGGCCGAAGTTCTGGTAGTCAATACTTGCAGCTTCATCGAACCCGCCCAGCAGGAATCGGTCAACACCATCCTGGAGATGGCGGAGCATAAGAAGACCGGGCGCGCGCGGAGACTTATCGTCGCCGGCTGCCTGGTGGAGCGCTACCGGAACGACATCCGCGTCGACCTCCCCGAAGTCGACGCCGTAGTCGGCACCAACGAAGTGGAGCGCATCGTAGAGGTCTGCGAGGACACCGACGGGCCGCGCTCGCCTGCCGCCGCGTACCTCTACCACGAGCTGACCCCGCGGGTTCGGGCCACGCCGCCCCACTTGGCCTACGTCAAGATCGCCGAGGGCTGCGACCACCCCTGCACCTTCTGCGTGATCCCGCAGTACCGGGGCCGCTTCCGCAGCCGCCAGGTGGATAGCATCGCCCGCGAGGCCGAGAGCCTGTTCGCCCAAGGCGTCCGCGAGATCACCCTCATCGGTCAGGACACCACCTGCTTCGGCGAAGACTACGGCCTGCGCCACGGACTGGCCGTCCTGCTCGACCGCCTGGCGCGAGTGGATCGAGCCGGCTGGGTCCGCGCCCTGTACTTCTACCCGAACAAGGTTACCCAGCCGCTGCTCGATACTGTCGCCGCCCACCCTAGGCTGTGTAAGTACATTGATATGCCGTTGCAGCACGCCTCGGCCGCTGTGCTGAAGCGGATGAAGCGCGGCGGCTCGGGCGACATTTTCCTCAGGCTGCTGGAGCGGATGCGCCGCACCATCCCCGGCGTGGCCCTGCGAACCAGCCTGATCGTCGGCTTTCCCGGCGAGACCGAGCGGGACTTCCAGGAGCTGTGCGACTTTGTCGCGGCGGCCCGGTTCGACCACCTGGGCGTGTTCTCTTATTCCGACGAGGCCACCAGCGCCAGCTTCCACCTGGACAGCAAGGTCGACGCCCGCACCATCTACCACCGCAAGCGCCAGCTGCTGGCGATGCAGCGGCGGATCTCCCGCGCCCGGCTGCGGGGCTTCGTGGGACAGACGCTGCCGATCCTGGTGGAGGGTCCTTCGCGCGAAACGGACCTGCTGTGGGAGGGGCGGCTGGCCACGCAGGCCGCCGAGATCGACGGCAAAACCTACATCAACGACGTAGAGGGCGCCCCGCCCCAGCCGGGCGCCTTCGGCCATATCCGCATCACCGAGTCGCGGGACTACGACCTGATCGGCACGCTGCTCGCCGACCGGGATCTGCCGCGGCCGGTCTCCGTACTTCGTGTGCTGCAGTGAAGTGCCCGATCTGTAAAAAACCGCTGGACCAGAACGCCCTCTACTATCCGTTCTGCAGCGAGCGCTGCAAGATCATCGACCTCGGCAACTGGGCCTCCGGCCGCTACGTCATCTCCACTCCCCAGCCTCCCGGCGAAAACGAGGAAGAGGAGCCAGAAACTTAACGTGGCGCACTCCTCCCCATCACCCATCGTCCATCACCCCTCACCCGCTCCAGCGCCCCTAGCGCTGGCGCTAGCCACGTGGTTCGGGTGCGGGTATTCCCCCACGGCCCCCGGGACCGTGGGGTCGCTCGGCGCCGTGGCCGTGGCCTGGGTCCTGGCCGGCCCTCTGGGGTTGGCGCCGGTGTGGCTGGCCGTGGCCGCCGCCGTCCTGTTCCTGCCCGCGGTGTGGGCGTCGAACCACGCGTGCGCGCACTGGCAGACCAAAGATCCCCAGCGTGTGGTCGTCGACGAGGTGCTCGGCCAGTGGATCGCGCTTGCCGCGACGCCTGCCGTCGAGTGGCGCTCCTGGCTGGCCGCCTTTGCGCTGTTCCGGTTGTTCGACATTCTCAAACCTTTCCCCGTGCGCCAGGCCGAGCGTTTTCCACGCGGCTGGGGCGTGATCGCCGATGACCTCGTCGCCGGGCTTTACGGCGCCGTTGTCTTATGCTCGCTGCGATGGGTACACTATCTTTGAGGGGTTAATGCCGTTTGTGAGAAAGGATAGCGGTCCCAAGCCGCAGATCTCCAGCGTCCAGCCGGCGGCGGCGATTGCGGGCGGAGAGCTCCAGGTCCATGGAAACCGCTTCCGCTCCAACGGCGAGCAGCGCTCTCGGGTGCGGCTGGGAGAAGTGGACGCCCCCCTCATCATCGGCGGCAACGATTTCATGATCGTACGGGTGCCCGAGGGCGCCACCGTCGGCGAGCTGATCGTCGACAACGGCCACTCGGCCAGCTCACCCTATTACTGCAACGTGGGTGTGACCATCGCCGAGAATCTTCATCCGGTGGCCAATCCGGCGGTCGATCCCCACGGCAACATCTTCACCACGTTCAGCGGCTCCCGCGGCCAGAAGGTTCCCGTGGCTGTGTACAAGGTCGACCTGAACTACGAGGTCCGGCCCTTCATCAAGGACCTCATGAACGCCACCGGCCTGGCCCTCGACCGGGAGGGGATGCTGTTCGTGTCCAGCCGCTTCGACGGCACCATCTACCAGGTGGCGCCCACCGGCAAGATGAGCGTCTTCGCCGAGGGCATGGGGGTGGCGACCGGCCTGGCCTTCGACGACGAAGGGAACCTCTATGTGGGCGACCGCTCGGGCACCATTTTCAAGATCGCCCCCAGCCTGGCCCCGGCCCGGCAGATCTTCGTCTTTGCCACGCTGGAGCCCTCCATCTCGGCCTACCACCTGGCCGTGGGTCCCGACCAGGCCCTTTACGTGACCGGTCCCACCACCTCCAGCTTCGATTGCATCCACCGCGTCTCGCGCAGCGGCGAGGTGAGTGTGTATTATAGAGGCCTTGGCCGTCCCCAGGGCCTGGCCTTCGACGCCGCCGGCCGGCTGCACGTCGCCGCCTCGCTGGGCGGCCGCAAGGGCGTAGTGCGCTTCCGGGCCGACGGCAAGCCGGAGCTGGTGCTCAGCGGACCCGGCATCGTCGGCCTGGCCTTCGCCTCCGGCCAAACCGCCGTCATCGCCACCAACAACTCGCTCTACCGCGTGGAGATGTTCTCGTAGCCGAGCGCCATGAACTGCGAAATCCTGGCCGTCGGCAGCGAACTCCTCACCCCGCAGCGCATCGATACGAATTCGCTCTACCTCACCCAGAGGCTGAACGAGCTGGGGGTGGAGGTGGTGGCCAAGGGCATCATCGGCGACGACCGCGAGCGACTCCGCGCCACCGTCCGCCTGGCCCACTCGCGCGCGCCCCTCCTGATCCTCACCGGCGGCCTCGGCCCCACCGAGGACGACGTCACCCGCGACGCCGTGGCCGCGGCCCTGGGCCGCGAGCTCGTCTTTCGTCAGGAAGTCCTCGACGCCATCGAGGCCCGCTTCCGCTCCCTGCGCCGCCCGATGGCGCCCATCAATCGCCGCCAGGCGTACATTATCGACGGCGCCGAGATCCTGCCCAACGACCGGGGCACCGCTCCCGGCCAATGGTACGCCGGCGAGTCGGGGGTCATCCTCCTGCTGCCCGGCCCGCCCCATGAGTTGAAGGCTATGTACGAGCAGCAGTGCCTGCACCGGCTGCGCCAGGTAGTCCCGCCGCGCCACATCGTCACGCGCTTTCTGCGCGTCGCCGGCATGGGCGAGTCCGACGTCGATCAGGCCATTGCTCCTATTTATACCCAGTTCACCAACCCGGTGACTACGATACTCGCCGCCCCCGGCGACATCCAGATCCACCTGCGCGCTTACGGCGCCAGCGAATCGGAGGCGCGAGTTCTGGCCGACGAGCTCGCCCGCCGGATAGAAACAGCGCTCGGCGACCGCATCTACTCCGGCGAAGGCGACACCCTGGAGGAAGTAGCCGGTAAGCTGCTGGCGGCTCAGGGGGCCACCCTGGCCGTCGCCGAAAGCTGCACGGGCGGCCTGCTGGCCCAGCGCATTACGGCGGTCCCAGGCAGCTCCAGGTATTTTCTGGGGGGCTGGGTCGCGTATAGTAAGGAGGTAAAGTCCTCCGCCCTGGGAGTCCGCCCCGAAACTTTGGCCACGTACGGCGCGGTGAGCGCCGAAACGGCGCGCGAAATGGCGGAAGGCGCGCGCCTCGAAGCCGGCTCGACTTTCGCCCTCGCCATCACCGGCGTGGCCGGTCCCGACCCCGACGACGGCAAGCCGGCCGGACTGGTCTACATCGCCCTGGCCGACGAGCACGGCTGCGACGTCAAAGAGCGTCAGTTCATCGGCGAGCGCGAAAGGGTGCGGTCGCAGGCGGCGCAGACGGCGCTGGATTTGCTGCGGCGCAGGTTGAGCGCCACCGGCGCGGCCTGAGCTTACCGGATCGGTAGTGGCCGGATTCGCGCCTTTTGAGCGGTCACGGTGACCAGGACGTCATTCCCAGGTTGGGTGCGCCGGCTATTTAGTGGGTGAGGGCGCCAGGTCGGGGCCGCCGCAATGGAAGAAGTAGATGGCGGTCTGGAAGTTCTGCTGATTGCGAAAGCCACGAGCCGTGTACTTGACCCGCTGGATCTTGGCGTTGAGCGATTCGCCTGTGGCGTTGGTCACTCGGTGCCGGATGCAGGTAACGATGTTCTCGAACCGTCTCTGGAGCATGCTGGCTACCCCCATCATCGGTTTCAAACGACTCCTCATCGCCCCGTGGTACCACCAGTGGAAATGCTTCCGCGTCGATTTGAGAGATCCAAAAGACCCGTTCGTTTCATCGGCCGCCCGTCGCGTTCTGGAGCGAACCGAGTGGCGATCGACATAACCGGGCTTTCGAAGGCCGGTTGTTGTCGTGCCGGGTGACCCGTTGAACCGCAGCCGCTTTTCAACGGTAGTATAACTTGCCTGCACGCCCGAGGGTGTTTGTCCGTCAAACCACTGTAACGCAGGTTTCTGGCCTGCGCGGGAGTCTCCCATGGCCACCATCGAAAAACCCCTCCGCGCCGACCCCGCCGCCGAAGTCCAGCAGGCCCGGGACCTCGCCCGCCGCTACCGCTACGAGTACGTCGACCTCAACGCCGAGCACATCGAGCACGACCTGTTCCGGTCCATCCCCGTCGAGCTCATGTTTCGCTACAACTTCGTCCCCTTGCGCATGGCCAACGGGGCTCTCGAGATCGCCATCGCCGACCCCCGCCAGCTCATGCTGGTCGACGAAATCTCCCTCCTGCTCAACAAGAAGATCAAGGTCAAGGTCGCCACCCTCTCCCAGATCTCCGACCTCCTCAAGAAAACCGAGCAATCCCAGCGCGTCCTCGAAGAGGTGACCGAGGGCTTCGTCCTGGACGTGGTCCGCGACGACGACGCCGGCGACGAAACCATCTCCATCGAGAAACTCACCGCCACCGACGAGGACATCAGCCCCGTCATCCGCCTGGTCGACACCACCATCTTCAACGCCCTGGAGCGCCGCGCCTCGGACATCCACATCGAGACCCGCGACCAGGAAGTGGCCATCAAGTACCGCATCGACG
>JBGOUV010000274.1:0-9474 GCA_041477815.1 Terriglobia bacterium | reverse complement strand
GCCCCTCAACCCGCCCGCCTCCATGCTGGCCCTCTACCGCGACGCGAACCTCCCCCCGCGCCACTGGCGATCCGACGAGGCCGGCTACCTTCCCCCGACCATGCGCCAGGCCGTGACCCGCCTGGCCGCCACCCCCGAAGACACCTGGACCGCCTACCGCCGGCACTTCTACGCCCTGGTCTCGGAGCTGGACCGCAACATCGGCCGCCTCCTGGCCGCCGTCGATCCGGCCAATACCATAGTAGTAGTGACCAGCGACCACGGCGACTACCTGGGCGACCACAACCTGAACGGCAAGAGCGCCATGCCCTACGACGGCGCCATGCGCATCCCGCTCCTGATGCGCGGCCCCGGCCTCCCCGCCGGCGCCCGCTCCGACGAGCCGGTCGAGATCCTGGACGTCACCCCCACGCTCCTCGACCTGGTCGGCCTACCGGCGCCGAAAGGCAACCAGGGGATGTCGCTGGTGTCCGTCATGAAGGGCGGCAAAGGCAAGGACGCCACCTTCCAGCAAGCCACCAACAACCGCATCCTGCGGACGAAGACGGCCAAGTACTGCGTCTGGCAGAACGGCGAGGAGGTCCTGTTCGACCTGGCCCGCGATCCCGACGAGCTGCGCAACGTGGCCGGGGAGGCGGGGTCGAGGGCGTTGCTGGATGAGATGCGGGTGCGGCTGCTGCGCAAGGTCATCGACACGGCCGACCCGCTGCCGGAGCGGATTGCGCCGTACTGAGGCAGGAGGTGTGATCGACGTTATGGAGCGCGAAGTTGTTCATCTCACTCCGGCGGAAGCGATCCGCGACATAGCCACGATCCTGGAGCGGGTAGAGCAAGGAGTCGAGGTGATGGTCGAGAGAGACCAGCATCCCGTGGTGGTCATCCAGCCTGCGTCGCGGTCTGGCCGAATGCTGTCAGAGTGCATCGCGCTGGCCGAAGCACACGGCTCGACAGTGACCCTGGATGAGGACTAGCCGCCGGGAGCCGCTGTAGCGGCGGAGAAGCAAGAAAGGGGATAATGAGGGATGTGGTAAAGGTTCGCGTCTATGCAGACACGTCTGTGTTCGGCGGTTGCTTCGACGCGGAATTCAAGACTGTGAGCGAGCAGTTCTTCCGCGAAGTCCGTGCGGGGCGGTTTGTACTGGTCGTCTCGGATCTCACTGTCGAAGAGTTGGCTGACGCGCCGGAGAGAGTGAGGAACGTACTACGAGAATTGGCGTCCGATCAGGTGGAACAGGTTAGGACTACCCCGGAATGCGAGGCGTTACAGCGGGCCTATCTGGAGGCCGGGGTGATCGGGGCGGCCTCGGCGGACGACGCGCTCCACATCGCCATCGCCGCAGTCCTGAAAGTGGAACTGGTGGTGAGCTGGAACTTCAAACAATCGTTCACTTCGACAAAATCGCCGGCTTCGAGGAAGTGAACGCCGAAAGGAACCATCGTAGTCCGAGAATCTATTCGCCCCAGGAGGTCGTGGAGTTGTGAGGAAAAGGAAGGCGTTCGACTGCGTGCAGATGAAATGGGAGATTCAGGAGAGGCATCGGCTTGAGGTAGAGGCTCTGGGAAAAGAGGAAGCCGCAAAGCGGCGGTGGCAACGCGTTCTCGACGATCCGGTCCTGGGCCCGTTTGTGCGAGCGTCGCGGGAGAGCCGGGAGATCACACGATGCCGGTGAGCTTCTTGTCGGCGGTCGGGAACGACGTGATGGGGGCCTTGATGACTTCGGCGGCGATGGTTAGGTAGAGATCGGCCATAGTGCCGGCGTACTCGGAGTGGAGGCCGGTTTTGATGCCGCCGGCGCGGCCGGCCAGGAGGCAGGAGAGGCCGTTGTTCTTGTGGGCGTTGGCTTCGGCGTGCTCGTGGATGTAGAGGATGGCGCAATGGTCGAGGAGCGTGCCGTCGCCTTCGGGGACGGCCTTGAGCTTGCCCAATAGGTAGGCGAATTCCTCGACGTGCCAGCGGCAGATGTCGCGGAGGATGCGCTGGCCTTCGGGGCCGTCGGCGCGCTCGTGGGTGTAGTCGTGGTGGCGGCGGGCGGTGTAGCCGAGCCAGGGGAAGCGGGCCAGGCTCTGGCACTTGGTCAGCATGTAGGAAGCGACGCGGGTCTGGTGGGAGGCCAGGGCGTGGACCAGCAGGTCCGTCTGGAGCTTGGCGATGCGAGGATAGTCGGTCAGGTCGCTGACATCCTCGGGCTCCTTGACCTTGCGTCCGTAGTCGGGCGGGAGGCTGGCGATGGCTCGCTCCATCTCGCGGATGGAGGTGAGGTGCTCGTCCACGCGGAGGCGGTCGGTGGGGCCCAGGCTCGATTTCAGGTCGGTGGCGGAGTCGCGGACGGCGTCCAGGATGCTCTTCTTGCGGTTGACCCAGCCGAGGTCCCGGGCGCCGAAGAGGCGGTCGAAGAGGTTGTGGGGGATCACTTCGGGTGGCAGCGATCGCTCGTAGGCGGACCAGCTCACGTTGCGCTGGATGCTCTCGCCGTGGGACTCCTGGCAGACGCCGATCTGGAGAGAACGGAAGCGGGTGTCGGCGCCGATCTTGGCGGCGATGGCCTGGTCGATGGTGGGGCCGCCGCAGCCGCGGCCGGTGTAGCTGGTGCCGGAGACCAGGGCGCTCATGGAGCGGTGGTGGTCGTTGCCGGGGCCGGGGAGGCGGGCGGCGGGGTTGTCCAGGCCGGTAATGATATGTATGTCTCGGCGGAAGGGGCCCAGGGGGGCGAGGCAGGGGGTTAGCTCGTAATCGGGCCCGGTGGTGGAGGGGATCCAGTAGCGCTCCGGGATGCCGTTGCCGTTGAACCAAAGGACGAAGCGGGACTCGGAGGTGGCGCGGTCGGCTGCCCAGGCCAGGGGAGGGAGGGCTACCAGCCCTTTTAGGAAGATGCGGCGGGAGAGTTGGGGCTTTAGAGACATTTCTAGAAACCGCTCCCTGACGGTCGCGGCTCGTTGGTGCTCGCAGAGCCGGCTCGGCATAAGGATACCACTAGTTCCTGGAAGTGGAAACCGGAGGTCTGGAAGGACTGGTAGGCTTGGTCCAGGAAGGGTTTGTCGCTGGGGGTTTCTCGGCGGCCGGTGGCGTAGCGGAAGAGTTGCTTGACCATGCACTCCTGGCAGGGGCGGCTGTCGGCGAGGATACGGCCTAGCTCCTTCGGAGAGGAGAACTCGGAGTTTTGCAGGCCGGCTACCTTGGCAGTGGCGTCTATGTCGAGCTCTACCGAGGTGGCGGCCTTCATGCGGTCGGCGCGGGTGGGGAGGAAGGTGATCTTCTGCTTGTCGCGGCGGCGGCCGATGGCGTCGAATTTCTCCAGGCCGAAGCCGATGCCGTCGGTTAGCTGGTGGCAGGTGGCGCAACTGGGGTTGGTGAGGTGCTCCTGCAGGCGGGCGCGGTTGGTGAGGGGACGGTTCGCATCGAAGGGCGGGAGCACGGCGTTGACGCCGGGGGGCGGGTTGGGGACCTGCTGGCAGAGGAACTGCTCGCGGATGAAAAGGCCTCGGGCGGTGGGGGCGGTCTCCTCGGGCTTGCTGGTCAGAAGCAGGAAAGACGCTTGGCCGAGCAGGCCGGCGCGGTCGGTGTCGGGCGGGAACTTGACCAGGCCGAACTCTTCGGTGGGCTTGGGGAAGCCGTAGAGACTCGCCAGCTCGGAGTTGAGGAACCCGTAGGAGGCGTTGAAGAGCTCCATGAAGTTGCCGTTGTTCCAGACCAGGTGGTGGATCAGGCGGCGCGTCTCCTCGGTCATGGCCAGACCTAGCTCCGGGTTGTACTGCGGATAGGCGCGGCGGTCGCGGACGGTGCCGACCACGCGGTCGAAGCGGAGCCACTGGGAGACGAACTCATCGAGGGACTCGCGGGCCTTGGGGTCCTGGAGCATGCGGCGGGCCTGCTTCTCGACCTGGTCGGGGGTGGAGAGCTTGCCGTCGGAGGCGGTGCGGAGGAGCTCCTCGTCGGGCATGGTGTCCCAGAGGAAGTAGGACAGGCGCGAGGCCGTGGCGTAGGGGCCTGGGCCGGTGTGGTAGAGAAAACCGGGGGCCTGGAGCAGGGCCTCGACCACGACCTGGGCCCCTCGGACGAAGTCCTTGGCGGCGCGGGCTTCCTGGTCGAAGAGAGTTCCGTAGCGTCGGACCTCGGCGGCGGTAAGGGGACGGCGGAAGGCGTGGCGGCCGAAGCTGCGCAGGAACTGGTCGCGACAGGCGGCGTCGGACGGGGAGGCGGGCTTGCAGGGGATCAGGTGGTTGGTGTCGCCGCCCCGGAAGGCGTTGCGGGCGAGGCGCTCGGCTGCGGCGCTGTAGGCCTCGGCCAGGAGCGGCGAGACCGATTGGGCCTCGGCCTGGTTCTTGAAGCCATTGACGAAATCTTCTTGGGGGAACTGGGCGGCGGGGACGGTCTGGTCGCCGAGGAGGTCGCGGACTGTGTTGTTGTATTGACTATGGGTGAGGCGGCGGATGAGAGAGCTGGGGGTGGCGACCGCGTCGGGACGGCCCGAGTGGGCCTCGGCAATGTAGGGATGCTCCTTCAGATACTCGACCCAATGGACCAAGGCCTCCTCTTCCTTGCTGCCGGGCGGGATGAGACGGCCGCCGGTGTGAGGGAGGCGTTGGGTGGGCTTTTCCAACAGGAGCCGGCCCAGCAGGGCGAGGCTGCGTCCGAAGTGCTCGATCTGCTCCGGGTTCGCCTTCTCAGGCGGGAAGTGGAGGCGGGTGGCGGAGGCGACGCCGTCATCGTTGTGGCAGCCGCGGCAGTTCTTCTCCTGCAGGATGGGGTAGAGGGAGGTGGAGAAGAAGCGGTCGTCCTGGGCGGCCAGGAGGCTGGTAAGAAGGAGGAGGGCTGGCAGGAGTTTCATCATTTCCAATATATGCGGCAGGAGGGGTGCGCCTGAGCGAAGCGCTGGACCCCGGCCGCCGTCACCTGGGTTCCATCTAAGTATAGATCGGCGAGGGCGGCGAGGGATTGCAATTGTTCGAGGGTGGTGTCGGTGACTTTGGTGTCGGACAGGTCCAGGAAGCGGAGGCTGCGGAGGGTGGCCAGGCGCGGGGAGGTGGCGTCGGTGACCTGGGACTTCCAGAGGGACAGGCGCTCCAGTTGGGGGAGGGGGGCGGCGGTGGCGGCGGTGCGGCTCAGGTCCAGGGAGCGGAGGTTGGGGAGGCCGGCCAGTTTGGCTACACCTTGGTCGGTGATCTTAGTGCCGCCGAGGTTGAGGTCCTGGAGGTTGGGGAGGGAGGTTAGGGTGTCCAGGTCGAAGTCGGTCAGAGACACGGACCAGAGCTCGGTGTTGCGCTTCTGGGTGCCGTTGAGGTTGAGGCGGCGGAGCTCGGGTAGGGACCTCAGGACGTGGAGGCCGGCGGCGTTCATCTTGTTGCCGCCCAGGGAGAGGTCGCGGAGTTTGGTGAGGCGGGCCAGGTGGTCCAGACCTACGTTGGTGATTAGGGTTTCGCTGATATCTAGAGACTGGAGGGAGGTGATTTGAGACACGTGGGCGAGACCGGCGTCGGTGATGTCGACGCCTCTCAGGTTGAGGCTGCGGAGGTGCTTCCAGGTGCGGAGGTGGGAGAGGGCGGCATCCGTAATGAATTCGGCGTAGTAGAGGTTCAGGGACTCGACGGCGGGGAGGTCCTTCAGGCGCTCGATGCCGGCGTCGGTTACTTCGGAGCGGGAGAGGTTGAGGACGGTGATCTTGGGGTCGCGGAGGATTGGGCCTATGGCGGCGTCGTTCAGCACTTCACCACCAAGACACCAAGGCACCAAGAACACCAAGAAAGCTAGCTGCCGCGACGGTTGGGTAGGCTGGAGTTTTGGTCCCATGTGATCTCGCAGTTGGGTAGCGACTGGCGCAGGGTGCTGTAGCCCTTCGCCGTTACCAACGTGTGGTAGAGGTTTAGGCGTTGGAGGTGGGTGAGAGGTTTCAGGTGGTCCAGGCCGGCGTCGGTTATGGTGGCGCTGTTTAGGTGGAGGTCTTGGAGGTTGGGGGGGAGGTGGACCAGGCCCTGATCGGTGACGGCGGTGTAATCGAGGTTCAGGTGGGTCAGGCGCTTTAGAGAAGCCAGGGCGGACAGGCCGCGGTCGGTGGTGCGGGTGCGGACCAGGTCCAGGGTGGTGAGATTGAGGAGTGCCGCCAGGTATTGGAGGCCTTTGTCGGTGAAGCGGCCGTGGCTTAGGGAGAGCTCGGTCAGGTTGGTTAGCTTGGCTACGTGGGCCAGGCCGGCGTCGGTTACGTCGGTGGCGGTCAGGTCCAGGTGGCGGAGGCTGGTCATGGTGGCCAGGCGGGCGAGGCCGGCGTCGGTGATGTCGGTGCGGGCTAGCGAGAGGCGCTCCAGGATGGGGAGAGCGGCGACCTGTTGGAGGGCGTCGTCGGTGAGGGAAGTGCTGGAGAGGTTCAGCTCGACCAGGGAATCCAGGGGGGGAAGGGGGAGAGTACGGATCAGGGTATGGCTGAGGTTTAGATGCTGGAGAGACTGGAGGGGGGCTAGGTTGGGGAGAGAGGCATCGGAGATATTGGTATTGCTGAGGTTTAGGTCGGTGAGAGCAGTGAAGCGGCGGAGGTTGCGGGCGGTGACGTCGTCCAGCTCGGTGTAGGAGAGGTTGAGGGTCTGGGAGCCTGGGGGAAGCGTGTTCAGAGCGACGGCGCGGGTGGAGCGGGTAGCCAGGTCGAGGAAGGCGATGCGGCAGCGGGGGAGCGCGGCGCGGAGGGACTCGACGCCCGAGGCGGTGGCCCGGGAGTAGCGGAGATCGAGGTCGCGGAGGTTGGGGAGCGCGGCGAGGCGCTGGAGGCCGGCGTTGGTGAGACGGCTGCGGTAGAGGTTGAGGGATTCGAGACGCTTCAGGGCAGCGAGGTTTTCCAGCCCTTCGTCGGTGATGTTGGCGCCCAGGAGGTGGAGGCGGGTCAGGTTGGTCAGGTTCTTGAGATGGGGGAGGCCGGCGTCGGTGAGGCGCGTGCCGTTGAGGTCGAGCTCGGTGAGGCGGGTGAGGCCGGCGAGGTGGCGGAGGCCTTGGTCGGTGATGAGGGTGTCCCGAAGGTAGAGCTTCTCGAGGTAGGGCATGTCGGCCAGAGCGCGGAGGCCGTTGTCGTCGATGGGGTCGTAGGAAACGTCCAGGATGCGTAGCTTGGTGAAGGGGCTGAGGGTGCGTCCCTTGATCTTGGTGCGGTCGATGCGGAGCTCCTGGAGGTTGGTCAGGGGGGCCAGGCGGCCGAGGGCGGTGTCCTCGATGGGGATGTCGGTCTGGACGGGCTGGCTGAGGGTGAGGGATTGGAGGTCGGTCAGGGTGGCGAGGTTCGCGAGGCTCTCAACGACCTGGGGGACGGGGCGGCTGTGCCAGGTGCGACCGGAGAGGTGAAGTTCCTTGAGGTGGGTGAGGCCGGCGAGACGCTGGAGGTCCGAGGGCTCGTGGTACACGCCGACGAGGTTGACGGCGCGGAGGCGGAAGTCGGTGGCGGGGAGGTTGGCGAGGTCCCAAATGGGTTCGTCCGTGTCATTTATAGTGACGCTGCCGCCCATGCGCAGGACCCACCGGGCTACCTGGGGGTCGGGGGCTGGGGAACGGGGGTCGGGGGCCGCCGCTGCGCGGGGGTCGGAGGCCGGTGTACGGGGGCTGGGGCCTGGTTGAGCCAGGGCCAAAATACTAAGTAGCTGAACACAAAGAACAATTTGGCTTCGATTTTTCATTTCACATGAGCTTGTTGCATGCAGCCAAGGTGCGCGGCCCCCACCTCTACCTTCATTGTACCCGCTGGCGCAAGGGGGGGAAGGGGAAGCGGGAGCGGACGGCGAGGATGCGGGCCGTCTTGGCGTTGGGGGCGGTGGAGGCGTAGAAGCCTACGGTGGCGTTGAGGCGGAAGAAGTAGGCGTCGCCGGGGCGCGAGGGGAGGCGGTTGTCGCCGGCCATCATGTCGCCTTCGCCTTCGAGGAGCAGGTAGATCTCCTCTTCGGTTTCATGGTGGTGGGGGAAGTTGGTGCCGCCGGGGGTGATGGTCATGAGGAACAGACTGGTCAGGACGCGGGCGGCGGCGAGGCGGTCCCGCTTGCTGGAGGTGTCGCCCATGAGGAGCTGGTAGAGAGTGGACGGGGGATGCCCGCCGACGAGTTGCTTGGAGACGTCGTCGATGTTGGCCAGCAGAGGCTTGGCCGGGGGATCGATATTGACGGAGGCGGGGATCTTGTAACCCATGACGATGGCGCGGCAGGGGCCGCCGGAGAGAGCGTGGGGGGTGGCCGGAGGGACGTAGAAGAAGTCGTTCTTGCGTAGGGGGAGTTGCTGGTCGCCGTAGCGGAGGGTGCACGAGCCGTCCACCAGGACCCAGGCCTGTTCTTCGGCGGCGAGGGTTTCCGAGGGGCAGGAGGCGGTGGGGTCGAGGCTGAACTCACCGAAGCGGGCGACGCCCCGGACGATGCCCCCGGAGGTGAACACGGGCCTATAGTGGCAGGTGGGGGTGAGGTCCTGGGCGGGGACGGAGGGGATGTGGAGGCGGAGGTAGGTGGGGTCGACCGGGCGATCGGCGGCGGCCAGGACCGTTGATGCGAGAATGACGGGAAGGAGGAGGCGCATAGTGATATGAGCGTACCACTAACTTTGGTGTACGGATTACGGCTGCTGCCGAGCGAAGAGATGGCGGAGGTGCGGGACGCGGAGGTGGTGTTGCAGAATGGACGGACGACCTCGGTCACGATGCACGTGATTGAGGGGTCGAGCGAGGAGGACATCCGGGAGCAGTTGCTACGGTCGCTGGACGCGTTCTTTGAGTTTTATCCGGAAGTTTGAAGGCGGGTGTTGGATGAACTGGCTTGCTAGGAATCGGGCCAGGGGAGGAGAATCCACTCTTGCCGGCTGGAGAGCTTTCGCATTATCGCATTCTCGACAAGCTTGGGGCGGGTGGTATGGGGGAAGTCTGCCGCGCTCATGACGAGCGTCTGGGGCGTGATGTCGCCCTGAAGGTGCTGCCTTCCTGAGGCGGTCGGCGACGAAACCGCGAGAAAACGCCTGCTCCGCGAAGCCCGGACCGCTTCGGCCCTGAACCATCCCCATATCTGCACCGTCTTCGACGCGGGCGAGTCCGAGGGCCGGGTCTACATCGCGATGGAGCTAGTGAAGGGCCGGCCCCTGAGCGAACTGATCCCGGGGGACGGGCTCACTCGCGGGTGAAGCCGGGCACGCTATCCGCTGCGTGGTACCGCATGTGGTACCATGCGGTGGTGTCGAATGCGCCGAAGCTCATGGCCCAAATGCGGCGTAATCCACGCGACTGGCGGATGGAGGATCTGAAGGTTGTTGCCGACAGGTGGGGCATCGATCATCGATCAGAACGGGACGAGTCTCGTCGTGTTTCGGCACGCCCGGGCTGGGCGGCTCTCCGTGCCGGCGCATCGGCCCATCAAGCCGGTGTACGTGCGTCTGTTTGTAGACTTAGTACACGCTTCCAGAAGTACGCTCACGTCTTCCGAGGACCTCGTGGCCATCGACATTCCGCGCGCCGGCCACTCGGCCTTATCACGCCCTAT
>JBGOUV010000097.1:0-18017 GCA_041477815.1 Terriglobia bacterium | reverse complement strand
GGAAGACGGCCGGCTGTTCGACCCGCCGTTCACGGCGGCGCAGGTGGCGGTGTTGAAGGCGGGGGGTGTGCCCGAGGGGAGCCTGTAGGTAACACCTAATAGTGTGATAAGGTGTGTTCTTGGGGGGCTGACATGACATCGAGAGCCAAGAGCAATACCGTGCGGCGGAGTGTCGCCCTTCCTCGTCGCCTCGTCCAGGAGGCCAGTTCGCTGGCAGGACCGGAGCTGCGCCACAACTGGAACCGTCTGGTTACCGTCGCCTTGCAGGAGTTCGCCGCCCGCCGGCGCCGCCTGGCCTTTGAGCGGGCCATGGAGCAGATGGCGGCGGACCCGGCGTTGCGGTCCGAATGTCGCGCTATCTCGCGAGAGTTCCGCCGGGCCGACGCCGATGGGCTCTAACGTGATCAGCCGGGGGCAGATCTACTTCGTGCAGTTGAATCCGACCAAGGGTCGGGAGCAGGCGGGTCGCCGTCCGGTTTTGGTGGTGTCGGTAGATGCGATCAACCGCCAACCGCTGGTCGTGAGTGTGGTGGTCGGTACGGACGCCCGGAACGTCCCTCGGGACTATCCCACGAACGTGCGGGTGACCGCCGGCGAAACCGGTTTGGGAATCGATACGGTCTTCCTTTGCTTCCAGGTCCGATCGCTCGATCCGGGGCGCTTTGTGGATCGGGTTGGAAGCATGCCCGCTCCCCGGATGGAGGAAGTGGAGCGGGCCTTGCGGCTGGTGCTGAGTCTTTGAGGCCAGATTACTTCAGCGGGAGGCGGTAGAGATTGCGCTGGACGTTCTCGCGGGAGAAGACGTAGACGCCGGGGGTGGGGCCAGGGGCCACGTCGGCCGCCTCGATGATGCGGACTCCCGGTACGGCGGCCAGGTCCGCGCCGGAGCGGAAGCCGCCGGGGGGCAGGTCGGGGAACAGCGTGCCTGGTTTGGAGGGCACGACATAGGTGCGGCCGGTGGCGGCGAGGCTCATGTAGCCGCTAGGGAAGGAGAAGTACAGGAACTTGCCGTCGGGCGCCCACAGAAGCCGGCAGGGAGGATCGCAGACACGGACGCGGGCTGCGCCGGTGGTCGAGTAGGCGAAGACGGCCTGACCTGCCTCGCCACCGGGAACCGATCCCATAGCGGTGACCCACTGGCCGTCGGGCGAGGCGCCATAGATTTCCATCAGCGGTTCTGGATTGGCCTTGCGACGTTCGGTGCCATCCTCGCGCAGTCGGAACAGGAACTGTTCGTTGCCCTCGTTGCTCTGGACGAACATCTCGCCCGCCGGCGCGAAGAGGGCCCGTGTGGTCTCGGTGTTGGGAATCTGGCGGGGGGCGGAACGACGGTCGAGCCGGGCCAGCCAGGGATGCGGCTGGCCGGTTTGGTCCACCGCGCAGACCAGCAGACGACCGTCCGGCGCCACGTCATAGAAGATCACGCGGAAGCCGGGAAGCAACGGCTCGGCGCGTCCCGAATCGAGGTCGGCGGTCCACAATTCGCTCGCTTGCGTCAGCAGTCCGGGGTTGCCGATACGATAGCAAACCCTGCGGCTGGGGAGGTGAAGCCGGGGCCAGACGGCGTAGCCCTCGAGGGAGACCTGGCGATCGCCGGAGGCGTCGTGGAAGGTGACCGGGCGCTGGCGGAGGCCGATGGCGGTGACGAGGGAGCGGCCGTCCGGGGCCAAGGCGAGCCCTTCTTCCTCGGTGGGGCCGGAGGTAAGCTGCTCGGGCCGGCCGTCCGGGAAGCGCTGGCGCCAGAGATGGTAGTTGTCGCCGGCGTTGGCGCTGAAGTACATCCACTTCCCGTCGGGCGACCAGGCAGCGAAGGTGCAGGGCGCGCCGGGCGGCCCGACGGGGCGACCGGGAGAGCCGGCGTCCAGAGGCCCTAGCCGGCACGGCAGCCAGAAACTCTTCTCGTCCATCTCGACTACCAGCGTCCACTTGCCGTCGGGTGAGGCGTAGGAGCGATGACCCATGGCATTCTCGTGGGCGGGTACGTACACGTCCCGGCTTTCGGCGCGGCTGTCGAGGGAAGTCACGATGGCCATGTGGTGGCCTCTCTTGATTTCGGAGAAGAGGAGCCGGCGGGGGCCGATCCAGACCAGTCCGGAGGCGTTGGGAAGCCAGGACTGCGGGGCGCCGCCGAGCACTGGTACGACCCAGGTATCCCAGTTGCTGCTGGCGGCCAGGACCGTGTAGGCGATGCGGGAGCCGTCGGGGGAGAAGACGGGGCTCATCTTGGGGAAATCGTCGCGGGTAAGCTGGACGGGCTCGCCGTCGGGGAGCATCTTGACGTAGACCTGGCTGCGGCCGAGGAAGGTGAGGGGGCCGCGGAGGAAGGTGAGCATGCGGCCGTCGGGGGAAAGGGCGGGCTGGGTGACCGAGTCGGGGAAGTTGGTGAGCTGGACATAGTCGGAGCGGGAGGGAGGAGGCGCCGGTCTCGTCCGGGAGGTGAGCCAGATAGCGACGACCAGGGCCAGCAGGCCGGCGGCGGCGATCACCCCGGCGAAACGGCGAGAGCGGCGCGCCGGGGCCGCGGCGGCCACCGATGCAGTGCTGCGTTGGAGGCGCTTCAGATCGGCGCGGAGATCGGCGGCGGTCTGGTAGCGCAGGGCGCGGTCCTTTTCAAGGGCCTTCGAGACGATGCGGGAGAGTTCCGGGTCGAGCCCTGCCGGAACCTCCGGAGTGCGATTCAGGATGGCCTCGAAGACGACGGGGTTAGACGTGCCGGTGAACGCCATGCGGCCCGCGGTCATTTCGTAGAGCACAGCACCGAAGGAGAACAGGTCGGAGCGAGCGTCCACCTCCTCGGCGCGGGCCTGCTCGGGAGACATGTAGGCGGCGGTTCCCATCACCGTGCCCGGGCGTGAAAGGGCCTCGCGAACCGTGATGGTCGATAGCTCGGGACCGGCGGCGGCGGGGGCGAGCTTGGCCAAGCCGAAGTCGAGGATCTTGGCGTGGCCGCGGCGGGTGAGGAAGAGATTTCCCGGCTTGATATCACGGTGGACGATGCCTGCGGCGTGGGCGGCATCGAGGGCGTCGGCGATTTGGGTGGCGAACTCCAGGAGCTGGTCCTGGGGTAGCAGGCCCTGCTCCAGGCGCTGCTTGAGGCTGTGGCCCTCCAGCAGCTCCATGACGATGTATTGCTCGCCTTCGTGCTCGCCGATGTCGTAGATGGTGCAGATGTTGGGGTGGTTGAGGGCGCTGGCGGCCTGGGCCTCGCGGCGGAAGCGCTCTACGGCGATGGGGTCGCAGCAGAGGTCCGGAGGGAGGAACTTCAAGGCGACGTGGCGCTTGAGGCGGGTGTCCTCGGCCTGGTACACCACGCCCATCCCGCCGCCGCCGAGCTTCTGCACGATGCGGTAGTGGGAGATGGTCCGGCCGGTCACTGTAGACGCACCCTAGCGGTATAGATTAGCGCATTTCCCGCTAGTCCGGAGAATTCCTCAGTACGCCTCACGGCGGTGCTTGAAGGAATAAAGGACTACGTCGTTTGCCAAGACGTCGTAACGGAGGCGATGGCTGCCGGAACGAATTCACCATTGTCCTTGTCCCAGCTTCACGCCGCTCAACTTCTTATTCTTAATGTCGCGCCGCCGGGCCAGGTTGTACGGATCACTCGCCAAGGTCACAAGAAGGCCCTGGATGACCAGGAGCAACCGGGGATCTTTCTTGGTAAGCTTCTCAACGTCGCGTTCGAACCTGCAGGTCGCAACCGTGTGAAATGACGAAGCCATCACTCAGCGCTTTTTGGAGCGCTTCGACGAGTCTGTACTGGAGGGAAGACAAAACTCCCGGGCAGGCCGCGTCTTTCCTCCTAGATATTCTTCATATCCCTTGGCAATCTGTCTCTGCATCTTGGGATCGCGGGTGTCCAGGTAGTCTTCCAATTCGTCCGGGTCCATTAGGGCCGCCACCGGCACTCTTTCTTCCAAGAGAACGTAATGCTTGCGGGCCTTGATGCTGCGGAGCACCAGATCTAGATTGCTCCGAACCTTGGCTAACGATACGCGTTGTACCATTGCTCCCGTTCTAGCACCTACCCCCGCAGTCGCACCTCGCGGCCCCCATTCAAAATCGACTCCCGGGCTGCCTCGACCACGCGCTCATTGAAGCGGCTGTTGGCAGGGGTGGCCATGACGCCCGCGGTGTCGTACTCCTTCAGGGTCTGCCGGCGGCGGACCAAGTCGGGCTCCGACGCCGCGCGCAGGCAGGCCCGGACGATGAAGTCCACCGAGCGGTAGCCGTAGCCGACCGGCACGAGGCCCGGGCCGCCCAGGTCTACGTACTGGAAGTAGTCTGGGCTGGGCTCGGCGTAGATGGTTGTACCCGGGCCGTCGGGGCGCTGGGTGTAGGAGTACTTCAGGCCGCGGTACTGGTCGGAGTGGGAGAGGAGCGCGCCGTTGTCGCCACCGGCGCAATACATAATCAGGCCCTGGGTGTTGGTGCCGGGGGCTTCGTCCGGGAAGCCCAGGGCGTTCTGGACGTTCAGGCAGGCGCCGTTCGACCAGAGGACGCGCGCGTCGGTCCAGAGGAATCCTTCGTTGCCGTTGGGATACTTGTCCTTGATGCCGTAGACGCTTACTGCCGCCGGCTCCAGGCCGGTGATGAAAGCTACCAGGTCCACGTAGTGACAGCCGATGTAGGTGAAGGCGTCGGAGTGGTCCCAGGTGCACCAGTTCTGGAAATTGGAATGCCGGTAGTACCACTTTTCGAGCAGGCAGGCCGTGCCCAGCTTGAAGTCGCCGAACAGGCCGGCCCGGTAGCGGCGGCGGGCCAGGAGCGAGCGGTCATCGAAGCGCTTGTGATACTCGATACCCACGATCAGACCGCGCCCGTAGGCCTCCCGCTCGATCTCCTCGGACTGCCGCGCGGTGAGGACCAGCGGCTTCACCACGCAAACGTGCTGATCGCGCCGCAGCGCTGTCATTACCACGTCGTAGTGGAGCTGGTCGGGCACCGCTACTACGACGATATTGCCCGGCTGCATCCGGGCGATTACTTCGCGGTAGAGATCCGGATGGGAGGCGTCGCGGTCGCCGCTGAGGTCCGGGAAGGCCCGGAAGGACTGGCCGGGGAAGGCCCGCACCAGCGTCTCGGCGGTGGCCAGAGCGTGCAAGGACCGGCCGTGCTGGGAGGAGATCCAGAGCTCACCGATCACCCCCAGGCGCTGCAACTGGTACAACGTCGGCAGCAACTGATCGTGGGCGATCATGCCGCCCCCGATCATGGTCACCTGGGGCAGGCTCATCGGGCGCCCACCTCTTGCAGGGTCTTCTGCCGCCCGGCAACGCCCTCTGCCAGGGCTTCGCGCAGGACCGCCACGCCCTCCAGAATCGCCTCCTCGGTAGTGATGAGGGGTGGGGCAATCTTCACCGTGGCCCCGCCCAGGCCCACCGGGTTGAACATCAGGAGTCCCCTCTCGTAGCACCGTCGCACCGTCTCATAGGCCAGGGGCGAGTCGGGCTGGCCGGTTTGAGGATCGACCAGCGGCAGGCCCGCCACCAGTCCCTTGCCCAACACTGCCGCGATCTGCGGGAACTCGGGGCGGAGGGCCTGGAGCGCCGCGTGCAGGGCGCCGCCAACCCGCGCCGCGTTTTCCCACAGGCGCTCCTTCACGAGGACTTCGAGATTGGCCAGCGCCGCCGCACAACAGATCGGATTGCCGGTGTGGGTGGAGGTCATGCTGCCCTTGGGGTGGAGGTCCATCACGTCGGGGCGGCCGGCCACCGCGGAGAGGGGCAGGGAAGAGGTGATGCCTTTGCCGAAGCAGGCCAGGTCGGGCACGACGCCGTAGTGCTCGAACCCCCACATGGTTCCGGTGCGCCCGAAGCCGGCCTGGACTTCGTCGCACACGAGCAGCGCCCCGTGGCGGTGGCACCAGCGCCGCAGGGCCTGCATGTACTCGGGTGGGGCGAACGACGCGTCACCGCCCTGGTAGGTCTCGAGGATCACCCCGGCGACGCGCTCCGGCGCTGCGCCCTGCTCGTCGAGCGACCGCTCGAAGTTGGCAAACGAGGTATCGCGGCAGCGGTATCCGTCGGGGTAGGGCAACTGCACGAAGTCCGGGTCCAGGTTCACGATCCAGGTTTTCAATCCCGGAATGCCGCCCGTCTGCTGCGAGCCCAGGGTGCGGCCGTGAAAGGCGTTGTGGAAGGACACGATGGTGATCTTGTTCCGCCCGCCGGTCTGGAGGCCGTGGGTGCGGCACAGCTTGACCGCGCACTCGACCGTTTCGGCGCCCGTAGTCAGCAGGAAGACCTTCTTCAGCGGCTCCGGGAGCAAAGAGGCCAGCTTCTCCACCAGGCGCGCGCGAATCTCGCTGGGGAAGCAGTAGTTGGTGAGCAGCCCGTGCTCGGCCTGGGCGCGGATGGCCTCCACGATCTCGGGACGGCCGTGACCGGCGTTGGCGACCAGGACGCCGCTCGACCAGTCGAGCCAGCGGTTGCCCCAGCGATCGTGAACATACATACCTTCGGCGCGGTCCCATACCACCGGTGGCTGGCCCTGCATGGCCACCGGCTCGGTGGCGTAGAGGCGCTCCAGGATGGGAACCGACTCGGGAACCGGGATGGGCGTAACGATGCGGCGGTGGCGGGTTTCCACCGGCGGCACGAGGCGTGGTTTCAGGTCGAAGTCGGGCATGGCAGTCTCGTCTCAGAGGTGGATTGTGAATTCTTGATTGTACCGCTTTGCCTGGCGATCAGGAAGTATCTAAAGCCTGCGCCACGCGGGTCGATGAGTCAGACATGACCAGCCGGCGTTATCTGCTCCTTGTGGTTGCGACCGTCGCGTTGTCCGTCTTGCCCGCGGCCGCCCAATCCTCTACCAACGGCGTTTACGGTGGCTATGTCGGCAGCGATCGCTGGTTCGCCGACATGCGCCGCACCCCGGCCAGTTCGACGCCCACCGTGCCCCCGGACTATGTCGAGGCCTCCGGTCTGATTGTCTTCCCGGAAGGGAACCCGTTTCCGCGCAAGCGCTTGCCCGACCTGCGCATTCTGGCCCGCGACCAGGTGGCCGATCCCGTCGATCGCGCGCCCTATGTCAACGACCCTGGCAACTTCTTCTATACCGTCCTCAAGAAGGGCCTTCAATACGACATCTCCTGGATGTACTACTTCGGCGACCGCGAGCGCTTTGCCACCGTTTATGTGGACCCCTCCGGCCCGGCCCAGCGGTCCTATGTTTTCGAGTACCACCACAGCTCGGCTACGATCTCCGCACCGGCGTCCGTCCGGCTGGCGCCGCTGGCCTCCGGCTCCACGGTGCAGGTGTCGCTGGACGCCGCCACCGGCCTGGCCGGCGTCCTCAGCGCCACTCAATACACCGTAGACGCTGCGGCAGGAACGACCAAGCTGGCTCTGACCGCCAACACCACCCTCGACGCCAACCTCTACTTGCGCCGCGGCTCGCCGGTGGCGGTTCAGGAGGGACACGCCGTCTACGACTACGTGTTCACCCCCAACCCGACCCAGTCCCGCTTCGAGATTGCACCCCTCCCGGCGGGCGCCTGGTATGTCGCAGTGGGGAACTACTCTACGAGTCCGGGCGCCGTGAGCCTTACCGCCAACGTGGAGGGCGGCGCGCCCGGTCCGCAGATTTCCTCCAGTGGCGTGGTCCAGGGGGCCAGTTTTGAAGCCGGAGCCCTGGCGCCGGGAGAGATTGCGACCGTGTTCGGCTCCGGCCTCGGACCCTCCGCCTTGACCTCCCTGCGCCTCAACTCCGCGGGCCTGGTCGACACCTCGCTGAGCGACACCCGGGTGCTGCTCGATGGCGTGGCCGCTCCGCTGCTCTATGTATCGGACAGGCAGTCCAGCTTCCTGGTTCCCTATGCGGTGACCGGCAAGACGACGACCCAGCTCCAGGTGGAGTACCGCGGCGTCTCTTCGGCGGCGTTGTCGCTGCGCGTGGCCGCGTCGGCTCCCGGTTTGTTCACCCTGGACTCCTCGGGCCGCGGCCCAGTGGCGGCGCTCAACCAGGATGGCGCCGTGAACAACCCCTCGAAACCGGCCGCCCGCGACTCCGTGGTCATTCTGTTCGCCACCGGGGAGGGGGAAACCACCCCGCCGGGCGTCGACGGCAAACTCGCCGCCGATCCCCTGCCCGCACCTCGCCTGCCGGTGTCCGTCACCATCGGGGGACAGGCGGCCGCCGTGCTGTATGCCGGCGGCGCGCCGGGCTTGGTCGCCGGCGTTCTGCAGATCAACGCGCGGGTCCCCGGCGGTGTGACTTCGGGCTCCGCCGTCGCGGTGGTCGTCACCGTCGGCAGTGCTTCGTCACAGTCCGGAGTGACTTTGGCGATACGGTAAGATTCGCCTTATGCTGAAGCCATGGAGAACGGCAACTTCGTCACGCTGATCGAGAGCCAGAGCGCCGAACTAGGAGTCTGTCCGAGGAATCATTTCGCCGGTCACATATTGTGGAACTGAAACAAGTGGACCACAATATGTTGTGGCCGAAAGAGCCGATTCCCGATTACTTGGACAGGCTCCTAGTCTAGCCGCTTTGCTTCAAGTGTGGAAGACAGATTCCAGACGCTGAACTGGAAGATCGATCGAGTCGTGGAAATCGTCGACAATCTCAGCCGCTGCGAGCAGATCAGCAACCGCCGGCTGTCGAAGCTGGAAGACGACTTTGGCGTGCTCAAGGGTGATGTATCAACTCTTAAGACCGATGTAGCCGCGATCAAGGCCAAGCTCAGTGCGTAGCTCGATCCTCGAACCACAACCGCCCCTTCACCCGCACCGTTTCCCCCGCCGGACAGTCCGGCAACACCGGGTCAGAATGCAGGCAGGGAACCTGCGGATTCCCCCAGGTGCGGGCGCAGCGTTCCCACTCCGTCCGGATGGAGCGCCGCTCCGAGCGGACTTCCGCCACCGATTTGCCCAGCACCTTGTTTTCCGCCGTCTGCCGGTTGAACTCCGGCGCGCCTTGGAACATGACGCAGACCTGGGTCCGCAGGCTAGTGAGCGCTTGCGGCGAGCCGTTGCGCAGCCACAGGTCCAGCCGTACCTCGCCGGCCTCCACCGCCACCGACGCCCCGAAACTTACGCCATTCGGCAGCTCCCAGCGCGACCGCAGGCTGCCGGTTGATTCCCGGGTCCAGTCCACGTTCTCGATCCAGACGTTCTGGGCGTTCCAGATGGTGGGGATGTGAGTATGAGCCAGATATAAGAGACCCAGGTTGCTGAAGATCGCCTCGGGAACATCGATCACCACGTAACTCGCCGGATCCCACGGCAGGAACACGGTGGCCTTGGTTCCGCGCTGGGGCGCGATGGCGCCCTCGAGGAAGCCCGCGCGCGGATGGCGGCCTCCGGGGTAGGGCCGGACCCGGAGGCCCGCGGCGCGCGCGGTCACGCGGGGGACTTCCTTTCCCGCCACGTGCGCCATCTCCTCGGGCGAGTAGCCGTGCTCGGCCATGTTGGAGGTCCAGTACGGCAGATCGGCTTGCGTCGCCTCTACCTCGGCGGGGAGGGTCAGCTTTTCATCCTTTGGCAGCGGATGGCGGAGGCGCAGTGTGGGGTCCTCGGGCGGCTGCGCCGGCAGGTAGGGCTCTACGTCTCGTAAGGCGATTACCCGGAAGCCCTCCTGTTTCAGGTACGCCATACACTGGCGGAAGAGCTCCGGCCGGGTGTGGACCCAGGGATGCTTGCGGTCGGGCACGCCGTGAAACTGGAGCACCACGATCTTGCCGTTGCGCGCCTCGGCGACTACCTTCTTGAAGTGCTCGAGGGTCCAGTCGGGGTAGGCGTCCCCGGTGGTGGGAATCAGCAGCCGGTGATGACGACGCGGGTCGAAGGGCGGTCCCACCTGGATCTTGCCGTAGGGCATCTCCGGTTGCATCCCGCGCCGGGCGAGGCGGTAGCCCAGCGACTCCAGCTCGCGCACTGCCTCCGGACCGAACCCGTTGCCGCTGTAGGCGAAACTCACGGGACGGGGCACTCCGGCCCGGCGCAGCTCATTCTCCACCAGGGCGAGCTCCGCGGCCATCCGGTCGGCGCTGCGCGGCGAGCCGAAGTTGGCGTGGGTCCAACTGTGGTTCCCGATCTCGAAGCCCAGGCGGTGGATCTCGCCGATCTCCTCCCAGGTCAGGAAATCGTCGCGGTCGTCCATCCAGTGGTGGGTCACGAAAAACGTGGCCCCGAAGCCGAGCTCCTTTAGCAGCGGCGCGACCACGGTGCGGTGGGACTTCACCGCGTCGTCGAAGGTGAGCACCACGACCTTGTTTGGAACCGCCAGGGCCAGCGCCAATAGAGCCAGGGTCACGGCTCCCCTATGATACACTCGCGGGTCTGCTGTGAGTATCCGGTCGCTGGTGGTGCGAGTTTTGCGGATGGCCGGCAAGTCCGACCACCGGATCATCGCCGTGTTTGGCGCTTCGGGCACGGCCTGGCGCGAGGCGGTGGACTACGTGCGGAGGGAAGTCCCCCAGTTTCCGGTATGGCTGTTCCTCAGCGCGCCCAGTGACGACCCGGCGCTCGGTCGGTGTGAGCGGGTGATTGAAGTCTCGGCTGGACCCGCGCTGCCGTTCCGCATCGGATCGCTGTTGTGGCACGAGTGGGTGGTGTTAGGCGTGGTTACGTGCACCGGGGAGCACGGTTTTGGCTGGATGAAGCTGGCGCCTTGCTTGGTGCCGCCCTGGAAGACGCTGGTCATGAACGAGCACCGCGATTTTTTTAGCGGTCTGCCGTTCGGCCTGCTGTTTCACGGCCTGCGCCGCGCCCGCGACCGCGCCGCTACGGCCAGCGAGTCCGTTAAGGACTTTCTGCTGGGCGCTTTCTGGAAGATCGCCTGGACCGCCCTGGATCCTCTGCTTACCTTCACCTCCCGCCCCTGGGTGTCTCCCCAGGAACCTGCGGCGCCGGAGGACTCTCCGCTCGCCGGCGGCGATCCATACCTACTGTTCCGCGAGGGTGACGGCCCGGAGGACCTGGAACCTCTGCGCGTACTGTTCCAGCGTCCGGAGACCTTCGCCGCCGGCTACCAGCCCGGCCGCGCCGGCTTTCAGAAGGACCTCCTGCCCCGCGCCGCTTTCCGGCAACTCCAGCCCGGCGAGGCCGCCGCGGTGCTGGCGCCGCTGTCCGGCGTGGTCCTGATCGATGCCGCCAAACTCGCCCGCCTGGGTGGCTTCCCGGCGGCGCGATCCCGTCGCTGCCAGTGGCTTCTTCTCTATTGGAAGGCCGCCCGCGCCGGGTGGAAGTCCTACAGCGTGGGGGCCGGCTCCTCGCGTCTTCCCATGATCCCCGACCGCGCCTTGCCGGAAGCCGAGTTCTGCTTCCGGCTGCTGGCCGCCAAGCCTGCGCCGCGCGCGGCCACGGGGTCGTTCGACGCGGTGCGCGGCAGCATCGCTACCCATCCTCGATATGCAGCACCGCTCCGGGAGGCCCGGCGCCGGCTCCTGATGGTCTCGCCGTACCTCCCCTTTCCGCTGTCCCACGGCGGCGCGGTACGGATGTTCAATCTCGCCCGACACCTTACCCGGGAGTACGACCTGCTGCTTCTCACCTTCCGCGAGCGCCGCGACCAGGTCGACTACGAGCGCCTGGGGTCCTGCTTCTCCCGCGTGATGGTGGTCGACCAGGACGAGCGCCGCCGGCCGGACCCCTCCGTGCCGCCGGCGGTGGCCCAGTACCGCACGCGGGCCATGGCCGCGGCCATTCGCCAGGCCGCGGCCGAGTACCGTCCCGACCTGTTGCAGATTGAGTATACCCAGTTGGCCGGCTACCGCGAGGTCCTGCCCGGGACGCCCGCCGTGCTGGTCGAGCACGATGTTACGTTTTCGCTCTACGAGCAGATCTGGCGGACCGAGCAGACCGTCCGAGCCCGCGCGGCCTTCGACCAGTGGCACTGCTACGAGAGCCACTGGCTGACCCGGTACAACGCGGTGGCCGTGATGAGCGGGCCCGAGAAGGCCCAGGCGGTGGCGGCCGGCGCCCCCCAGGAACGCACCTGGATCGTCCCCAACGGCGTGGACATCGACCGCTTCCAGCCAGCGCCCGAGCCCGCCGGCGAGCCCCTGGAGCTGCTCTTCGTCGGCTCCTTCCGCCATCTGCCCAACCTGCTGGCGTTCCAGTACCTGCAAAAGGAGATCCTACCGCGCCTGCCCGGGGTCCGGCTCCGGGTCGTCGCCGGACCCGAGCATGAGAAGTATTGGAAGGGAACGGCTGAGGGCCGCACCACCGTGGAGGGATTCGTCTCGGACCTCGGGCCCTACTACGCCCGCGCCGCCATTGTGCTGGTCCCGCTGACCGTCTCCGCCGGCACCAACATCAAGGTAATGGAGGCGATGGCCTGCGGGCGTCCGGTAGTCTCGACCCCGGTGGGCGTGGCCGGCCTGGATCTCGTGGACGGCGAGGAGGCCCTCATCGCTCCCGACACCGCCGCCTTTGTCGCCGGTGTCGAGCGGTTGCTGGCTGACCGCTCGCTACGGCAGCACCTCGGGGTCAACGCCCGGCGCGCCGTGGTCGAGCGCTTCAGTTGGGAGCATTGCGCCCGCCGCGCCAAGGATATGTACGACGCGCTATAATCGGGCGTCAGGAGGTTTCCCATGCTCTCCCGCCGAACGTTCCTAGGCACCACCGCCCTTTCGGCTACCGCCGTCGCGGCCCAGACCGCCGGGCCCGCCCGCCCCGTGGGTCCCAACAACCGCGTCACCGTCGGCATGATCGCCGTCGGGGCCCGCGCTCAGGAGCTACTGGAAGCCATCAAGCAGTGCGAGGGCACCGAGATCGTCGCCGTCTGCGACGCCTATAAAGGACGACTGGAGCGCGCCGTCCAGCGCACCGGCGGCCGCGCCAAGTCCGTCTCCGACTGGCGCGAGATACTACACGACAAGTCCATCGACGTGGTCACCATCGCCTCCCCCGACCACTGGCATAAGACCCACGTCCTCGAGGCCCTCCAGGCCGGCAAGGACGTGTATTGCGAGAAGCCCCTCACTTATACCGTCGAGGACGGCCAGGAGATCCTCGACGCCGTCAAGCAGACCGGCCGTCTGCTCCAGGTGGGCAGCCAGGGCATCAGCTCGGCCACCCAGCAGCAGGCCAAACAGTTGATTCAGTCCGGCAAGCTGGGCAAGGTCACCTTGATTCGCGCCTCCTACAACCGCAACACCGCCAGCGGCGCCTGGATCTATCCGATTCCGCCCGACGCCTCGCCGGCTACGGTCAACTGGGACATGTTCCTGGGCCCCGCCCCCAAGCGCTCTTTCGACCTGGCCCGCTTCTTCCGCTGGCGGTGTTACAAAGACTACTCCGGCGGCATCGCTACCGACCTGTTTGTCCACCTCTGTACGACTATCCACTTCCTGATGGACGCCAAAATGCCCGCCTCGGTGGTGGCCATGGGCCAGCTTTACCGCTGGAAGGAGAGCCGCGACGTCCCCGACACCATCAACGCGATCCTGGAGTACCCGGAGGGCTTCGTGGCCAGCCTCAGCTCGACGTTCAACAACCAGCTCTCGGCTGAGGGCGGCTTCCAGATCCTGGGCACCGAGGGCAGTCTCACCATCGGGGGCGGCGGCTTTACCTATCATCCCGAGATGGCCGTGGAAGATAACCGCTGGATCGTCGAGAGCTGGCCGCAGGCCCTGGAAGTAAAGTACTATAAAGATCCAAAGATCCGGCGCGAGGAAGTGCCGGGGAGCCTGCCGCCCCAGGTGGTTCCCGCCGTCCAGACGTACCGCGAGCGGGGGCTGGAGGCCACCGTGGTCCACTTCCAGAAGTTCTTCGACTCGGTGCGCCACCGCAAACCGACCGTCGAAGACGCCCTGCTGGGGCATCGCGCCGCCGCCTGCGCCCACCTGATCAACCGCTCGGCGGAGACCAGGAAGATGGTTCACTGGGACTTCAGCAAAGAGACCCTCAAGGCGTAGCTATCACCGGCAGCACGGCTCCGGCCAGGCGTTCCGCCAGAATCCGGTGTCCGGGGTCCGGGAAGTGCCAGGCATCGAGGAACATGGTGGCGGTTTCCCCGTCGAAGATCCGGGAAAGGTCCACGAACGCGGCGCCCTGGGCCCGCGCCAATTCCTGCAACCCCACCCGCATCCGCTCATAGCTGGTGCGCAGGTCCTCCACAGACCCTAGATAGTGCAGCGTATTATTAGCCAGCTTCTGCTCGAGGGGGGTCAGGGTCTTCTTCTCGAAGAGGGACGGTTGCAGAGCCAGCACCGCGCGGATCCGGTTCTCCCGCAACAGCCGGACCGCCGCGCCCATATTGTCGAGGTAGACGTGGACCCGGTCCGGATAGTCATGTTCGTGATATAGTCCGTGCCAGGGGGAGCCGTCCAGGGTCCTGGTCGGTTGTCCGTACACTACGCGGGCGTTGGAGCCGTTGGTCAGGTCATTCAACCCGTCCAGAAACAGCACCACGTCGGGACGCGCCGGCAAGCCGAAGCGCCGCAACGCCTCCAGCTCCTGACCGCTCTTCCAGCCGCCTGCCGCCAGAACGGTGATCTCCGGGGGATAGGACTTCTCCGCCAGCAAGGCGGCCAGCCTGGTGAAATAGGTATTTGCAATGTCTGAAGAGCAGGCCCCAAAGGCCAGGCTGGCTCCCACGATCAGAATACGGGTGCGCGGGGTGGAGGAGACCCGCACGCGCTGCATGCCGTCCGCTTCGATATCCAGGCGCCCGGGGATATGGACTTCGGGCAGGGTCCAGCCCACCGCCGGATGGGGGATGGTCTTGCCGATGTCCTTGCCCCAATAGCCCTCGCGAGGGCCGTCCGGCGGCGCCGTCAACCCGCGTTCGCTGTAGACGGCCCGCCAGGCGGTGGCGTGCAGACGGATCGCGTAGTAGCGGGTGACCAGCGGGTACAGCCGCAGGCCCAGCCGCCAGACGCCGTACGTAAACAGAGCCAGCAGGGCAAAAGAGATGAGGCCAAAGAGCCTTCGCTTGGTTTCCGGGACCACGGCTCCCTGAGTATGGCACCCGGCGGCAGTGGGCTGGCATCGGTGGTTCGCCTGAGGTTGACGAGGGATTTTGCTGACCGCACCCCACAGGTATTCCAGAGAGTGGCCGCGCCCCGAGCTCTCAAGCAGGCTGCCGCGATCCGGGTTTGGCGATCTTCTACGGGGCCGCGACGCGCTGATCGATATGCCGGCGCCTCAAGGTTGCCTATAACCCCGTCTAAGGCGAAGCCCTAACGGCGAATCCAGCAGACTGCCGATTGTTGCTATGGAGCAAGCCACTTAGAATGACCCTGCATGAAGCGGATGCGCCGCCTCGTTCCACTCACCGTCCTACTCGCCCTCCTGCCCTCGGCGTACCTCGCCTGGACGTTTCGGGACATGCCCCACCTGGGGCAGTACCACGACGACATGATCTACTGGGTCACCGCCAAGTCGGTCGCCCAGGGGTCCGGCTACCGCATCCTCAGCCTGCCCGACCAGCCCTATCAGACCAAGTATCCGCCTGTGTACCCGCTGCTGCTTTCGACAGTGTGGCGGCTGGTTCCCGGTTTCCCCGGCAACCTGCCGACGGCCATGCTCGTCACGTGGCTCCTGCTGCCGCTCTACGCGGTGGCCTCCCGCTGGATGCTGCGCGCTCTGGGCCTGAGCGGCCGGACGGCGTGGCTGGTGGCCGCGGCCCTGGTTCTTAGTCCGGTCACCGTGCTCCTGGGCGTCACGCTGATGAGCGACTTGCTGTTCTCGGTGCTGTTATTTGCCTCGCTCCACTGGCTCGGGTGCGCCGGCGACCGGGAGGCGCCCGGTTGGACTGCTCCCTTGGCCGGACTGCTTGGCGCCGCCGCCTATCTCACACGTCTGGCCGCCCTGCCGCTGGTCCTTACCGGCCCCTTGTGGCTCGTCTGGCGCGGCCGCCGGCGTCGGGCCGCCTGGTTCCTGGCGGCCATGACTCCCGCCGTCGCGGCCTGGACCCTTTGGGTGCGGGCCTCTCACGCGCCGGCCAGCGACATCGTCACCCTGTACTACACCAACTATCTAGGATATCAATTATACAATTTAGCCGGGTCGCACTGGCCGTCCCTGCTGAGCCAGAACCTGGCACTCTTGCTCGCCTCGCTTACCCGCCTGCTTACTGCGCAGACGGCCGGCTCGGTCTGGGGCGAATTCGGAGGGCGGTTGTTCGTCTTCGCCGCCCTGGCCGGGGTGGTGCGCCTTGGTCGCGAGGACGGTTGGACTCCCTATCACTGGTACGCCGCCGGCCTCTTTCCCCTTCTCATTGCCTGCGCCTGGCCTCCGGACGCGCGGTCCGCGGTGCCGCTGTTTCCGCTCCTGGCGGCCGGGCTGTGGAGAGAAGGGAAGCATCTCCGCGACTTGCTCCGGGCCTCTACACGCCGTCCTGCCCTGGCCGGCAGCGCGCTGCTCACCTGCTGCCTGGTTCCGCTGGTCTACGCCCACGGTCAGGCCCTGTTTGGGGAGCTGCCCGGCATTTTCCGGCAGCACCGGCAACTCCTCGCCGCCCAGCGCCAAGCGTACCAGTGGATCGACCAGAACCTGCCCGCTTCCGCCCGCTTCGTGGCCTACGATGACCCGGTCCTCTACCTGTACACCGGCCGCTGCGCCTCCAGCGTCCGGGTGGCCCCGCGACTGTATTACCAAGGAGATCTGGACACGTTTGTCCGCCGGCATGGTGAGGTGGAAACCTTCGCCCGCGAGCGCAGATTGGACTACCTGTTCACCACCGCCGGCGACTACTTTCGGGGCGAGGTGCCCGACGGCGAGCGGGGGCGTCTGTTGCGGTCGGTGGAGCGGAGCTACGCTCCCCGGCGCGTCTATGCTTCCCCGCTGGTGGCCGTGTACGATTTCACTTCCAGGGCCAGCGCCACCACCAGCACCAGGACCGCCGCCGGAATTACGGCCGCCACCGCCGATTTCTGAACCAGCAGGAAGTAAGCTACCGGCGTCAGCAGAAACATCGCCAGAACCCGGAGCCACGCCGAGGCAGTCGTGCTCAGCACTACCAGGGCGGCCGGCAGCAGCACGCTGCAGTCTGGCAGGTAGGAGTGGTAGCTCACCAGGAGCCCCCCGGCCAGGGTCGCCGCCAGGGCCGTGTCGAAGTCCCCCCGGCGGGCCACCCGCCACACCGCCCCCACGGTCAGGGCCACGGCCGGCCACTCCAGCCAGCTTGCCGCCGGCCAGAAGGAAACCAACCCATGCAGGTTCGGCATGTTGCCCGCATCGGGATGGATGGCCGGGTCGGTCAGGACCCGCCAGTAGTCTACGGGCCAAGGGAGGCCGCCCACCGCAAACGATAGGACCACCAACGCCGCTCCCCCGCAGGCCAGTCCCGCCGCCAGACGCCAGGCCCGCTGCCCGACCAGCAGAACCGGCAACAGCACGAACAGATGAAACTTCGAGGCGCACAACGCCAGCGCCACGCCCGCCCAAAATGGCCGGTCTCTCCGGCGCCACCGCGCCGCCAGGGCCAGCCAGAGCAGCACGAAGCTCAGATCCTGGCCGTTCATCAGCGCGGCAAACGCGGGCAGCGAAAGCAAGGTGAACAGCACCGTCAGACCGGGCCGCGGGGGCCTCCACAACGCCGTAAATCCCGCCAGCGCCGCGATCGACAACACCTGCCACACCCCATACGCCGCCCGATACGGCAGCAACCCCAGCGGCCACAGCAACCCGGCGTAGTAAGGGAGCCGCGTATACCGCCAGCCCTCCCCTGTAACCCCGACGCTCTCCCGCTGGACCTCGGTCACCCGCGTCCGGTCGTACAACTGCCCCGTAAAGGTCAGCCGCGCGCCGGTGTACAACTGGATGAAGTCATTGTGCCCCGGGAGAACGCGTTCGCGCTGCATCCAGGCCAGCCACAGCATGAATGACAAAGCGATCGCCGAAAGTACTCCGACAGCAAGAGAATCACGCATTGAAAAGAAGCTATTAGCTTTTAGCAGTTAGCAACCTGGCCTTGGCGGGCCTGCCACCCTGCGGCTCGCTAGCGGCTCTTTGCAAGGCTACCACGTTGCTTGAGAGTCAGGCTGCTGAGGGCTGATGTAGTAGAGTTGCCCTGCTACTGCCGGACCGAGGAAAGCCCGCTGGTGGCGCCGAACACCTGGACGC
>JBGOUV010000581.1:0-2938 GCA_041477815.1 Terriglobia bacterium | reverse complement strand
GGAAGATCATGCGGCGCCTGTTACGGGAGATTGTGACCAGCGACAAGGTGGTGGGGGATGTCACCACGCTGGAGGATCTGGGGGTGTTGACCCGGTTGTCGAGCCAGCAGGAAGAGGACTAGCGGCCCCCGCGGCCCTCAACGCACCCGCGCCTGACGGCTGGCCGGCTCGGCCACTCCCGCGTGCGCCGGATACATCCGCCGATGCGCCGCCCGGGCGTACGAGACCATCTCCGGATAGGGAATGTCGAGCTGGTTCAAGAAGCCCAGGTTGTAGTTCTCGCCGTCGAAGCGCCCGCTCACCGGCTGATCGACCATCTGAAAGTAGTGCGCCCCGACAATCTCGGGCAGCGCCGCCGCCCGCTCCAGATAGTACTGATAAGCGAGGCCGCGCTCGGTCTGGTCCTTGACCATCACCAGGGCCGGCGCGTAGCCGCGCTCGGCCGCGCCGAAATGAAATTCCCCGATCAGGATGGGCTTGTCCAGCACTTCGGCGATGCGGCGGATCTGCTCGGCCGGCGGCTCGAAGCGGTAGATGTTGAGGCTGTAAACGTCGAAGACGTCGCTGGCGCGCAGGACCGGGTCGGGCGGCTGGCCGGCGAAGCGGATGCCCAGCACCAGGTGGCTGGGGTCGGCTTTGCGGATGGCGTCGCGGACGGTTTGGAAGTACTGCCGGGATAGCGTCTCCAGCAAATCATCGCGGGTGTCCGGGGTGTCGCCGTCTTCTTCGAGCTTCCGGCGGACGAAGGCCTGGGTGGCCGAGGGCTCGGGGTCGTCGAGAATCAGGCTGACCAGGTTCCGGTGGGGCCACCGCGGCTCGTTGCCGATAAAGTAGCCGATCAGGTACCAATTGTTGCGCAGGTCGGAGCACTGCTGCTGGGCGTCCTGAGCGGCTTGGCGGGCGAACTCCTCGGAGTAAACATCGGGAAAGGCCTGCCAGCTCTTGGCCGACCGCCCGATCCGAACGCTGGTCACAAAGGGCACCTGGGGATGGACGAACAGCGCCGGATCCGACCAGTTGCCTACCGTATTGAACCCCCAGGAGCGCAGCCGCCGCCACATGGTGGTCCTCCAGCCGGACACAAACGTTTCTTCCCCATAGCGCAGGCTGGCGTTGTCCCGGTAGAAATCGGCGGTGTCGACGCTTCCGGGCGGAATCTTTTCAAAGAGCATCTCGCGGCCGGCCACACGGGTCCGGTCCGTGTAGCGCACGCAGTCCATGCCGGCGGAAAAGAACAGGTGGCCCTCCGGATCGACCAGCCACCACCGTCCGTCCACGCGGGCGGTGTGAAAGAAGCCGGTAGTCTGTTCCTTCCTCTCCTTCCAGCCTCCGTAGCGGCAGAGGCCGAAGTCGACGTACTGGACCACTTCCAGGTCCTCCCGCTTCCAAGCCTCTTCCAGTTCCTCGAGGGAGCGCACCTTGCCCGGCCAGTCGGCGAGGGCCCACTGGCCGAACCGGTCCACCACCGGCCGGTCCAGGTACACCTCGTCCTGGGGCGTTTCGCGCACCAGCGCCATAGGCCCCAGTTCCAGGGTCACCTCCTGGTTGGGGGCCATCGAAACGGTCAGGGATTCCACCTCGGTGAGATCGATATGGTTCGCCCAGCTCGAGATCCAATAGCCCCGGAACTGGCGGTTGTTCATGTACTCGCGGGTGAGAAACGTTTGCGGAATCACGGCCTTCACGCGCACGCCGCTCATGGGCTGCACCCGGTACGCGAACTCCTTCCCTTCCCGGTTGCGAATCGCCAGCCCCCAGCGAATCGTGGAGGTGGAGCGGAACTCGAAGGTGAAGGCGCCCCAGCCGGTCCAGTCCCGGGCCGCGGCCGGAACGGGGATGACCAGCGAAGAGGGCTCGGCTCGTGAGGGGAAGCGCAGGAGCACCGAGTCGGGGCGCGAGCCGGGGGTCACCGCCACGCCGGTGAGCGTTGCCGCCTTCAGGTTCTCGGGGCGGAAAAGCCCGCCCAGCGGATTAGCGGCGAGGCTGATGGGGAGAAACAGGAGTAAGAAGATCCCAGATCGCGACATGCAAACGCCTCCTCACTAGGAGCTTCTGGCTAGCACGAGGGCTGCCAATTGGAGGATGGATTCCCCCTGAGGGTCCCTTCGGTGGCCGGCCCCCCGCGAGGATCACAGGACATTGACACCCCGCCCGGCGGTTGGTACGCTCTCCGACAAGGGAGTAGCTGACGAAGTGGAGGTAGGCAGCATGGACACGAAGGGTAGATTTGTCCGCTTGACTCTGGGATTGCTCCTGCTGCTTGGCTGCGGCCAAGTGGCCGTCCGATCACAGACCACCTCAACGGAGATCCTGGGACTGGTCACCGATTCGAGTGGCGCGGTGGTGCCCGGCGCCAAAGTCACCATCACCCGGCTGGCGACCGGGGAAACGCGCTCCACGCTCACCAACCGGGCCGGAGAGTATATTTTCCGGCTCATCGAGATCGGCGACTACACCGTGCGTTGCGAGCTGCAAGGCTTCAAGACCGAGACGGTGACCGGATTGCGAGTGCAGATCCAGCAGAAGGCGCGCGTCGATCTCACGCTGCAAGTGGGCCAGATCTCGGAGGCGGTGGAGGTAAAGGCCGCTGCCGTGGCCCTGAAAACCGAGGACGCCACGGTCGGCCAGGTCATCGAGAACCGGCGGATCATCGAGCTGCCTCTCAACGGCAGGAACCTCAATCAGTTGGCCGTCCTGGTGCCCGGTGTGCAGTATGGAAACCGCGCCGGATTGAACGACGGCCAGGGCGGGTTCCCGATCCCGGGCGCCAGCATAGGCGTCAGCGCCAACGGCCAGCGCGAGCTGAACGGGATCGTCTCGCTGGACGGCGTAGACGCGAAATCGTATCGAAATAACATCACCGCCTTTACGCCCTCGATCGAGGCGATCGAGGAATTCAAGGTTCAGACCAGCTCTTATTCGGCGGAATATGGGCAGG
>JBGOUV010000121.1:0-16363 GCA_041477815.1 Terriglobia bacterium | reverse complement strand
CCGTTTCAACGGCATGTTCTCGGGCAACGCCATGGCCGACTTCCTGCTCGGGTACCCCAACCGGAGCCGCGTGGCCAACACCGGACCCGACATCGACGGCCATACCTATCACCAGGGGTACTTCGTCCAGGATGACTGGAAAATGACCTCCCGGCTGACCTTCAACTACGGAGTGCGCTACGAGTACCACCCGCCCTTCTACGACGACACGCTGCAGTTGGCCAACTTTGACCGGGATTTCCCCGGCGGCCGGGTGGTGGTGCCCAACGAAAAATCCCTCGCCCTGACCGCGCCCGGCTTCCGGGCCTCCATCGGGTCCACGCCGATCATAACGGCCCAGGAGGCGGGGCTGCCCGAAACGCTGCGGTACAGCGACAAGAACAACTTCGCTCCGCGCATCGGTTTCGCCTATCGCCCCTGGGGCAACCGTACGGTGATCCGCGGCGGCTACGGCATCTACTCGGTAACCATCCTGGGCGCCGTATTCTATTCGCTGGTGGGCATCCACACCTCCGATACCCGGACCTTCAACAACCAGTTGGTGAATAGCGTGCCGCAACTGGCCTTCCCCAGCCCGTTTGGCGCCGGCCTGGGCGCCGTCAGCGCCGTGGGCACCGCCGATTTCCGCCGGGCCAACAAGGTCCATGCCCCCGATCCCTACGCCCAGCAGTGGAACCTCACCATCGAGCGCGATCTGGGCTGGAATACCGGTTTGCGCGTGACCTACAGCGGCTCACACACGATCAAGCTGTTTGCCAGCCCGGACCTGAACCAGGTGCGGCCCAACACGGTGGGTTACCCGGTGGCCCGCAACTCGCGGCCCTATCCCAACTGGGCCATTGTGTACAGCCGCGATACCGGCCCGTCAGCCAAGTACAACGCCCTGATCACGGAGGTCAACCGGCGCTTCGCCGGCGGGCTGGGCGTGCAGTCCTCCTGGGCCTGGTCGAAGAACCTCTCGAACGCCACCGGGTCCAACAATACCGGCTTCGCCGCCGAGAACGGGTCGGTCCCCACCGACCGCTTCAACCTCGGTCTGGACTACGGCAACGTCTCTCCTACCCGGCGCCACCGCTGGCTGACCGTGATGACCTACGAGTTTCCGTTCGGTAAGGGGAGGCGGCTCGGTTCCCATATGCACCCGGTGGCCGATGCCATCGCGGGCGGCTGGCAATTGGGCGGGATTCTCCTGTTCCAGACCGGACCGTTCCTCACCCCCATCACCGGCGGCGCCACCGACCCCAGCGGCACCAACGTGGACTCTCGCGCCAACGATCGCCCCGACTACACCGGCGCCAGCCTGGGAAACCTGCCGGACGGCCAGCGCAACGTGTTCGCCTGGTTCGACCGCACGGCCTTCGTCCGGCCGCCGAGTAACATCGGACGGTTCGGGCTGGTGGGACCGGGCCGGCTGCTGGGGCCGGGCACCAGCAACCTCTCGGTCAACCTGCGCAAACAGTTCCGGATCCGCGAGCAGTGCCGGCTGCAGGCCGACGGGGCGTTCTCCAACCTGTTCAACCACCCCAACTACGGCCTCCCGGCCCAGAACATTTCGGCTGCGAATTTCGGACGGATTACTTCCACCCAGGGAGCCGAGCAGGGAGGCTCCCGGTCGATCCAGGTGGGGCTGCGGCTGATCTTCTAATCTTAAGAGCATAGAATAGGACTGATCCAAGGAGGCTTGATGAGGCTACGTTACGGATGGCTGGTTGCGTGTGTGGCGCTGTCCGCGCTGCTGACGAGTTGCACGACTCCGACACCCGACACGCGCGACGCCGATGTGGCGGCTCTGAAGAATACCGAGGCGGCGTGGGTCAAGGACGCGGCGACGAAGGACGTGCAGAAGTGGGTGGCGCATTACACCGATGATGCCGCGGTCTTGCTTCCGGAGGCGCCGACCCTCACCGGGAAGGAGGCCATCAGCGGCGCGTTGAAACCGATGCTGAGCGACCCGAATTTCGCGCTGACCTTCGGAGCCACGAAAATAGACGTGGCCAAGAGCGGCGAACTGGCCTACACCCGGGGAACGTACTCGATGACCGCGACGAACCCGAAGACGAAGACGCCGATGACGGAGAAGGGCAAGTATCTGACGGTTTACCGGAAGCAGGCCGACGGGACGTGGAAGGCGGTCGAAGATACGTTCATGTCGGACGCGCCACCGCCGAGCGAAGCGGCGAAGTGACGATCGCTCATGATATCTGAGGCCTTAAGTCGTACAGGGCCGCTAATATGGAACGCTGGCGGCGCCGAGCCGCGATCGTCAGGGAGCGGTTGTTTTGTTCCGCCGCAGAAACCGCTCCCTGATGGTCGCGGTTCGGTGCAGTCGCGCGGGATCTAAAATGAATCTAGACACCTTCTGCTTTCCCACCACCATTACCTTCGGCGCTGGGGCAGTCAGCCGCCTCCCTGAAGAGTTGTCCCAGCGCGGCATCCGCCGGCCGCTCCTGGTTACCGACGCCGGACTGGTCAAGACCTCGGTATTTGCCCGTGTAGCCGAGCGCGCCCCCGGAGCGGCGGTGTTTTCCGCCGTAGACCCGAACCCCACCGAGAAGAACGTCCTGGAGGGCGTCGTCTCCTACCGCCACAACGGCTGTGACGGAATCGTCGGCGTCGGCGGCGGCTCGCCTCTCGATGCGGCCAAGGCCATCCGGCTGAAGGTGACCCACGATCTGCCGCTGGCCGACTACGACGACCTGGTCGACGGCGGCAGCCGCATCACCGCCGACCTGCCCCCCTTTATCGCCATCGCCACCACCGCCGGCACCGGCAGCGAGGTCTCGCGATCGACCGTCATCACCATCGAGAAGACCAACCGCAAGACCGTCGTCTTCAGTCCTCACCTGATCCCCACCCTGGCCCTGGCCGATCCCGAGCTCACCGTGGATATGCCCCCATCCATCACCGCCGGCACGGGCCTGGACGCCTTTACCCACAATATCGAGGCGTATATTTCTAAGGGGTATCATCCCATCTGTGACGCGGTGGCGCTCGGTGGCGCCAGACTGGTGTGGAACCATCTGCCGCGCGTCATAGACTCGCCGCGGGACCTGGAGGCCCGCGGCAACATGATGATCGCCGCCATGATGGGAGCCATCGCTTTCCAGAAAGGCCTCGGCGCTACCCATTCGCTGGCCCATCCGCTCTCGTCGGAGGCGGGCATGCACCACGGCACGGCCAACGCCGTCCTGCTGCCCTACGTCCTGGAATTCAACCGGCCGGTAGTGGCGGCGCGTCTCCAGGAGCTGGTCGCCCAGTTCGGCGGCGGCGACATCGTAGAGCGCGTCCGCGAGTTGAACCGTCGGGCCGGCATTCGCCCCCGGCTGCGCGATTACGGCATCACCGAAGCGGCCCTGGAGGCCCTGGCCGGCAAAGCGATCCAGGACGGCTGCCACCAGCTCAACCCGCGTCCCTGCACCCGCGAGGATCTGCTGGCGCTGTACCGCCAGGCTTTGTAAGGGCCGGCGCCGCGCCGAGACCGTGCGCGAGCGGTGAATTCGCGGCCCTTCCTGAGTCGGATGCGCGGCTGCCCTTACGGTCGCGGCCCGGTGGCGACGGGCTCGCCGGACTCTTGCCAGGCTCGCCAGCCGCCAGCTAGGGAGTGGACGTTGGTATAGCCCATCCTTTGGAGGTTGTCCGCGGCCAGGGCGGAGCGGAAGCCGCCGCCGCAATAGAGAACCAGGCGGGCGGTCTTGTCGGGGACCTTGGTTTCTATGTCGCGCTCGATGATACCCTTGCCGAGGTGAATGGCGCCGGCGGCGTGGGCTCGGGCCCATTCCGAATCCTCGCGGACGTCGATGAGGTGGAAGGGTTCGGCAGTTTCGCGGAGGCGGCGGACGTCTGCTACGGTGCACTCCTGGACGCGGGTTTTGGCGTCGTTCACCAGCTCCAGGAATCCTTTGGTATGGGTCATATGCGTTGGATGCGGGCGCCTACGGCGGAAAGTTTCTCTTCGATTTTCTCATAGCCGCGGTCGATGTGATAGACGCGGTCGATGACCGTCTCACCGGCGGCTACCAGCCCGGCCAGAACCAGAGAAGCGCTGGCCCGGAGGTCGGAGGCCAGCACGCCCGCGCCGCTGAGGGGGGTGCGGCCGCGGACTACGGCGCGGCGGCCTTCAATCGAGATGTCGGCGCCCATGCGGCCCAGCTCCTGGGCGTGCATGAAGCGGTTCTCGAAGATCGTCTCGGCGACGATAGAGACGCCGTCGGCTTGGGTCATGACGGCCATCCATTGGGCCTGGAGGTCGGTGGCGAAGCCGGGGAATTCCTGCGTGGTGACGTCCACGGCGCGGAGGCGGCCCACCGGACGGAGGCGCATGGCGGCGTCGGAGGAGACAGCGACCGGGGCGCCGGCTTCGGCCAGCTTGTCCAGGAAGACGCTCAGGTGATCGGGACGCGCGCCGGTAACAGTGAGGTCGCCGCCGGTGATGGCGGCGGCGGCGAGGAAGGTGCCGGCCTCGATGCGGTCGGGGATGATGGTGTGGGCGGCGCCGGAGAGGCTCTCCACGCCGCGGACACGGATCGTGGTGGTGCCGGCGCCTTCAATGCGGGCGCCCATCTTGGAGAGCAGCTCGGCCAAGTCGACCACCTCGGGCTCGCGGGCGGCGTTGTCCAGCGTGGTTTCGCCTCGGGCGAGGACGGCGGCCATGAGCAGGTCCTCGGTGCCGGTGACGGTGACCCGCTCGAAATAAATATGAGCGCCCTGGAGGCCTTGGGGGGCTTGGGCTTCGATGTAGCCGTGCGCCTGGTGGATTTGGGCGCCGAGTTTCTCCAGGCCGTGGAGGTGGAGGTTGATGGGGCGGGCGCCGATGGCGCAGCCGCCGGGGACCGACACGCGCGCGCGTCCGCAGCGGGCGACCAGGGGGCCAAGCACCAGGCTGGACGCCCGCATGGTCTTTACCAATTCATAGGGGGCCTCGGGGCTGGTGATTTGGGCGGCACGGAGCCGGTAGCGGCCGCCTTCGAGCTGGACGCCGGCGCCGATGTCGGCCAGCAGGCGGGCCATGGTGCGGATGTCGCGGACGGCGGGGACGCGGTCCAGGATCACCTCTTGATTGGTGAGCAGGGAGGCGGCCAGGGCTGGGAGGGCGGAGTTCTTGGACCCGCTCACGGCGATGGAGCCGGTGAGGGGGAGGCCGCCGTGGATCAGGAATTTGTCCATGGTTTAGCTCGCGCGGGGGTGCCGCGCCGCTTCGGTGGAACCGCTCCCTAACGGTCGCGGCTCGTTGGGGACCGCGACGCCTCGGGCGTAGACGGCTCTCAGATGGAGTTGGGGATCCAAGACCAGGAGGTCGGCATCGGCGCCGGGCTGGAGGCTGCCTTTGCGCTGGGCGATGCCGAGGAGTTGGGCGACGTTGCGGGTGGCCATAGCCAGGGCCTGCTCGGGACGGAGGCCCAGGAAGCCAATCATGTTGCGGACGGCGCGGTCCAGGGTCAGGACGCTTCCAGCCAGCGCGCCCTGGTAGCGGCAGACGCCATCCTTCACCTCAACCTCGAACCCGGCGACGGGGTAGACGCCGTCGGGCATGCCGGTGCCGGAAATGCCATCGGAGACCAGTACGATGCCTTCGTCGCCTTTGGCGGCGTAGAGGAGGCGAATCGAAGTGGGGTCGACATGGACGCCGTCGGCGATAAGCTCGGCCCGGATGCGGCGGTCGGTGAGGACCGCGCCGAGGACGCCGGGGTCGCGGTTGGCGAAGGGACGCATGGCGTTGTAGACGTGGGTGGCTTGGCGCGCGCCGAGGGCGACGGCGCGCTGGGTCTCGTCGTAGGTAGCATCGGTGTGTCCGATGGAGGGCTGGACGCCGTCGCGGATCATTTCCGCCATCACCTGGGGGGAGGCCGCCAGCTCGGGGGCGATGGTCATGATGCGGAGCTTGCCCCCCGAGGCCTGGGCCATGCGCCGGTAGCCTTCAATAGTAGGCTCAGTGATGGACGCGATGGGGTGGACGCCGCGGCGTTTCAGGTTGATATAGGGGCCCTCCATGTGGATGCCGAGGGGTTGGGCGGCGGCGGTGGGGGTCTGGGCGGACTCGTCGATGCAGGAGGCCAGGAACGCGAGGGAGCGGAGTATATCTGTCTGAGGGGCGGTGACGGTGGTGGGATAGAAAGAGGTCGTGCCGAAGCGGGCGAGGGTGCGGGTGACGGTGTCGAGGGCGTCGCGGGTGGGGTCCATGAGGTCGCGTCCGCCGGCGCCGTGGACGTGGATGTCGATGAAGCCGGGAGCGAGGAAGCCTTCGCCGGCGTCGATCAGGGTGGCGTTGGCGGGGATGGCGAGGGCGTCGCGGGAGCCTACGGCGGTGATGCGGTCGTCTTCGACCAGTACGACGCCGTGGGGCAGCGGATCGGGGGTGTAGACGACGGAAGCGACGAAGGCGAGACGGGGCATCTTAGCAGAGGAAGCTGAGGATTTGCGAATTGGAGGATTTGAGAATCGGCAGGGCTTCGCCGTGAGCGGCAATTCTCAAATCCTCCAATTCTCAAATCCCCCCGCTTCGATCCGGAGCTTTCATAGTGCCTCCAGTCTAGCAGGAGAATTGGCAAGGCTTCGCCGGGAGCGCAATTCTCAAATCCATCTAGAGCTCCAGGGCGGCGCCGACCCGGTTGCCGGCTTGGTGGAGGAGTGCGCGGGCCTGGTCCAGGGGGACGCCGCGTTTCAGCATGACGATGGCGGCGCGGACGTCGTTGCCGGCGTCGGCCAGAGCTTGGGCGGCGCGGTCGGGCGAGACGCCGGCGGCTTGGGCGACGATGCGGCGGGCGCGGTCCCGCAGTTTCTCGTTCTTGAGCTGGAGGTTCACCATCAGGTTGCGGTAGACGTGGCCCAGGCGGATCATGGCGGCGGTGGAGAGCATGTTGAGGACGAGTTTTTGCGCAGTGCCGGATTTCAGGCGGGTGGAGCCGGTGAGGATCTCGGGGCCGACCAGCGGGACGATGGGGATGTCGACCAGGGCGGAGAGCTCGGCGCCGGCGTTGCAGGTGATGCCGATGGTGGTGGCGCCGCGGCTGCGGGCGTGGCGGACGGCGCCCAGAACGTAGGGAGTGCGGCCGCTGGCGGTCAGGCCGACCAGGATGTCCCGGGCGGTGAAGTTTCGTTGGCCCAGGTCGGCGGCGCCGGACTCGGGGTGGTCTTCGGTGCCTTCTGTAGCGCGCGTCAGGGCGGGTTCGCCGCCGGCGATGATGCCCTGGACCAGGTCCGGAGAGACGTCAAAGGTGGGGGGGCACTCGGAGGCGTCGAGGACTCCCAAACGGCCGCTGGTGCCGGCGCCGAGGTAAAAAAGACGGCCTCCTTGAAGGATGGCGTTGACGATGGCGTCCACGGCCTGGGCGATCTGGGGGATCTGGGAGGCTACGGCGGGGGCCACCTTCTGGTCCTCGGCGTTGATGACGGTGAGGATGTCCGCGGTGGGGAGGAGATCGATCGAGGACGACGCGGGGTTGGGTTTTTCGGTGGCGAGATGGTCCAACAATGTTACATGATTCTATCATGACGCACCTTGGTCTCTTAGCAGCGGCGGTCGCCGCGTGGAACGGGTCAGCCGCGCTGGATCAGGTAGTCCAGAAGGCCGTCCAGGCAGATGAGATCCCGGGGGCTGTCCTCGTGGTGGGCCACCAGGGAAAGATCGTGCACCGGAAGGCCTACGGCTATCGGAGCCTGGCGCCGCGGCGGGAGGCCATGACGGTGGACACGATCTTCGACTGCGCGTCGCTGACCAAGGTGATCGCCACGACCTCGGCGGTGATGTTGCTGGTGGAGGACGGGAAGATACGGCTGAATGACCGGGTGACGCAGTATCTGCCGGAGTTCTCCAGAGGCGACAGCCCGATCACCGTGCGGCAGTTGCTGACGCATTTTTCGGGGTTGCGGCCGGATGTGGATTTGAAGCCCGCTTGGAAGGGATACGAGGCGGGGATCAAGCTGGCGTATGCGGAAAAGCCGGTGGTGACGCCGGGATCGCGGTTCATTTATAGCGACATCAATTTCATTCTGCTGGGGGAGATGGTGCGGAGGGTGAGCGGGCAGGCGCTGCCGGAATTCACCCGGCGGCGGGTGTTCGGGCCGCTGGGAATGAAAACTACCATGTTCACGCCGCCGGTGGCGCTGCGACGGCGGACGGCGCCTACCGAGCGGATCGACGACGTGGTTTTGCGCGGGGTGGTGCACGATCCGACGGCGCGGTACATGGGCGGAGTGGCGGGACATGCCGGGCTGTTTTCGACGGCGGACGACTTGGCGCGGTTCGCGTCCCTGCTGCTGGGGAACGGGTCGGCGGGAAGGGTGAAGGTATTTAGCCCGCTGACGGTCGAGAAAATGAGCTCCCCCCAGACGCCGCCGAATCAGACGGTGTTGCGGGGATTGGGGTGGGATATCGACTCCCCTTTCTCGTCCAACCGGGGGGAATTGCTGCCGGTGGGTTCGTTTGGCCATACGGGGTTCACGGGGACCTCGTTGTGGGTGGATCCGGTCACCCGGACGTTTGTGATCCTGCTGGCTAACAGCGTTCACCCGCGGGTACGGCCGGCGATCAGCAGCCTGCGGAGCCGGGTGGCGAGCGCCGTGGCGGCGCATCTGCCGGCCGTATCGGCGGAGCAAGGGGCGAAGGCCGGGCTGCGGCTGACGGGGTACAACGAGGCGATGCTGGGGGCGCGGCGGGAGGTGACGCGCAACGGGAAAGTGCTCACCGGGCTGGACGTGCTGGTGCGCGACGGTTTCCGGCCATTGCAGGGCAAGCGGATCGGATTAATCACGAATCACACCGGAATTGACCGGCGGCGGCGGCAGAATATCGACTTGTTTGTCGAGGCCGGGGTGAAAGTGGCGGCGATCTTTTCGCCGGAGCACGGCTTTCTGGGCCAGGCCGACGATCCGAATCTGCCGGACGCGGTCGAAGAAAAGACCGGCGCTAGGATCTACAGCCTCTACCAGGGGGAGCGGCGGCGGCCGACGCCGGAGATGCTGGCGGGGCTGGACGCACTGGTCTTCGACCTCCAGGATGTCGGAGCCAGATTCTATACCTATGTCACTACTATGGCCTACGCCATGGAGGAGGCGGCCAAACAGGGCGTCGCTTTTTACGTCCTGGACAGACCGAATCCGATCAACGGGGTGGCCGTGGAAGGGCCGGTGCTGGACGAAAACTTACGGTCCTTTATCGGATACTATTCGCTGCCGCTGCGGCACGGGATGACGGCGGGAGAACTGGCGCGGTTGTTCAACGGGGAGAACCGGGTGGGGGCGCAGTTGGAGATAATTCGGATGGAAGGGTGGCAGCGCGGGGACTGGTTTGATGCGACCGGGCTGCCCTGGGTGGATCCGTCGCCGAATATCCGAAACCTGACCGAGGCGCTGGTGTATCCGGGGGTGGCGATGCTGGAGGGTCTGACGAATTACTCGGTGGGGAGGGGCACGGACACGCCCTTTGAGTTTGTGGGGGCGGATTGGATGGAGGGATCGGCGCTGGCGAATTATCTTAATGCGAGGGGAATTCCGGGGGTGCGGTTCTACGGGATCGAGAGAACGCCGGGGTCGTCGCGGTTTGCGGGGCGGCGGATTTCGGGAATGCAGATCCTGGTGACGGACCGGGAGGCGGTGGACGCCGGCGAGGTAGGAGTAGAGATCGCGGGGGCGCTGGTGAAGTTATTTCCGGGGCAAATGAACCTCGCCCAGACGGCCCGTCTGGTGGGGAGCGAGAGCACCCTGGCGTTGCTGGCGGCGGGAGAAGATCCCCGCGCCATTCGGCAGGAGTGGGAGCAGGCCGTCGAGCGATTCCGCGAGGTGCGGCAAAGATACTTGCTGTACTAAAAGAAGCTGTTAGCTATTAGCCATTAGCAACCCGGGTATCGCACCGGGGGGGTGCTCCTGGTTGCTGACAGCTAAAAGCTAATGGGTAATAGCTTCTTTTCTAGAGCCGTTCTTGCTTCCCGGCGGGCGACCGCGGCGCTTGGGCGCGCTCATGGCGGAGAGCCAGGCGGGCGGGCGGCCGCGGCGGCGTCCCCGGGAACGGGCGAGCCGTTCCAGGGAGACAATTGCCTCCTCAATCTGTATCCGTTCCTGTCGGAGTTCGACTAAAATCTTGTTGACATCCATGCACGGCTCCTAAAAAGATTCACAGAATTTGCTCCCCGAACGAAAATTGCGCGTCGTTCAAAGGTTTGGCGGCTTGTTGTTCTGAAAACAGAACAAGAACTGCGACCTTCATTGGAGCAAGTCTTTTATACCAGAGATCGGCCTGTGAATCAAGCATTTTTGTTCCAGATTCAGAACAGAGACCTACCGGGAGCGGCGGTGGGCCTTCCAATACAGAAAAAATGGGAGACCGGCGGCTATGACCAGGAGGCCCATACCGGACTCGCGGGGAGAATGGACCAAAGTGACGGCGACCAAAAAAGCCGCGGCCAGGACAAACAAAGCGGGGAGTACGGGGTAACCAATAGTACGATAAGGGCGCGATAAATCGGGGCGCTTTCGGCGCAGAACGAAGACCGCTGCGGTAGTCATGCCGTAAAGAATCCAACTGGCGAATATGACGTAGGTATAGAGTTCCTCATAGCGCCCGGAAAGGGTCAGGATCATGGCCCAGGCGGAGAGCAGGAGAAGGGAGACGTGGGGGGTGCGGTAGCGCGGGTGGACGCGGCCGACGGCGGAGAGGAAATACCCGTCCTGGGCCATGGCGAAGGGGACGCGGGAGCCGGATAAGAGGGAGCCATTAAGGGCGGCAAAGATGGAGATGAGGGCGGCCAAAGCGACCGCTCCGCCGCCGGCGGGGCCGAGGAATTTTCGGGCCGCGGCGGCGGCCACGCGGTCGCTGGCGGCTACTTCCGGGGCGGAGAGAACAAAGAAATAGGCCAAATTGGCCAGCAGGTACAGCCCCAATACACCCAGCGTACCCAGGATGAGGGCGCGGGGAATATTGCGCTGCGGCTCGATGATTTCGCTGGAAACCATGTTGACGTTGTTCCAGCCGTCGTAGGCCCACAGGGCGGCCACCAGGGCGGCTACCCAGCCGGCGACGCCGCCGACGGCGGGGACGGCGGTGCGGAAATTATCCGCCGAGCCGGCGCCCCAGATAGCGATGGCGAGAGTGAGAGCCAGGATCAGGCCGACCTTCAGGGCGGTAACGTGAGCCTGAATGCGGCCGCCCAGCTTGACGCCGAAGTAGTTCACCAGGCCGAGCAGCGCGATGAGAGCCATGGCGAAGACCTGCCCAGAGGAGATGGTCAGGGGTTGCCAGCCGGGGCCGATCCGCCAGGGCAGGCGCACCAGGACCTGGTCCAGGGCGGGAAAGAAATTAGCGAGGTAGTAAGCAAAAGCGGTAGCAAGTGTGGCGATAGAGCCACTCTTGGCGACGGTCAAGGAGGTCCAACCGTAGACGAAACTCCAGAAGGGACCGTAGGCTTCGCGGAGGTAGACATACTCGCCGCCGGCCTGGGGGAGTGCGGCGGCGAGCTCGGCGTAGGTGAGGGCGCCGAAGAGGGACAATAAGCCTCCAACTACCCATACGAATAGTACTTTTCCGGGGGTGCCGACGTTCAGGACCATGGTCTTGGGGACCAGGAAGATGCCGCTGCCGATGATGGTGCCTACTACAATGGCGGCGGCTTCCCAGCTACCCAAGGACCTGAGGAGGGTGTGGGGTGATGGGTGGTGGGTGTTGGTCATGAGGGAGGGCTAAGGAGGCTAGGTAGCCTACGGCGAAGGTGACCAGGGTTACGAGCACGACGTACCAGGTCCAGGCGGTTTTGGTGGCCAGGTGGAGGTAGAGCATGGTGGCGAAGCCGGCGGCCATGCCGGTGATGGCGCCGGGCTCGGTGGCGCGGCGGGTTAGGACACCCAGGAGGAAGACGCCGAGGAGGGCGCCGATGGTGATGGAGATTACGCCTAGTCCGGCCTCGAGGACCGGGCCCCAGTGGCGGGCCAAGGTGGCGATGCCGAGCAGGACCAGGCCCCAGGCTATGGTGGTGAAGCGGGAGAGGCGGAGGTAGTGGGCCTCGTTGTGCGAGGCGCCGCCGAATAGGGGTTTGTAGAAGTCCATGATAGTGGTGGAGGCCAGGGAGTTGAGGGCGGCCGAGATGTTGCTCATGGCGGCGGCCAGAACAGCGGCGATGATGAGGCCGGCGGCGCCCGGGGGGAGGTGGGTCCAGATGAAGCTGGGGTAGGCGCGGTCGAGGGGGCGGGGGACGGGCTGGCCGGTTTTGAGATGGTAGACGTAGAGGAGGATGCCGATCAGGAGGAAGAGCGTGAACTGGAAGGCGATCACGACGCCGGAGGCTAGCAGGGCGGTCTTACTCTCGCGCTCGTTGCGGGCGCTGAGGAGACGCTGGACGATGAGCTGGTCGGTGCCGTGGGTGCCGGTCGCGAGGAAGGTTCCGCAGGCGAGTCCGGCCCAGAAGCTGTAGGTGCGGGTGAAGAATTGGCTGGTGAGCTCGAGGCGGAAGTCGAAGATCTGGAACTTGCCGGCGGGACCGGCCGTTTGGAGAACGGTGGTCCAGCCGCCGGGGATGCTGTGGAGGATGAGCCAGAAGCTCAGCAGCCCGCCGGCGACGTAGAGAAACATCTGCACCACGTCGGTCCAGATGACGGCGGTCATGCCGCCTTCGAAGGTGTAGAAGAGGGTCAGCAAGGTGATGATGGCGATGGAGGCCAGCTCGCCGGTGCCCAGGACAATCGAGATGACGATAGAGATGGCGAAGACCCGGACTCCCTCGGCCAAGGCGCGGACGATCAGGAAGGTAGAGGCGGTGAAGCGCCGGATGGTTTGGCCGAAGCGGCGCTGCATGAGCTCGTAGGCGGTGAAGAGCTCGCCCCGGAAGTAGTGGGGGATGAAGAGCACCGCGACCAGGACGCGGGCCACCAGGTAGCCGCAGACGATCTGGAGGAAGCCCATATTGCCTTGAAAGGCGAGGGCTGGGGTTCCGATGATGGTAAGAGTGCTGGTTTCGGCGGCTACAATGGAAAGGGAAATCGCCCACCATCGGACCGTTCGGCTGGCCAGGAAGTAGTCCCGGAGGGACTTTTGGGAGCGGCGGAAGCGGGCTCCAAAGGCGGTGATGGCGACCAGGTAAAGGGCGATGACCGCCAGGTCCAGGTAGCGCGGGGGAGCCAAGGCACGGGATTGTAACATGGGTGGTGGGTGTTGGGTGGTGGGTGTTGGGGGGACCAAAACCCAAGACCCAACACCCAAAACCCATCTTGCCCCTTGCCAAGGTGTTTTCCAGTGCTATATACTCCGCCTTTGACCATCCTGCGGTCTCGAAGATGCTGCCGGGAAACAACCGGCGGGCGGGTGGAGTCTAAAGGATGAATATGGGCCGCCAGAATGGAGAGGGTTTCCTTATGCTGAAACGACACATGAGCCACCTGATGACGTTCGGTTTGTTGTGGACGGTTGCCGTGGGGTGGGCCGTACCGCAAGCCGCTCAGAAGAAGCCCAAGGATCAGCAAGAGTATGAGCTGATCAATAGCGTCTATAAAGAGACCGACCCCAATAAGAAGCTGGCGACCCTGGACCAGTGGAAGCAGAAGTACGCCGAAACCGAGTTCAAGGAAGAACGGCTGTCGTTCTACATGGATGCCTACGCCCAGATCGGGCAACTGGCCAAGTCGATCGATTCGGCCCGGGAACTTATGGGAATTGCTCCCGAAAACTTCGGGGGACACTTGACGCTGGCCCGGCTGGCTCCCTTTGCTGGCTCGATGGATCCGAAGCTGCTGGCGGATGCCGAGAAGTCGTCTAACTGGCTGCTGGCGGCGCAGAAGCCGGCGCCGGTTCCCGACGCGCAGTGGCCGGACTTGAAGAAGCAGGCCGACTTCATCGGTCATCAGGGGGTCGGCTGGGTGGCCATGCAGCAGAAGAAGAACGATGTCGCCGAGAAGGCGTTCATCAAGACGCTGGAGGTCAGTCCCGGCGCGGCGCACATTTCGAATTGGTTGGGGACGGTGATTCTGGCGCAGCGCAATCCCGAGAAGAACGCGGCGGCGCTGTTCAGTTTTGCGCGGGCGGCGGCCTACGATGGTGTGGGGGCGCTGACCCCGGCCGGGCGCCAGCAGATCGACGCCTACCTCACCAAAGTTTACAAAGGGTATCACGGGGACGACAGCGGGTTGGCCGAGCTGAAGCAATTGGCCAAGACGCAGCCGCTGCCGCCGGCCGACCTGAAGATCAAGTCGGCCGACGAGGTCAAGGGGGAAAAGGAAGAGGAGTTGCGGAAGAGCAATCCGCTGCTGGCAACCTTTATGACGCTCAAAGAAGGGCTGACGGGGGCGGATTCGGCGGGCTTCTGGGGCACCATGAAGGGGACCGCGATGCCCAAGCTGCGGGGCCGGGTGATCAGCGCCAAGCCAGGCGTGAAGCCCAAGGTGGTGGAGTTGGGGATGAGTCAGGGAGAGACCGTCGAGATCAGCCTGGCGACGCCGGAAACGCCCGCGAGGTGTCTGATCGAGGCCGGGGCGGACATCACGTTTGAAGGCGCGGAGGCGGTGGACTTTCAGCCCAATCCGTTCCTGATCAAGATGTCGGGCGGGAAGATAGCGGCAGACGGATGCCGGGAGCCGCCGGCTCCGGTGAGGAAGGCCCCGCCGGCAGGGGCAAAGAAGGCCGGGACGAAGGCGGTGAAGAAGTAGGGGGGCCGCCCGAGGGGGCCGCCCCACAACGCAAGTCTTAGCGGGCTTGCTGGTCCTTGGGGGTGGCGAGGTAGCCGACGATGCGGTCCTTGGCTACCTGGTTCACTACGATCTCGTAGGGAATCCGCGCTTTAGCTACGTAGAACTGCACCGGCTCATTGAGGCTGCGGTCCTTCTTCTCCGTGACTTTGTCGTCGGCCATGACTTCCACCGTGTAGCGGTTTCTCTTCAGGTCCGTAGCCTTGAGCTTTAAGGACACGGCGCCGCCGATGCGCTGGGCTTCTTTGGTCTTCTTGATATCGAACTCGAAGTAGTTGCGCTCGCCGAGACGCTTGAGAGCGGCCAGCTCGGAGCCGTTGGTGGCGACCAGGCCGCTCTGGACGCCCAAATCGCCCCGCACCGATTTCAACTCGGCAATGGTCTTCTGGAGTTCAGTCTTGGTCTGGCTCACGTCGGTCTTGACCGTGCCGACCTCGGTGGAGACAGCGCCAATCTTGGATTCGGTGGTGGCCTTGAGCTGCTCGACCTCGCCGCCCACTTTGGCGATGCCGGCTTTTTGCTCGGCGCTCAGCTTTTGGGCGAGTTCCTGGGTGGAGGACATGACCTTGGTTTCCACCTGCTTGGTGGCCTGGGCGATCTGGCCGCGGGTGGAGGAAACCTCGCCCTTGAGGGCGGAGGTGCTCTCCTCGACCTGCTTGGTGGTCCGAATTACGGAGCCTTCCAGCTTGGCGATATGCTCCTCGTGGGTCTGGATCTTGAGGTTGGCCTGCTCGATGGTCTGGCGCGTGGCGCGCAGCTCCACAAACAGATAGACGGTGGCGCCGATCACCAGCGCCAGGGCCACCAGGATCACCACGGTGATAAACCCTCGGGAACGGCTTGAACTGGGCTCCGGACGCCAACCTGAATCCGAACTGCCCGTATAGCTGCCAGGACTGATGCTCACGTTTCAAACTCCTAAAGTGTAGATTCTTACCCACTATAACAGACCGCCGGCGGCAGGTGCCAGTGGTGGCTAGTGGCGGAGGGAGGCGAGCAGGGAGGGGGGGAGGGTAACCTGGCCTAGTTGGATATGGGGCTTAGGGTCGCCATGGAAATCGGAGCCGCCGGTAACGGCCAAGCCGATTTGGGAGGCCTGGGCGAGGTATTCGGCCTGGACGTCCGGAGAGTGGTCGGTATGGTAAGCCTCGATGGCGTCCATGCCGTGGCCGGCCATCTCCCGGAAGAGGCGGTCAACGGGAAGACCGCTGTGGCGGACCATGCGGACGGGGTGGGCCCAGGAGGCGAGGCCGCCGGCGTCGTGGATCCAACGGATTACGTTGTCGAGGGAGGCGTCGCGGCGCTCGACAAAACCGGGGGCGCTTTCGTCGAGGTAGCGATCGAAGGCCTCGCGGAGGTCGCGAACGTAACCCTTCTCGACCAGCAGACGCGCGAAGTGGGGGCGGCCGGTTTGGGAGCGGCCGAAGCGCTCGGCCTCGTCCGGGTGGACGTCCAGTCCCAGCTCGCGGAGGCGGGCGGCCAGACGGCCGTTACGCTCGCGGCGGGAGGTCTGGAGGCAGTCGAGGCGCCGGCGAAATTCCGGGCCGGGGGGTTGGCGGAAGAAGTAGCCCAAAACGTGGATGGAACGGTCGTGAAACTTGGTGCTCAGCTCTACGCCGCAGATGAGGTCGAGACCGGCGGCTCGGGCCAGGGGGGCGGCTTCGTCGTAGCCCTCCAGGGTGTCGTGATCGGTGATGGCCAGGGT
>JBGOUV010000469.1:0-4699 GCA_041477815.1 Terriglobia bacterium | reverse complement strand
GACTACCTGCTGACCCGCCCCGAAGTGGACTCCCAGCGCATCGGCGTCCTGGGACTCTCCATCGGCGGCCTCCGCACGGCCCATCTGATCGCCGCCGATTCGCGCGTCAAGGCCGCCTGCGTCACCGGCTGGATGACCGAGTTCCGCCACCAGCTCCGCAGCCACCTGCGCTCTCACACCTGGATGGCCTATATCCCCGGACTCTACAGCTCGCTCGACCTGCCCGACGCCGCCGCCCTCCACGCCCCCGGCGCGCTGCTGGTCCAACAGTGCGGCCGCGACGCGCTGTACCCGATGGAGGGAATGAAGGGGGCCGCCGAGAAGCTGACCCGCATCTACGCCAAAGCCCGCATTCCGGAGCGCTTCCGGGCCACCTTCTATGATGTGCCGCACTCCTTCCGTCCCGAGATGCAGGACGAAGCCTTCGCCTGGCTGGAAAAGTGGCTGTGAGACACCGAGCTGCTACCTAACCGTCAGATCCCGGATCCAGAGGTCCTTGAACATCATGTTCCCTTCGCCCCCGGAGTGGAGCTGCAGCGCGATGACCCCGTCAAAATACTTCGGAGCCGGATGCGTGTAGTCCAGGATCTCCACCCCGTTCAGACGCACCCGATAATGGTTCCCTTCGACGCGGATGAGCATGTCGTTCCAGTCCAGGGGCCGGATCACCATCTCGTTCTCCGGCGACGGCCACACCCACCAGGCGCGGTCATCGCCGTAGATCCCGCCGGTGTGCCGCCCGATGTTGCGATCGATTTCGATCTGCCGTCCCACAATGTTCACGGTTCCCGGTTTGAAGCTGGAGTGGATATACACGCCGCTGTTGCCACCGGCCACGCATTTGAACCGCAAGAACAGGTGGAAGTCCTTGTAGTTCTTTTCGGTGGCCAGGTAGCCATATTCCCTGGTCACGCCCTGCCCGTGGATCACGCCGTCTTCGACGGTCCACTTCTCGTTGCCGACCGGCTTCCAGTTGGTCAGGTCGGTCCCGTTGAACAGGCTGACCCAGTCTTCGCCGGGCGGCTTGGGGCCGGAGGCCTTGCGCTGCTGCGCGCACAGGACAACTCCCAGGGCCAGGGCGAAAAATATTAGGCGTCTCATGATGTCTCCTCGACTGGAGAGCATAGCACCTTCGCGTGGTCTTCAGGTTCCACGTCCGGGATTTCGTCCGAACTCCTCTCTGTTGAAGAGCTTGGCGCGCGCCTCCAGCCATCCGCTCCCTGACCGGCGCGGCTTGGTGGACCAACGAGCTTTGTGGCATCCTGGAGCCATGAGGCTGGCGTTGGTGGCCCTCGCCGTCAAGATCCTCGGCTACTGGTGGGAGAACCCGCTTCCCCGCCAGGCGGTTCCGCAGGGCCTGGCCTCGCTCCGCGCCGCCGACTGCGGCGTGTGCCACCAGGAAATCTACCGGGAATGGCAGGCCTCCGCCCACTCCCAAGCCCTCAGCGACCGCCAGTTCCAGGCCGAGATGCACAAGTCGCCGGTCGTATCGTGGTTATGCCTCAACTGCCATACACCACTCGAGAACCAGCTCGCCCGGATTGCGGTCGGAGTACGGAACAAGTCCACCCACCAGCCCCTCTTGCGGAAGAACCCGGAGTACGATGCGGCCCTCGCTCGCGAGGGGGTCACCTGCGCGGTGTGTCACGTCAAGGACGGCGTGATTCTCGGCCCCTACGACGACTCGAAGGCTCCCCATCCGGTCCGGAAAGCACCGGAGCTGCTCACCGAGCGGACCTGCACCGCCTGCCACCAGGCCACTGCCGCTTACACCGACACCCTGGTCTGCACCTTCGACACAGGCCAGGAATGGCGCCAGAGTACCTATGCCGCCCGCGGGCAGGTTTGCAGCCATTGCCATATGCCCGCCGTCACGCGCCCGGTGGCCGTGGGCGGGCCGGAGCGGGCCTCGCGGCGGCATTTCTTCCTGGGCAGCAAGATTCCTAAGGAGAAGAATATTCCCGCCGCCCAGCGGGCCTATTACGACCTATTCAGCAGCGGCCTCGCGGTCGACCTGCGGCCCGGCAAGCTCGTCCTGCGGAACGCCCGCGCCGGACATCTGCTGCCCACCGGCGACCCGGAGCGCTACCTCCTGGTTACGGCCGAACTGCTGGACGCCTCCGGCGCCGTGGTCGACCGCCTCACCCACCGCATCGGCCAGGAATGGGAATGGCACCCCCAGGCCCGCAAGCTCTCGGACAATCGGCTGAAGCCCCTGGAGCAGCGCACCCTCGACCTGCCTCCGAACTCCCGCGCCCGCCGCGTCCGGGTCAGGGTCGAAAATTGGCGGCTCAGCGACCGCAATGCGGCGTATCATAAGCTCTCGGGAGTTTATCCCCAGTCGGCGGTCGTTCTGCGGATGGAGCGCCGCCTGCCTTAGTGGAGTTACCTATGCGCCGCTACCTGCTCGCCTCGCTCCTGGCCGTCTGCCTGTTCGGACTCCGCGCCGCCACGCTCGATTCCCCCGAGAAATTCGCCGGCTTCCGCATGGGAACCGACCGGAAACTCGTCCGCTGGGACAAGATCGTCGAGTACCTGCGGCTGGCGGCGTCGGCCTCGCCGCGGGTCCGCGTCGAGGAGCTGGGCAAGACCACCAACGGCCACCCGTTCATCGTCGCGACCATTACCGCTCCGGAGACGATGTCGGATCTCGACCGCTACCGCCAGATCCAGCGTCGCCTGGCCTACCCGGCGGGGTTGAGCGAGTCCGAAGCCGGCCGCCTCATCGAGGGCCAGAAAGCGGTCCTGCTCATCACCTGCAACATCCATTCGACCGAGATCGGCTCCAGCCAGATGGTCCTGGAGCTGGTTCACCGGCTGGCCACCGACGACTCGCCCTTCGTCCGGCACATTCTGGACAACGTGATCTTTCTCCTGGTCCCGTCGCTCAATCCCGACGGCCAGGTGATCGTAGCCGACGACTACCTCAAGAAACTGGGCACCCCTTGGGAATACAGCTTCCTGTCCGAGCTATACCACAAGTACGCCGGCCACGACAACAACCGCGACGCCTTCATGAACACCCAGGTGGAGAGCCGGATGCTCAACCGGCTCTGCTACAAGGACTGGTTCCCGCACGTTTTCCTGGACGAGCACCAGATGGGCAACACCGGTCCGCGCATCTTCGTGCCGCCGTTCAAGGACCCGGTCAATCCCAACGTGGATCCGATGATCTGGCAGCTCAACGGGATGCTCGGCTACGCTATGGGGGCGGCGCTGCACGACCAGGGGTACACCGGGATCATCAACGACGCCCTGTATACCTCGTGGTGGCAAGGCGGTTTCCTGATGCAGGCCTGGTGGCACAACATGGTGGGCCTGCTGACGGAGGTGGCCAGCGTCCAGGTGGCCACGCCGGTGGAGCAGGAGCGGGCGCGTCCGGGCGAGCCGCCGCGCGGCCCCGAGCCCACGGGCGAGCAGGCCCGCGAGCAGCTCCTGAACCGCGATCCCCGCCGCCCGCTGCCCCCGCCCCGCGACGTCACCGCGCGCAATACCTATCCGCGCCCCTGGCTGGGCGGCCGCTGGACCCTCCTCGACATTATCGACTACGAGCTGGCCGCCACCTACGGCCTGCTGGAGTCGGTGGCCAATAACCGCAAGCTGCTGGTCCGCGCCTTCTACCGGCTCAACCGCAAGCAGATCGAGCTGGGCTCGCGCGAAGCCCCTTACGCTTGGGTCATCCCTAAGACCCAACACGACCCTCCGGTGGCCGCGCGCCTGGTCCAGCTTCTGGACGAGCAAGGCGCCGAGGTCCACCAGGCGGCCGCAAGCTTCACCGCCGACGGCAAGAGCTACCCGGCCGGCAGCTACGTGGTCCTGATGGCGCAGTCCTTCCGCCCCTTCATCAAGGACCTGCTCGAAAAGCAGAATTATCCGGCGCAGCGCGAGCGGCCGTACGATGTCACCGGCTGGACCCTGCCCTACCAGATGGGCGTCGAAGCCGTCGAAGTAGCCAAGCGTTTCGAGGCCAAGCTGGAGCTGCTCCAGACCATCCCGCTTACGCCGGGCCGCCTCGACGCCGGCTCCGGCCAGACCCCCGCCGGCTACGAGATCCCCACCCGGTTCAACAATACCTCCATAGCCCTCAACCGTCTTCTCCAAGCGGGCCACGACGTCTACTGGGGCCCGAGCGCGGTGTTCGTGCGGTTCGAGGGCGGCCTGCCTCGACAAATGGACGACTGGACCCGCAAGCTGGGCATCGACGTCACCGCCGTGCCCGCCGCGCCCTCCGAGCCGGGGCGCCGGCTCCGCCCCGTCAAGCTGGCGCTCTATGCGCCCTGGATGCCCAACATGGACGAGGGCTGGACCCGCTGGCTGCTCGAGCAATACGAATTCCCGTACGCGAGCATTCGCGCCAGCGAAATCAAGGCCGGCAAGCTCCGCGACCGCTTCGACGCCCTGATCCTGGCCGACCAGTCCAAAACGTCCTTACTACGTGGCATCGATACCCAATGGACCCGCCCGGAGCACCGCGGCGGACTCGGCGTGGAGGGCGTCGCTGCCCTAAAGGACTTCGTCCGCAACGGCGGCACGCTCATTACGCTCGGTTCCGCGTCCCTGCTGCCGGTGGAGGAGTTTCCTCTGCCTCTTAAGAATGCCCTCAAGGATTTTCGTCCGGACCAGTTCTCCTGCCCGGGCTCGATCTTGAAGGTGTTCGTCGACAACACCATCCCGGCCGGCTACGGGATGCGGGACACGG
>JBGOUV010000345.1:0-7618 GCA_041477815.1 Terriglobia bacterium | reverse complement strand
GAGGTCGCGGTGGACGATGCCGGCGGCGTGGGCGGCGGCCAGGCCATCGGCGATCTGCACCGCGTACTTCAATACCTCGGGGAGGGCGAAGCGCCGGCGGCCCAGCAACTCCCCCAGCGTGGCGCCCGCCACGTACTCCATGGCAATGAAGTCGATGCCGCCCACCGTGTCGACGTCATACACAGTGACAATGTTGGGGTGGTTCAAGGCGGAAGGGGCTCTGGCCTCGAGCACGAAGCGCCTCTTGCGCTCCGGGTTGGTCACCGCCTCGGCGGCCAGCACCTTGATCGCGACCGGCCGCTCCAGGTGGGTGTCGCGGGCTTTGTACACCACGCCCATGCCGCCTTCGCCGAGCTTCGATTCCATCCGGTAATGGCCAAGGGTCGACCCGATCATGCCGCCCCTCGTGGCGCCTCGTCTCGACCCCTGCCCACGCTCAGAGCGTGCGCCACAGAGTTGTCCAATGCAAGATGAGCATGAAACGGGACTGGTTTCCAATGCAAGATGAGCATGAAAATAGAGAGGGTGAGGTAGGCATGCTGCGGACGGATGCAAGTGCACATGCAGAATGCGGAGAATCTCAGCCAAGAGCAGATCCGGGAGTTCCTGGAGTCGAGCCGAGAGATCGAGTTTGCGGGTTGTGGACGGGCGGAGATCTACGCCTGGACAGAGCGAGTTCTGGTTTCCCAGGAGTTCGGGAGCCTGGGCAAACGGGAGCGGGGGATGATCCGGGCGTACGTGGAGAAGGTGACGGGACGGAGCAGCTCGCAGATGACCCGCTTGATCCGGACGTACCTGGATACCGGGAGGGTGCGGCACTTCCTCTTCTTTGTCGGCGGCATGCCCGAGGTTCGCGGGATCTATCTGGGAACGCTCGACTCGAAAGACAAGCGGCTCCTGGTGGCGGCCGATGCCGGCGGCGCCTACGCGGCGCCTCGCCACCTGCTGTTTCCGCGCGGCTCGACCCTCCTGGCGCAGCCGTTCGACCTTCGCAAGCTCCAACCGGCCGGCGAGCCGGTGCGCGCCGTGGAGCAGGTGGCCATACAAACGTTCTCCTCCGGAGCGGCCTTCTCGGTTTCGAAAAACGGAACCCTCGCTTACCTGGATGGCGATGCCGGCGCCGCTTCCCATCTGATCTGGTTTGACCGGGAGGGCAAGCGCCTGGGAACCGTCGGCGAAGCGGCCGTTTACACTAACCCCAGTCTCTCCCCGGAGGGGAGCAAGCTGGCCGTGGGACGTATGGATATCGAGGCCAAGACGCGGGACATCTGGGTGTTCGACCTCGCCCGTGGATCGAGCACTCGCCTGACGTTCGATCCGGCCGACCACCTGAACCCACTGTGGTCCCCCGATGGCCGCCGCATCGCGTTCACCTCGAGCCGAAAAGGGCCCCGCGACCTGTATTGGAAAGCCTCGGACGGCGCCGGGGAGGAGGAAGTGGTGCTGGAATCCAACGACGACAAGAGCTCCGAAGACTGGTCCCGGGATGGAAAACTCATCCTCTTCAACCGCCTCTTCCGGGACGTGTGGGTGCTGCGGCTCGAGCCGGAGAGGAAGGCCACCCCGGTGCTGCACGGGCCGTTCACGGAATCCCAGGGACAGTTTTCCCCCAACGGTCGCTGGATCGCCTACCGCTCGAACGAATCCGGCCGGGAGGAGGTGTTCGTGCAGACCTTCCCACCCGGCTCCGGCAAATGGCAGATTTCGACGGGCGGCGGCTCCGAGCCGCAATGGCGGCGGGATGGCAAGGAGTTGTTCTTCATGGCGGAAGGAAAGCTGCTGGCGGTGGAGACCAAGACGGAGACGGCCGGCTTCGAGGCCGGTGTCCCTAAGGTTCTGTTCGAGACCCCGCGCCTCGGCGCCATCGGACGAAACCGTTACGTGGTCAGCCCCGACGGCCGGCGGTTCCTGCTCGTCGTGACGGTGGAGGCGACGGCGGCGCGGCCGTTTACGGTGGTGGTGAACTGGGCGGCGGAGCTAGGGCGGTGACATCCGCTCTCTAACGGTCGCGGTTCGGTGGCTGCGGTTTCTCTTTTCCCAGCGCCCGCACCGCCCGGTGCAGCTCCGGCAGCCGCTGAAACACCGACACCGCCCGCAGCCACTGGGAGTTGTCGAAGGCCGGTGACCCCGAAATCTTCTGGCCGGCCGGCACGTCGTGACCGACGCCGCTCTGGGCCGTTACGACCACCCCGTCGCCGATGTTCAGGTGATTGATGATCCCTACCTGACCGGCCAGCACCACGTTGTCGCCAAGCACGGTGCTGCCGGCGATGCCCGCCTGAGAGCAGATGATGGCGTTCTCGCCGACGCGGCAGGCGTGGCCGATCTGGACCAGGTTGTCGATCTTGGAGCCGCGGCCGATGCGGGATTCGCCGACCGCGGCGCGGTCGATGCAGGTGTGGGCCTGGATCTCTACGTCGTCTTCGATGACGACAATGCCGGACTGGGGAATCTTGTGATGCGTGCCGTCGGCGCGGCGGGCGAAACCGTAGCCGTCGGCGCCCACGATCACGCCGTTCTGGAGAATGACCCGGTGGCCGAGGCGGCAGAACTCCCGCACTACGGCGTGGGAGTGGGCGCAGAAGTCGTCGCCGATCTCGGCGCCCTCGTAGATGGTCACGTGCGGATGCAGGACGGCGTGGCGTCCGAGGCGGGCGCGCTCGCCGATCACCGCGTAGGGGCCGATGCTGGCTCCTTCGCCGAGCGTGGCGGTGCGGGCGATGACGGCGGTCGGGTGAATGCCCGGCGCCGGACGCGGGGGCGTGTAGAAGAGCTCCAGGGCGCGGGCGAAGTCCAGGTACGGGTTTTCGGACACCAGCGCCGGAATCCGCTGCGGGCCCGCTTCGCGCCCTACGATGATGGCTCCCGCCTGCGTGGTCTCGACCTTCCTGGCGTACTTGGGGTTGGAGAGAAACGTTAAGTCCGACGGACCGGCCTCTTCGAGTCCGGCCACGCCGGTGATGTTCAGCTCGGCGTTGCCAGCCAGCTCACAGCCGAGAGTCTTGGCGATTTCTTGTAGTTTCATGGGGCCCCTACCACCAATAGAATAGCCGCCGCAGCCAGGAAGGTGCCAAAGGGCAGCTCGTAGGCCAGGCCTTTGCGAAAGATCAGGATGAAGACCAATCCCAGCACCGCGCCCATGACAGAAGCCAGCATCAGGGTCCAGAAGGCGCCGCTGAGGCCCTGGAAGGCGCCGATCAGGGCCATCATTTTGACGTCGCCGAGTCCCATGCCCTCACGGAGGCGGACGCGGAAGTAGATCTCGCCCACGAGGTAGAGGGTCCCGGCGGCCAGGGCCGCCCCTGCACCGGACTCCAGAACCGACGCCGCCCGCAGGGAGGGCTGCAGGCCCCAGATCTGCAACAGGAAGGCGGCGATGCCCGGGGGTAGCAGCACGACAAAGCTCAAGACGAACCCCACTGCGGCGCCGCCCAGGGTGATCTGGTCGGGGAGGAGGCGGTCGATCAGGTCGACCACGGCGAGCGCCAGCATCATGGCCACGAAAGCGGCGTACTTGGCGGCCTGCAGGGTCAGACCGTAGCGGGCCGCCACCAGCACGAACAAGAGCCCGGTAGTCAGCTCGATGGCCGGGTACCACCAGGAGAGAGCAGCCTGGCAGTCCCGGCAGCGGCCGCCCAGCAGCAGAAAGCTCAGCACCGGGAGGTTGTCGTACCACCGAATCGGATGCCCGCAGTGAGGGCACGCCGAGCGTGGCTGCACTACCGACAGATCCTGGGGCATCCGGTAGATGCAGACGTTGAGGAAGCTGCCGATCAGCAGACCGAACAGGAATGCGAGGAGGTAGATCACGCGGATTCAGCCCGGACCAGTTTGTAGACCTCTTCCGTCCGGGCGACCATTTTAGCAGCCGAGAAGCGCTCGAGTATCTGGGCATAGGCGCGCTCGGCCCGGCGAGCGGCCTCGGCCGGCTGGTCGAGGACCTGACGGACCGCCGCGGCCACCGCGACCGGATCGTTAGCGACCAGCAGACCGGTCCAGCCGTGCTCGACGACCTCGGGGATCCCGCCTACGCGGCTGGCCACCACGGGGACGCCCCGGGCCATGGCCAACAAGATCGCCGAGCCCAGACCCTCGCTGTGGGTGAGGTAGAGGAACAGGGCGGCCTGGGGCAGGTCGCGGGCGAGGTCGGCAGAGAGCTGGAGCTCGACGCCCGCGGATCGGCAGGCCGCGAGGGCCAGGGCGCTGCCCTTTTGCGGGTCGTCGGAGGCGGGCGCCACCACCAGTTGAGAGCCGGCCGGCCGCTCGGGCGGAGGGCCGACCTCGACACCGTCGTAGACCACGGAGACGCGCTCGGCGGGGACTCCGGCGGCGAGGAGCTGCCCTTTCACGAACTCCGAGACGGCCAGGTAGTGGGCGGCGCGGCGGTACTTCCAGCGGGAGGCGAGGCCGGAACCGATGGGGAAGGCTACCCGGCGGGAGACCACCAGCCGCGGGGCGGTGAGGGCAAGAATATGGGCCCGGGCATCGTGGGCGTGGACCATGTCGGCGGAGAGCCCCAGGAGCGTGCGGAGGGGGCGGGCCTCCAGGCCGGCGGTGGACGCCGCTTGGTAGAGGGAAGACCGGGGTCGCGCCAGAACTACTTGCTGGTGGCCGCGGTCCCGCAGTCCCTGGGCCAGCAGCAGTACCTGGCGCTGGCCGCCGCGGAATTCCCGTCCGGTATCGATGTGGACGATTCTCACGGAGCACCTAGGTACATCCGCTGCCCTGTAAATGTGGGGCGGCCCCCCGGGGCCGGCCTGCCGAATTCCAGTAGATAAGCAAAGCCGGCCAGGGGGCCGGCTGCGGCCCAGGGGGGCCGCCACATTTTCATCCCTGCGGCCAGGCAGGACTCCCTGACGTTCGCGGTTCGGTGCAAGCCGGACATCAGCTCATGCCTCTGGCCTTGGTGTACTTCACAAATACGTACATCGCCGCCATATACGCAATGACCAGGCCCTCGAAGCCGTCCAGGAAACCCCGCTGGAGAACGTAGCTCTTCCAGAACGCCCACGGGGGATCGAGGAGAATCCGCCACAGGGGCGCCCGGCGGCCCTGGGCCACCATCTCCTGCGCGGCCAGGGTGGTGTAGCGGTCCATGGTCTTGAGGTGCTGCGAGAGCGAGGAGCAGGTGAAGTGCAGCAGGTTGGACGTCAGATGCCCGAGGCGCCCGTCCACCTTGACGCTCTCGTGGACGTACTCGCCGATCCAGCGGCCGTGGCGGCGATCGTACAGGCGGATCTTGCGGTCGGGATACCAGCCCGAGTGCAGAATCCAGCGGCCCATGTATTGGGCCATACGGGGAATGGTATAGCCATCGGCTTGGGGTCCTTCGCGCTTGATCTCCCAGATTTCGGCTTCCAGGGCCTCGCTGAGGGCCTCGTCGGCGTCGAGCGACAGGATCCAGTCGTGGGCGGCCTGCTCGGCGGCGAAGTTCTTCTGGGCCGCATAGCCGAGCCACTCCGACTCCACCACCCGCGCTCCCAGCTTCTGGGCGAGGTCCACGGTCCGGTCGGTCGAGCCCGAGTCGACCACCACCACCTCGTCGCAGCACCGCAACGACTCCAGCGCCCGAGGCAGGTTCATTTCCTCGTTCAGGGTGACCAGAGTGGCGGAGATCTTCAGCAACTTCAGTTGCTCACAATGGGATTGGGCATGAACGACAGCACGAAGATGACCAGCGCCAGGATTCCCAGCTTGCGCCGGAGGCCGCCCAGGTTGGAGGTGTCGTAGATGACGGGATGCCGGGACCCCAGAAAGAACAGCACCGCGGCCCAGAACAGCCATACCCACCAGTAGAGCAGTCCCAGGGGGATCAGGGCCAGGATGAAGACCCGCGAGAGGCGCCGGTGCTTATCTCCGACGAAGGCATAGAGGATGTGGCCGCCGTCCAGTTGCCCGATGGGCAGCAGGTTCAGAGCGGTGGCAAACACGCCGATCCAGGCGGCGCGCGCCACCGGATGCAGGTAGATCATGCCGGCGTCGACGCCCGGGTAGATCAGCTTCTGAAACAGCCAGAGCAAGGCCGGGGTGCCGAACAGGATACTCCCTTCGCGCGGGACGCCGGGGATGATTTTCGAGTAGGCCAAGCCAATAGTCAGGGCCGGAAGCAGGAAAAGGTAGCCGGCCAGGGGTCCCGCCACCCCGATGTCGAACAGGGCCCGGCGGGAGAAGATGGGCCCGCGGATGCGGATGAACGCCCCCAGGGTCCCGATCAAGGTGGGCGCCGGGATGAAGTAGGGCAGTGACGCGTTCACGCGGTAGTGTACGCAGGCCAGGTAATGGCCGAACTCGTGGGCCAGCAGGATCGCCAGCAACGTGAGCGAGAAGGGCAGCCCGCCGGCCAACTGCCGCGGATCCATCCACATCTCGGGGTAAGCCGCCAGATCGACCTCCATGTCGAAGGCGGGCAGATTGTGGTGGAAGTTGTAGGCCATGCGCGCCCCCACCAGGGTGGTGGAATAAAGCGTGGCCAGGAACAGCAAGGCGTGCAGCCAGTAGCGGTGCCGGGGGGCGGGCCGCTCCGGCGGGGAGAGGGCAGGCTGCTCCAGCTCGGCCCAGCCGGGGCTGAAGGCCGGAATGGGTTGCGGATCCTCCATGGGAAAGCTAGAGGGGGTCGAGCGTCTGTAATTCCTTGCCCGGCTTGAACCGGACGGCCTTTCCAGGGGGGATGGTCACCTCCGCGCCGGTGCGGGGATTGCGGCCGATGCCGGTCTTGCGCGGCCGGACGTTGAAGACGCCGAAACCGCGCAGCTCAATCCGGTCGCCACGCTCGAGAGCCCGTTTCATCGACTCGAACACCGTCTCGACGGCCATTTCCGCCTTAGTTTTCGTGATCCCGGTCCGGCTGACGACCTGGTTGATGATGTCAAGCTTGATCATGACTGCCTCGGTCCGTGCAGAAGTCCATGGTAGGCAAAGGGTTAAGCTTTGTCAAGGCACTATGCAACGGCAGCCGCCGGGGTGTATCAAAAGTCTTGGCATTGTCTTTTTTCATGCTAAGATAAGGCCAGGGTGGGAGTACCCTTAGATGGTCCTCCCTACCCGACTACGGATTTTCCGACTGGATGCTCTCATCGCCGGCACGATAACAAGGATTGCGGCCATAGCGGCCCGCAGTCCTTTTTTTGTTGGCGCTGGGGGATCCGTACATCCAAGGAGAGAAGTTGCGATGAAAGAAAAAGGAACAGTGAAGTGGTTTAATGCCGCAAAAGGGTTTGGGTTCATCCAGCGGGCGGCGGGGGAGGATGTGTTCGTACATTTTTCCGCGATCGCCATGGAGGGCTACCGCAGCCTGGACGAAGGAGCTACGGTCGAGTTCAAGGTGAAGCAAGGTCCCAAGGGTCTGCAGGCCGAAGAGGTCATTGTAGTCGGTTAAGCCGCCACCAGCTCCGGGCCGGGGGGTGCAGCCGCCTTCCGGCCCGGCCGATCTGACACAGAGGAGGATCACATCGAGCCAAGAGGATTTACACCCCGGTTCAAGCAAAGCCGGCGTGAAAATGTCAATCAATCCATCCGGGCGCGGGAAGTCCGGGTGGTTTTCCCGGACGGGGCCACGGAAGTCCTGCCCACCCCCGTCGCCATCCGCCGCGCTAAGGAATTGGAGCTGGACCTGGTTCTG
>JBGOUV010000604.1:0-2502 GCA_041477815.1 Terriglobia bacterium | reverse complement strand
GGCCTCTTCGGCGGCATATTCGGCCAGGTCGGAAGCTTCCATGATTCCGCCGCCCTGGCCCAGGAAATCGACGATACGCTTCGCGGTGGGGCCTTTGTAGAACCCGTCGCGCCCCTGGGCCGCGATCCGCCGCAGCGTCTGGCCGAGATTCTTCTGGATGACCACGTCCCCCATGCGCCGCGGCTGGCCGTCGCGAAACCAGACGGGTAAAGCCGAGGGGAACGCCTGGAGCCGCTTCACGTTCTGACGGAGCACGTTCTGCAGGTTCTCGCTGACCACGAAGCCGCGCTCGGCCAGCTCGATGGCCGGAGCGAGGATCTGCTCGCGCTTCAGCTTGCCGTACTTCTCAACCGCCAGCAGCATGGCCGCCGGCTGGCCCGGCACCACCGGACTCAGCGGGCCATCGAGTCCTATGCCGCCCTTGCTTTGAAAGAATTCCACGGTGGCGCGCCGCGGCGCCCAGCCCCCGCCGTTGATGAAGATCACCTCTTTCGTCTTGGCCAGGTAAATCAGCGTGAAGGCGTCGGCCCCGATGCCGGACCGGCTGGGCTCGAGGACGGTGCTCGCGAAACACGCGGCGGCGGCGGCATCCACAGCGTTCCCGCCTTGGGCCAGCATCTTGTAACCGGCCATGGCGGTTCCGTAGTGGGCGGTCGCCACCATGCCTTCCATTCCGAGGTACACGGGGCGCCAGGTGGAGGTCTGCGCCGGCAGCAGCGCGGCCCCTAGCAGGCCCCAAGCGAGGTTTCTCATAGTGGTCGCATTGTACAACAGCGCTACAATCAGGTTGTGGCCAGAGGATGGGAGAGTAAGTCCGTCGAGGGTCAGATGGACGCGCTCGAATCCGAGCGAGGTCTGGCCTCCAAGCCGCAGCTCACCCCCGAGCAGATCGAACGCCAGCGGCAACGAGAGTCGCTGCTGCTCTCGCGCACCCGCGTAATCCGGGAACTCGAGCAGACCCGCGTGCCGCGGCGTCGCGCGATACTGGAGGCCTCCCTGGCCCATCTCCACGCCAAGCTGGCGGGGTTGGGGCCGGTCCCGAAATAGCCTCTGGGGGACCTCGCCGGCCGGAGCCGGAGAGTCCTATTTCCGTACACTCACCTTCTCCGCCCCCGGAAAGTCCCCCGGAACCTTTACCGTGACCTTCCCCGTACCGGCCCACTCCGTCCCTCTTTGGAAGGTCACCACAAACCCCACGCAGCTCACCGATTCCAGGTCATGCCCCAGCATGGTATGAAACACCCGGCCCTTCCCATACGACCGCGTCAGGATCAGCGGCTCGTCCTCCCCCGTCCCTCCCGTCGCCGGATCCGAGTAGGCCGTCGCCAGCACGGTCGCCTCCACCGCCGGCCCCCGCATGCTGTCGTACAGCTCATCGGTCGCATGCATCCATTTCTCGGGCAGCCCGGCCATCACCGGATGCTTCTGGTCCCTAGTCATCATCAAGTACGGATGCCGCTTCCCGTGATGCCCGCTTGGCCCGGGCTTGTCCTCCCGCACCGCCTTCCCTTCCCGCATCCGCAGGTACGGCCCGCTTTGCGGCGTCCGATTCCCCCATCCGCCCAGCACGATCATCTCGTTGAACGCCTTCCACTCGGGGAACGGGTTATTCGCCGCGTGGTACACCACCAGGCCGCCTCCGGCCCGTACAAACTTCTCGAACGCCGCTTGCGTCTCCCGGGGCCAGTCCTCGCCGTTGTAGTTCGACACCACCACCTGATACCCGGCGAAGTTCGGCCGGAACGCGCTGAGGTCGCCCCCTTTGGGCGGCGTCGTGGCCACCTCCACGGCAAACAGACCCGTCTCCTCCAGCAGTTTCTTCAGCACCGGTGTAGTGGCCTGCCAGTTGTGGTTGTTCTGCCCATCTATGATCAGGACCTTCCGGGGAGCCGCGACCGCAACGGCCGCCATCCCCAACGCCAGCAAGCTGTAGCGCCTCATGGCTTCCGATCCTACCATGCTATCCTGAAACTTGTGAAACGCCTGACCCTCGCCCTGCGCGCCTTTTTCGCCATCCTCACCGGCAAACCGGTGCCCGCGGAAGCCGTTCCCCGGCCCAAGGCGGCGCCGGCGACCCCGCCGGAGAAGGCCTCCGACGGCGCCCTGCACCTGCTCTCCCTGCTCCAGCGCGACGCCCGCCTCCTCGACTTCCTCATGGAGGACATCTCCGGCTACTCGGACGACCAGGTGGGCGCCGCCGTCCGCAACGTCCACGAGCAGTGCCGCGAAGCGCTCGGCCGCTATATCCGTCTAAGACCCGTCATCGACGGCGTGGAGGGGACCTTCACGTCCGTCGCCGACGCCGCCGACGCCGCCGGCGTCAAGTTCCTCGGCAACGTTCCGGCCAAGGGCCGCCCCTCCGGCGGCCTGCTGCGCCACAAGGGCTGGCGCGCCGAAACCGTCAACCTCCCGCGTCTCTCGTCCCAGCAGGACCACGCCCTGCTCGCCCCCGCTGAAATCGAAGTCGAGTGATCATCGGCATTGATCTGGGCGCCACCAACT
>JBGOUV010000288.1:0-8876 GCA_041477815.1 Terriglobia bacterium | reverse complement strand
GAGCTGGCGCGCAAGCGCTACGTGCCGCCCTACGACGTCGCCGCGGTGTATTTAGGCCTCGGTGAGACCGATCGCGTCTTCGAGTGGCTGGAACGGATGTATCAGGACCGTTCGGTCAGCATGCCCTGGATCAACATGGACCCGCAGTGGGACTCCGTTCGCTCCGACCCCCGCTTCCAGGAGTTGGTGCGCCGGATGAAGCTCTAGGGCGGCTCGCCCTACGCGTCTACTTCACCATCTTTCGCCTTCCACGATCCTGGCGACTTCAAGGCAGGCCGCCGCCGCAGCCATTCCAGCCCCGCTGGATCCTTAAACCCTGGGTCAGTTTGAAAAATAGGCGAATATGCTTATCATTATCAACGCCATCCCCAAGACGGCTAACCAGATTTGTCCCGGAATCGGCCTGCTCCCGTAGGTGTTCCGGTAGCGTGGCTCTCTCGCGGAAAACGGGAAGAGCTCGTCGAGACTGTTCTGGATTCGCTCTGCGAGTCCCGAGAGCAGGCCGGGGATCAGTCCCACCGCGATCAGCACGGAGCCGATCACCAGGGCGGTTATCATCTGCTGCGGCTGCATTTGCGCCTTCCCGACCTGGGACCAGCCACTCTCACCGCACCCCTCGCAAGCTGCTCAAGTAAGCCACCAGGTCTTCGATCTCCTTCCTCGTCAAGACCGAACCGTACGCCGGCATCAGCGACGGACCGTCGCGCCGGATCTCCTTTATGTTGTCCTTCAAGAAGGACCGCAGGTTGTCTCCCGTATCCCGCAACTGGATCGAGATATCGTCTTCATTCAGCCGAATCCCGGCGACGGTCTGGCCGGACGCCGACACTACCCGCACTCCCCGGTAGGCGAGGGGCGCGTCCGCCTCCGGGTTCACGAGCGATTCCTCCAGAAACTTGAGTCCCCGCCGCCGCCCGACATCGGTGAGCTCCGGTCCCAGGCTGCCGCCCTGGTTGTGGAGGCTATGGCACGTCGCGCAGGCCCCCTTCTTCTCATACACGAGTTTGCCCGCCGCCGGGTCCCCGGGGGCCTTCTCTGGTGCGGGCGCCGCACCGAGCCGCTGGACAAAGGCCACCATCCGCCGCACCTCCTCATCCGTCGCCCGGACCGGCCCCATTTCCGAGCCCTCGATGCCGTTGCGGATCGTATTGAACAGCTCCGCATCGGAGCCCCCCCAGCGGTAGCGTCCCGTCGTGAGGTCCGCCCCCCGCCCGCCCTCCCCTTGCGCCCCGTGGCAATAGGCGCAATGGGTCTGGAACAACCGGCCGCCCCACTCCACCTCCTGCGGAGCCTGCGCCAGGAGCGCTACAAGTCCGGAGCTAACTATCAGCAGAGTATTCATGGCCGGCTGCGGAAGATCACAAGGTGTTGGCGGGGGAGCAGCCGCAGGACCTGCTCGGTCTCGAAACCCATCGACTCCCATTCGGAGCGCAGTTCCCGCAAGCTCATCTGGTGCAGCCCCTCGACCGGCGAATAGTTGTCCTCCTTACGATACTCCAACACCGCCACCCGGCCGCGCGGTTTCAGCGACCGCCGGATAGCGGCCATCATGATTTCCGGTTCCGAAAACTCGTGGTAGGCATTAGCCAGCAAGACCAGATCCAGGCCTCCCTCCGGCAACCGCGGATTCCGCTCCTCGCCCAGCACCAACTCCACATTCGTGGCGCGGCGCTGCTTCAGGTCGTCCGCGATCAGATCCAGCATCCTCTGCTGGACCTCCACGGCGATCACCTTCCCGCCGGGCCCCACCCGTCGCGCCAGGCGCCAGGTGAAGTAGCCGGCGCCGGCGCCCACGTCGGCGACGGTGGCTCCGCCGGGAATCTGCAAGGCGTCCAGGACCGCCTCCGGCCGCTCCTCGCCATCCCGTTCCGGCCGGGTGAGCCAATCGACGCGCTCGGATACGGGCGCGATGGTCCGCGTGCGCCCGGCGGTCCCGCCCGGCCGGACCACCGCTCCCCGGAGCGAGCCGAGATAGGCCACCAGGTCGTCGATTTCCCCGGTGGAAAGCGTCGCCGCATAGGAGGGCATGAGCGAGCGCAGCTCCCGCCCCAGCGTCTCCAGGCCGTCTTTCTGAAACGACCGCAGATTGCCGTTCGTGTCGCGTAGCTGGATGGAAAAATCATCCTCGTTCAGCCGGATGCCCTGAACCCTTTCGCCCCGCTTCGTTACCAGGGAGATCGTAAGATACTCGGCCTCGATTTCGGCGTCGGGGTCCAGCAGGGCGGCGCGCAGCGTTTCGAGGGTTCGCGTCACCCCCACCTCGCTCAAGTCGGGCCCCAGGCTGCCGCCCTGATTCTCGACGGCGTGGCAGTTCAGACAACCGCCCTTACCCGCGAAGATAGCCCGGCCCGCGGCCGGACCGCCTGGAGCGGCCAGAGCGAGGAGACACGCGAAGCCCGCTCCAATCATCCTCGACCTGCCCGCTACCAGATCAGTTTGAGCCCCAACTGAATATCGCGCGGCTCGCCCGCCGACAGGATCTGGCCGGCGTTGCCCGCTTGGATATTCGCCACCGGCCCGCCAAACGCCGGGGTGTTGGTGAAGTTGAAAAACTCGGCCCGGAACTGCAGCCGGAACTGTTCGCGAATGGGGAAGTTGCGGACCGTGATGAAGTCCCAGTTCTTGAAGCCGCGGCGGTAGAGAATGTTCCGGCCGCTGTTGCCGAAGGTGAAGCTCTGGGGCACCCGGAAGGCCGAGGGATCGAAATCGCGCTGCAGCGTGCGGGCATCGACGGTTCCTTTTCCGATGCGGTCCGGCCGCAGACTGGTTCCGGTGTTGGCGACGTCGGTAGCTATGCTCGGTGAAAAGGGGAAGCCGCTCTGCAGGGTAACAATACTGCCTAGCTCCCAATTCTTGACCAGGTTGGCGAGAATGCCGCGCTCGTCCTTGGCGAAGGGCAGGGCGTAGTTGCCGCTGAGCACGTAGCGGTGCTTGACGTCGTAGTCGGACGGCCCCTTCTCGCCGTTGTTGTTGTTGGGGTCCTGCGACGCGAAGCCCTGCACATCGCCGGAAAGGTTGTCGAGGGACTTGGCAAACGCGTAGGAGCTAAGCCAGGAGAGACCCTTCCAGGAGCGCATCTCCACCTTCATCTGGAAAGCGTTGTAGGAGGAATAGGCGCTGTTTTCCACGTAGCTGCCGGACGCGAAGCGCGGCCACAGGCGGCGCGCCTGAATGTCGCCGGGTCCGGGCAGCGGCACGTTCACCGGCCGGGAGAACTCGACCTTGGTGCCCTTGGCCCCGACCCAGGCCCCCTCCACCGAGAGCACCCCGGCCACTACTTTCTGCACCGTGACGTTCCACTGCTGGAAGTAGGGATCGCGCGTGTCGGGCTCGAGCTGGAAGAAACTCAGCGGCACTAGGTTCAGGCCCTGCGAAATGGGCGAGAACATGTTGGCCAGCGTCTTGGTGGGAACGGGCGTGGTGTTGAAGTTCGAGAGCTCGTCGGCGAGGAACGGCGCGTTGACGATGCCGGTGGATTCCGCGCGATTGCCCTGAATCAGGCCGTAGAAGATGCCGTAGCCCAGACGCAGCACCAGGGTGCCGCCGGTGGGACGCCAGGCCAGTCCCACCCGCGGCGCGAAGTTATTCCGGTCCAGACGGCGCAAGGAGCCATCGAGGCCCACCTGGCTGGAGGGTATGATCACGTCCTGGAACAAGGGAAGCAGGAAACGGCCCACCTGCTGGCCCCCCACCGTGATCTTGCCGTCGGAGTCGCTGGCCACCACGATGCGGCGCAGAATGGGGTCGGTCGAGGCGTTCTGATTGTTGAGGGTCCGCAACTGGTGGTTCAACTCGTAGCGCAGGCCGAGGTTCAGCGTCAGGCGGGGATGGATCTTCCAATCGTCCTGGAAAAAGAAGTGCTCATTGTAGAGATACTTGATACCGAACAGGTTGCGCGGGAAGGTGCGCCGGCCCTGGAACGGGAGACCCAGCAGAAAGTCCGCCCAGGCGTTGGTCGTATAGGTGCCGGAAAACGTGAAGTCGCCGCGGCTGCGGGCGGCGTTGGTCGTGGCCGTGTCGTAGCGGCGGAAATGGGCGCCGAACTTGATGCCGTGCGCCCCGCGTATCCAGGTAACGTTCTCCAGGATCTCGTACTTGTTATCGCGGAACTTGATGGGGCTGAACGCGTTGGGGTTGAAGCTGAGGTATCCGGTGATGCCCAGCCCGGGGAAGCCCGGGAAATCGCTGGACTGCTCGGCAAAACCGCCGATGCCGGACAGGACCGTGTGGTTCGTCCCGAGGCCTTGGGGAGCGTTGAAGAAGCGGGTGCGTACATAGCCGAGGCGCAGCTCGTTGATCATCCCCGGGGTGAACGAGTGCGTCTCGCTCAAGCTCCAGCGCTGCTTGCGGACGCTGAGGGTAACGCCGCCGTTGGCTTCGAGCGACCCTGGGGAATAGGTGTCGGTCTGGTTGATGGAATAGGAGCTGGACAGCGAGTCGGCGGTGGAGAAGCGGTGGTCCATGCGGACGTCGAACTTGTCGGTGTCGTTCAGGCGGCCGGGGGCAAAGGCGAAGGTGCCGGCGGCGGTGTTGCTCTGGGGGTAGAACTGCAGGAAGTAGGTGGCTTCCTTGGCGAAGCTGGCGGCGGGGATACGGTTTCCGGGGAAGGGGTCGCGTACGAAGCCGCCGGGCCGCGAGGGATCGAGGCGGGTCGTCCCCGGATCGTTGATCGCAGCGCGCCCCGAAAAATCACCGGTGCGCATGGCGGCGGTGGGAACCAGCGTGTTGAACTGCGAGGCGCGCCGGATACGCGTGCCTTCGTAGTCTCCGAAAAAGAAGGTCTTGTCGCGCCGGATCGGGCCGCCCAGGTTGAAGCCGTACTGATTCTGCTTGACCGGCGGGCGCGTGCTCGACGTATTGAAGAAGTTGCGGGCATCGAGCACCTGGTTGCGCAGGAACTCATAGACGCCGCCGTGAAGCTGGTTGGCGCCCGACTTCAAAGCGACGGCGATAATGGCCATGCCCTGGCCGTTCTCCGCCGAGAAGCTGCTGGACTGGACCGAGAACTCCTGGATGGCGTCGATGGAGGGAGTAATCGAGGCGACGTCAAAGTACTGGCTGGAAACGCTGCCGCCATCGATCATGAACACGGTCCGGCCGGCGCGCGCGCCGTTGACGCTCATGGACGGCGCGTCCAGCGACGCATTCACGCCGCGGCTGATGGCGCCGGGCACCAGCGTCGCGAGCTGCGTAAAGTCGCGGCCATTGAGTGGCAGGTCCAGGATCTTCTTGTTCCCGATCACCTGGCCGACGGTTCCGCTTTCGGTAGACAGCAGCGGCGCCTCGGCGGCGACGGTGATGCTCTCCGCCACTTCGCCGAGCTGGAGGGCTAGGTCCACGCGCGCGATCTGGGCCACGTTGAGCTCGATGGCCGCCCGCTCCAGGACCTTGAAACCCTGCTTCTCGACTCGAATCTGGTAGCGGCCGGGGTTCAGGAACAGGACCGTGTAATACCCCTGGTCATTCGTGATGATGTCGTTGCGGATGCCGGTGCCGACATTGGTGACGCTCACGGCCGCGCCGGGAACCGCGGTTCCGGTGGGGTCGGTAACCAGACCCGTGATCTGAGCGGATTGAGCAAACAGGCAGAGAGTGGCGCCAAGGGCAAGGACCAAGAGCCGGACCAGCATGAAGGTTTCCTCCCGATGGAAACGTTTATACCACAAGCGCTGTTAGCCGGCCTTTCGCCGACGAGATTTCGACCGGTCCCTCGCGTCTTTCATGGCCGCCTCACCGGCGGCCCGGTAGAACGCGATGATCTCGGAAGTCGTCTTGCCCGCCAAGATCCGCGAGTGACGGTCGCGAATCCGCCGGACCATTTGGACTGCTCGAATCCTAGCCGCCTTCATAGTTGTTACCTCCCGGGGCGAGAGAATGCTCAGCGCTTGGTGTCCCAATCCCGCGTTGACCGCATTGAAAAGACGTATCTTCTCGAGCCGGACGATGTGCTTGAAGTTCCAACTGACGAGCGCATCAACCTCCGCCAGCGTGGCTAGGGCAATGTGGGTCATGTCCGCCCGAAACTTAGCCGGCAGGATTCCCCGTTCCGCGTACGCTGCCACGAGCGCAACGACCTCCCCCGTCACGGGGAGCACTCTGCCGGCGAGCAGCAGCATTTCCTGATGCAGGTCCCGAACGGGTTCGGGTGCGTGCTGTACTTCAGCGGCTGTCACATCCGGGAGCACCGGAACCAACCGTCTCGCCCGAAAGTCGCGCACAAGACCATTGGACCATACTGCGAGCTCTGCATCGAAGCACCCACCCAGCACCGACGTATCGATGTAGATCCGAAGTCGATCCACTTTGAACCTGAATGCTCACATCATCCACCACGGCCAATTCCTGCGCGGGGCGATGCTGAGAGGCCCACGGGCCGGGCGCACCGTGCTCGGAGGCGCCAACCAGGAGGTAGTATACCTCACCCGCCGCCCGGTTTTTGCGCGGTCGGGTACATGCCTGCTAGACTTGGGTCTGGAAATCATGCCACGCGTTGCGACCCCATTTTTGATTTTCACCCTCGCCGCCGTCACGGCGCAGGCCGAGTTCCGCGCGGCCGCCGTCAAGGTCGACATCACGCCCAAGACCCCGGCGTGGCTCATGGGCTACGGGCCCCGGCAGTCTACCGGCGTCCACGACCCCCTCTTCCACCGCATCGCCGCCCTGGACGACGGCTCCACCCAAGTCTTCCTGATCGCCTCCGACCTCTGCCTCTTCTCTCCCTCCGTTTACCAGGACGTGACTGCCGAGCTGAAGAAGGAAACCGGCATCGAGCCGCGCCAGGTGTGGTGGAGCGCCACCCACACGCACTCGGCCCCCGAGGTCGGCCCGCCCGGCGTGTACGACGTCTTGCTCAAAGGCCGGTCCGACCACCCCTGGGACCGCGACTACGTGCAATTCATCCAGTCCGCTCTGATCTCCGGCGTCAAGCAGGCCCGCTCCCAACTGGCGCCTGCCCGGGTCGCCGCGGGCACGGGTATGTCGCGGGCCAACATTAACCGCCGCGCCCGCGACCTGGACGGCTCCATTTCGCTCGGGCTCAACCCCGACGGGCCCACCGACCGCCAGATCGGCCTGCTCCGGCTCGAACGCACCGACGGTTCCTTGATCGCTTTGATCGCCAACTGCGCCATGCACGGCACCGTCCTCGGCGGCCGCTCCATGCAGATCAGCGGCGACGGACCCGGCATCGTGTCCTTGTATGTAGAGGACAAGCTCGGCGCCCCCATGCTCTACCTCAACGGCGCCGCCGGGAACATGGCTCCCATCTACACCGTGCAGCCCGACCCCAAGAGCGCCCACCTGGGCGAGTTCCGTGTCTTGCTGGGCGACAAGATCCTCGACGCCCATCGCTCTCTCGGCCCGGGGGGCGCGGCGGTCAAACTTTGGCTGGGCGAACAATGGATTGAGACTCCCCGCAAGCCAGGTCTGGGCTGGCCCGCCGAACTGCCCGCCTACGCGGCCAAGAGTCCCGGCGGCGGCGACCTGGTGCGCCTCCCCGTTCGCTATCTCGGCATCAATGACGCGGTCCTGTGGGCCAGCCCGATCGAGCTGTTCGTCGAGATCGCCATCCGCGTGCGGAACGAGTCCCCCTTCCGTCATACCTTCTTCGTGGGCTACACCAACGGCTGGGTGGGCTATCTCCCCACCGCCGCGGCCTTCAGCGAAGGGGGCTACGAGCCCCGCACCTCCCCCTTCACCGCGCAGGCCGAGAAGGATATCGGCGACGGCGTCGTGGCCTTCCTCCACGGCATGCCCCGCCACTGACCACTCCAGGAGATGGCAGAATTTTCCCGGGCGCGGGCGACCCCATGGTGTATACTGTCTCCAGGTTCCTGTCTTGACGCAGGAATTCTACTGCTCGCCGCGTTCTGGGATTCTCGGCGGGCGAGCTTGGGGTGAGTTTGATTGTCCGGTGGGATGTGCCTGGTCCCGCCCAATAAATGGAAACGAAGCCCGGTCTCTTAAGAGTATTGTGATTCCTTTGCCAAACCGGCCCCCAGGAGGGGCCTCCGATTGACAGCCACTTTGCTTTCTCGAAAAGCGTTCCTTTTCCGCGCCAGTTCTATTGCCCTCGTGCTGGCCTCCTCCACCTTGTGCCGCGCGCAGTCCACTCCGCCTCCGACCACGCGTTTCATAGTCATGCTCACGCAGGTCAAGCCCGACATGGTCGACGAGTGGCTCGACCTGCAGAAGAACGAGGTGAATCCCGCGCTCAAGAAAATAGGTATTACCTCCCGCAACGTGGCAGTGGCGGTCCTCGGGAACCCTTACGAGTTTCTCTCCATCTCGCCGCTCGCCAGCTATAGTCTGATCGACGGTCCGCCCATCTTTACGCGGGCCTTGGGCCCCGAAGCGGGCGCGCGGTTGGCGGCGAAGCTGCGCAAGTGTATCAACGGCCAGCGCACCTACATCAGCACCCGTCAAGATGACCTGAGCGTTCTCCCGGATGCCCCGGCCCTGGTCAGCGTGACGATCCGTCGCCGGATCGCTTCCGGCAAAGCCGAGGAATTCCGCAACTACATCAAGAACGACCTGCTGCCGGTCTACAAGAAGGCGAAGGCCGAGGGAAAGATCGCCGGCTACCAGATGGCCACTAGAGGCCTGGGCGCCAACCTGGGTGAAGTAACCACGACGACATACGCCAACAAGTTCGCCGATCTGGAAGGCGGAACGGCGCTGTTTAAGATGCTGGGACAGGCGGGGGCCGCCAAGCTGAACGCCAAGGGAGCAGCCCTTTCTACCATCGTCGAGACGGTTGTCCGGCGAAGAATCGCGGACGTGAGCTTCTAGTGTCCTGTAATTGAATTAACCATCAATAATCCGAGCTAGCACCGCTTTGGCCCGCTCAATCTTTCGTAGGATATCCTCCCCCTTCG